>JAFAUH010000304.1 GCA_019243445.1 Streptomycetaceae bacterium | reverse complement strand
TCCGGCAGCGCCGTGAGCGTGCCAAGATCCCCGATGCGGTGCGGCACCGCGAGAAGTGGCGGCTGGCCCTGGACGCCCTCGACGAGGTGCGCGACGAGGAGTGGGGACTGCCCGACCTGCCGGTGGTCGCCGACGCCGGCTACGGGGACACCACCGGCTTCCGACTCGCCCTGCAAGAGCGGGAGTTGGAGTACGTGGTGGCAGTGAAAGCCGGCACCAGCGCCTACCGGGGGCAGGCCCGCCCGCACACGCCGCCCTACAGCGGCCGGGGACGCCGGCCCGGGCCGTGCTACCCCGCACCGCCGTCCAGCCTCAAGCAGATCGTGCTGGCCGCCGGGAAGAAGGCAGCCCGCACCGTCACTTGGCGGCAGGGAAGCAAGAAGACGAAAGACGACCCGACGGCCGTCATGCGCTCCCGCTTTGTGATGCTGCGCGTCCGCCCGGCCAACAAGGACATCCCCCGCGCGGCCGACGGATCGCTGCCCGAATGCTGGCTGCTGGCCGAATGGCCACCCGGCGCCGGCGAACCGACTGACTACTGGCTCTCGAACCTTCCCGCCGACACCCCGCCGCGCACCCTGGTCCGCCTGGCCAAGATCCGCTGGCGGATCGAGCATGACTACCGGGAGTTGAAGGACGGCCTGGGCCTGGACCACTTCGAAGGCCGCAGCTACCTCGGCTGGCACCGCCACGTGACCATGGCCGCACTGGCCCAAGCGTTCTGCACCCTCTTGCGACTCGACCCAAAAGCCCTTGCGCCGGCCTGATGCGATGAAGGAGCGGGGCCTCCGCTCCCCGTGACGGTTCCGGTGTCCAGACGGACACTCGGGGTCATCACATCCAATCCTCGAGGATGGGAGGCCCCTGATGACCGCAGCGTATGACGGTCAGCAGATCGTGGGAATGGACCTGCACCGGCGCAGGTCGGTGCTGGTGCGGATGACGAGCGAGGGCGAGCGGCTGGGCAAAGCGCGTATCACCAACTCGCCGGGCGCGTTGCGCGCGGAGATCGCCAAGGCCGGTGAGCGTCCGAAGGTCGTGGTAGAGGCAACATACGGGTGGTACTGGGCGGCCGATACCTTGCAACTGGCGGGAGCGCAGGTGCACTTGGCGCATCCGCTGGGGGTCAAGGCGTTCAGCTACCGGCGGGTGAAAAACGATGAGCGGGACGCTACCGATCTGGCCGATCTGCTGCGGATGGGCCGGCTGCCCGAAGCGTGGATCGCGCCGCACGAGGTGCGGGATCTGCGGGAACTGACCCGTTACCGGGCCAAGTTGGTGTCGGCACGCACCAGTGCCAAGGACCAGGTGCACGCGGTGCTGGCCAAGCTGGGCATTCCGGTCACCTACTCGGACCTGTTCGGGGTGGGCGGCAGTGCCTGGCTGGACCAGCTGGCGCTGCCGCAGCCCTACCGCGGCAAGGTCGGCTCGCTGCAGTCGCTGATCGAGGTCTACACCGGCGAGATCACCGTGCTGGAGGGGGCCATCGCCGAGCTCCTCACCGGCCATGCCGGCTACGCCGCGATCTTGGCTCTGCCGGGGATCGGGCCGATCCTGGCCGCCGTCATCGTCGCCGAGATCGGCGACATCACCCGCTTCGACCGCCCGCAGAAACTCGCCTGCTGGGCAGGCCTGACACCCCGTCACCGCGAGTCCGACCTCAAGGTCGCCCGCGGCCACATCACCAAACAAGGCTCCAAAACCCTGCGGTGGGCGCTGATCGAGGCGGTCCAGCGCCAGCCCGCCACCTCACCGATCCGAGCCGTCAAGGACCGCCTCATCGCCCGACGTGGCAAGGAGGCACGCAACATCGCCAAGACCGCCGCCGCCCGCGAACTGGCCACCTTGGTCTTCTACGGCATGCGCGACGGACACATCCGAGCCCTGGACAACACATCCGCCCCTTCCGCTCCCACCACTGCTGTGGGTGCGGCATGAGACGTTCCGGCCGTGGACTGGCGCGAGGTCGCCACAGGGTCTGTTCCCCACCGGCACCGGTGGCGCGAACGCGGGTCTGATTGACCCCGCCAGGTCACATGTGAAACGCCCCATGCCCCCTCTCACGGCAGGCGAGAGGACCCAGGCGAAGGGATGACCGCAGCCGGACTGCCCACATCAGACGACTGCACTTGGGGCACGTAACCCACAACACCCATACCGTCCCGGCGATCACCACCATCCGCCGGCCTGCCGTCCGGCCTCAAGGTCGTACGTCCTCGGCTCCGCCTCCGGGCGCTCCACCTTGACCCCGAACGCCACCCCGGCACGGCCAAAACCAGCCGGGAACGGCAGAAAAACGGACACCAGGCAGTCACCACTGCGCTTGACTCACAGAGCTCCTTCAGGGATGACCCTGTACGCGGTACTCCGCGAACTCCAGGCCCTCCTGGCCACCTGGACCGGCGCTTGCTCGATATGCGGCCAACCCGCACCAACCCCCGAACCCCACCTCCGCACCTAACAAAGCCCTACTACGACTCCCCGACCGTACTCACGCGCTGGACGGCCACCCGCTGACCGACATCGAGGGTTGCAGTCCGGGTTGCATTCACCCCCGTTCAACGGCGTCCAGGAAGCTGCTACCAGCTGCTATGTCGCAGGTCAGGACGATGACGAACCCGGCTGAACACTCGGACGAACAGTTGGAAAGCGTGTTGGAGGCAACCCCTCACGAGTTCGAATCTCGTATCCTCCGCACTGCCTGAACAGGCAAAACGAGACCCCGGACTGCTGAGCGGCCGGGGTCATCGTCATGCCTTGGTCTCAGTTTCGGTCTCGTTTACTTCGGATATTTGCTAGCAAAATTTCCAACTTCTCGTCGACGTCAGGCACATGCTTGTTCATGCCGGGATGGGTGCTAGACAGCGCGCCGCTACGATCGCCGGTCATGGACTGGCTCGAGTGTGCCGCGCAGTTAAGGCAGTGGAGCAGGAACGGGACGCGCGCCCCGCACAAGCCGTTGCTGTTGCTGTATGCCCTCGGCCGGTTCCAGCAGGATGCCGACGGCGATCTGCGGTACAGCGCTGTGGAGGGGGATCTGAAGCGGTTGCTGGCAGAGTACGGTCCGCCCAACCCGACGACGCCCGCTTATCCCTTCCATCATCTGGTCAGCGACGGGGTGTGGGAGGTGCGCAACGATCGTGGGCCGGGTAGCCCCGGCAGCGGGGTGCGGGAGTTGCGGGCGACGGGCGCCGCAGGGCGGCTGGCACCAGGGCTGCGGACAGCGCTGCGGCGGGATCCGTCGCTGCTCGGCCGAATGGCGCGCGTCCTGCTCGAGACGAACTTCCCGTCCTCACTCCACGGCGAGCTGTGCGAGGCCGTCGGCTTGGAGCTGGAGCCGGCCGAAATGGGACTGCTCTCGGCCGCACGGAAGCAGCGAGACCGACGGATGCGGGAACGGGTCCTGACGGCCTACGAATACCAGTGCGCCTTCTGTGGCTACGACGGCACGATCGACACGGTACCGGTCGGGCTGGAAGCCGCGCACGTGCGCTGGTGGGCCTTCGGCGGCCCGGACGACATCGACAACGGACTGTGCCTGTGCTCACTGCACCACAAGCTCTTCGACAAAGGAGTCCTCGGCATCGGCGACGGGCACCGCATCCTGGTCTCGCAGCGCTTCATCGGCCGCAGCCCCGCCGCCCGCGAGCACGTCATAGCACTCGCGGGCCGTCAGCTCATCGGTCCCCAGCCGGGCATCCGCCCCATCGCGGCAGCCCATCGAGCCTGGCACACCAGCCAGGTCTTCCACGGTGCCCCACGCCCCTGCCACGACGGACTTCAGAGGATGACTAGCCAGTAACGGGCATGATGCCACTGCGGAGCGGTTGAGCGCGGCGCCTCGGACCGGCAGGTTCCGTTATCCGCCCGAGCCCGCGAGCCGATAGATCGCCATAGGCTTGACTTCGGAACACGTTCAGAAGTACCGTCCTTATCATGTCCACTCTGAGCGTTTCGTTCTCCGATCTATCGAAGAACTCCAAGCGCGTCGCCGACACCGTTGAGCGTGCTCAGCGCATCCACGTAACGCGACGCGATGGCGAAGACCTCTACCTGACCACAGAACGTCACGACCGTCAGCGCGAGGAAACCGCCGAAGTCACCGCCCGCCTCTTCTCGGCATTGATCAGCAGCGACGAAGGCGCGAGAGCAGTCCTGCTGGCTCTGCCGGAGGTCTTCCCGTGGACCCGGCATCTGTCGGCCGAGGAAGTACGCGAGTTCGTCGTCGACCTCATCAGTGCAACTCGCGATGCCGCAGAGCTGGATGTGCACTCCAATCTGCACCGGATCATCGTCGAATGGCGTGCCACGGCACGGATCCTCGCGGACCCGGAGCTGACTGCCCAGCTGACCGCTGCCTTCCCTGATGAGGACCACGGTGAGGTGCCTGCTCCATGAGTCCGAAGCGTGGCGACGATGTTGCGCCACCGCCAATCGGCGACGAATGGCGGCTCCGGTTCGCGACAAGTGAGGCAGCCAAAGGCTGGGGAGACCTCTGCTCCGAGGCTCCAGGCAACGCCCGTCGCTGCTACGAGGCGTTGCGCAGCGATCCACTGTCAAGGAAAGAGCCAGATCGCCAGCACCGGCTACGCGGACGCCTCGCCACCGCCGCACTCGGCGGCGCGCAGTACCCCCAGTGGGAGTACGAAGTAACGGCGGGTGGGCGCGTGCGCTACCTCATCGATGAGCCCCGCCGAACCGTCCACCTCGTCTACGCCTCCACCAGACATCCCAAAGACACAGACGCTTGACTCCTCCCACCCCCGCGACCTGGTGCAGGAGGCGGTGTCCTGGTCTCAGTTTTGGTCTCATTCACCCCCGTCCGGCCCCGTCCGCAGCCCACCCGGCGAGGCATTCCGCCGCAGGTCAGGACGTCCCCGGCCCCACCCGAACGCCCGGACGAACAGTTGGAAAGCGTGTTGGGGGCAACCCCTCACGAGTTCGAATCTCGTATCCTCCGCTCGCTGACCAGGGCAAACGTGGAACGGCCGGATCTCATAGGTCCGGTCGTTCGGCCATTTCGTGTCATTACCGTCCCCGCCCAGACGGTCCGGCGGGGGATTTCGCCCTGTTCTCAGGCCCTCCGACCCAAGTCAAGCCCGTTGCCCCATCCATGCCGAAGAACACCGAACGCGGGCCCTG
>JAFAUH010000278.1 GCA_019243445.1 Streptomycetaceae bacterium | reverse complement strand
ATCTCGTCGACGGTGGGCTGCAGCACCGTCTCCACCACGTCGTCCACAAGCCTCGGATCAGCCCACGGCAGTGGCGAGTACGCGCCCATGCCACCGGTGTTCGGGCCCTTGTCCTCGTCGTAGGCCCGCTTGAAATCCTGTGCCGGCTGCAGCGGGACGACGGTCTCACCATCGGTGATCGCGAACAGCGAGACCTCCGGACCGTCCAGATACTCTTCGATCACCACGCGGTCGCAAGCGAGCGCGTGGATACGGGCGGCGTCGAGCTCCTCGGTGACGACCACACCCTTGCCCGCGGCAAGCCCGTCGTCCTTGACCACATACGGCGGGCCGAAGGCGCTGAGCGCCGCGTCGACCTCCTCGGGCGTGCTGCACACGTAGGAACGGGCGGTGGGCACGCCGGCTGCGGCCATGACGTCCTTGGCGAATGCCTTCGACCCTTCGAGCTGCGCTGCCTCACGGGACGGGCCGAAACAGGGAATGCCGCGTGCGCGCACGGCGTCGGCGACGCCGGCGACGAGCGGCGCCTCGGGGCCGATGACGACCAGCTGGACGCCCAGCCTCGCGGCGAGCTCGGCGACTGCGTCGCCGTCGAGTGGATCGATGGCGTGCAGTTCGGCGATCTCCGCGATTCCGGCGTTGCCGGGCGCGCAGTGCAGCGAGGTTACGTCGGGGTCGAGGGAGAGGGCACGGCACAGGGCGTGTTCGCGGGCGCCGCCGCCGATGACTAGGAGCTTCACGGCCCCAGCCTACGGCCCGCCCTCCGTACGCCCGAACGAACCGTCTACCCTGGAGCTCCGGCACCTCCATCACACTTTCGGGTGGATTGCAGGACATCCTTTACCTGATGGCGCGGCCCTTTCGGGGGTTTTCCATGGCCCGCCCGCCCACAGTCAGCCGTTCGGCGGTAAGAAGGGGTTCTGGCGTGAAGCGCAATCGGACTGCGCAGGAATCGGACTGCGAGTGTGGGAGGGGTTCGCGGGTGAGCCAACCGGACAAACACCCCGAGGGGTCCCCTCGGGACGGAAACGCGCGTGGCCACGGGACGGGGCCGCTCGACCGGCAGGCGAGGACAGGAAGAGACAGGCAGGACCGGCAGCAGAGCGAGCGAGAGAACGGCAGTGCCGCGCCCGCCAGAGGTTGGTGGCGCATGAACGGCACTCTCCGACAGCCGTCGTGGCGCCCACCGCGCCGCGTGCCGCGCGGGGATCTGCGCGACGCGCCGTTCCCGCTCGGTGACTGGAGCCATCCCGCCGCCCGGCTCGACGAGCTCTACCGCTGGGCGGAGGACGGCGCAATCCGCACGATCGAGTGGTATTTGAACGACCGCCTGTGGAAGCGCCGGGGCGCACGGGTGTTGCGGATCGGCACCGTACTCAGCACGGCCGCGGGCATGAGCCTGCCGCTGCTGGCATTGGCCACCGCGCAGCCGGGCCTGGCGCGCTGGGGATATATGTGGCTGCTGGTCGCGGCGGCCTGTGTCGGCGCCGACCGGTGGTTTGGACTGACGTCGGGCTGGATGCGGGATGTCGCCACAGCGCAGGCCGTCCACCGCAGGCTCGAAGCACTGCGGTTCGACTGGACGTCGGAGAGCGTGCGGGAGGTGCTCGGCCCGGCCGAAGGCACCGCGAGCGAGGCGGTGGAACGTTGTCTCGCCGTGCTGCGTCGGTTCTGCGAAGACATCTCAGAGCTGATACGGGACGAGACGATGGACTGGATGGTGGAGTTCCGCGCCGGTCCCGCGCCGCTGCACACCCAGGCGCTGGTCGGCGGGGGACGGCGCTGCGACGGCGGTCGGCAGCAGAACCGGTTCCCGACGCTGCCGGGCAGCCGCCCCACCATGCCGCGCCAGCGGCCGCCCGAGGGGCCCGGCCGCTGACGGACCGCTGACGGACGCCGGTCATTACTGCAGTTCCTGTCGTCTCCTGCAGTTCCTCTCCTGCAGTCAACTGATCCTGCAGTCAACTGAAGACGATCATCGATGCCTGGGCGAGGCTGCGTGTCGCGGCCAGATGCAGACCGAGCCATACATGACGTTCCCGTGCGAAAGGATGGTTTTCATAGGCGGGTTGGGCGGCCCGCTCCTCGAGCGTCGTATGGTGCGCGGGCGGGGCGGGCGCAGCAGGCGGATTGGCCGGATCGATGCCGATGGCTGTGGCCACGGATTCCAGCTCCCGCAACAGACCGTGGCTCGACCCCAAGGGACCGCTGCCCGCGAAGAGTTCGTCGTTGACCACGGGTGCAGGGAAGTCGAGCGGGACGTATGCACCGGCGTGGTCGTAGTGCCAGACCAGGTGCGACTGTTGCACGGTCGGCTCGAACATCTCCAGCAACTGCTCGTAGTCACTGCCGAGTTCGTCGACCGGCGTCACCTCGAGCCCACACAGCCGCAGCAGATAGGCCCTGCGCAGGAGGTGCAGCGCGTCGTAGTCGAATCCGGCGACGGGTGCGACATCGCCCGATAGGCCAGGCATGTAGCTATAGACCGGGATAGGTGGCAGGCTTGCCTCGCCGAGCGCTTTGTCGTACGCGGCGATCTCGTCGGCGAAGGGGTTATCGGGGCTGTGGCACAACACGTCCACAAGGGGAACCAGCCACAAGTCACAGGCCACAGGCACACTCCAGAGGATTCTGAGGAGGGGATCATACGAGTCGGCCGAAGGCAGCCTTCTCTCCCCCCTGCTTCGCGGGCCCCTTCCCAGGCTCCGCGAACTACCGCCTTCGCACAAGATGGGCGAGAGATACGAGGGCGGCAGACCGGGTGAACCCACGGCTCAGAACTACCTTTATTCCAGGGAGCTTTACCCCAGGGAAGTCTGTGCCTTCTCCAGCAGCGCTATCGGATCACCGAGGCGCAGGCCGTGCTCGAATTCCGCCAGGAGTTCGGAGGGCGGTACGGCGGTGACGACGCAGCGGGCATGAGCCATGCAGTAGCGAGTGACCGAGCCGTGGAGGAGGCGCTGCAACCGGTTGCCGCGCCTGCCGGTACTCACTACAAGGACGTCATCCGGGCGGTCGGCCACGTCGACGAGGACGGGGCCCGGCTCGCCGCGCACCGTAAGCGACCGGATGCGCACGTCGTCCGGATAGCCGCCGAATGCCTGCTCGAACGCAGTGTCGAGCTGTTGAGTCGCGGCCTTCTCCTCCTGCTTCAACAGCGGGGGATAAGGGCTGCGCCGGTAGGCGGCCTCACCGCCCGGCGGAGTCCAGGCGAGCACCGCGACGAGCAGCGCGTCGGTGCGGCGCGCCTCGTCCATCGCATGATGCAGGGCCGCCAGGCTGCTCAGCGATCCGCTGACTCCGACGATGACCCGCGTCCCCATGACTGTTCGCTTCCTTCTGTTCCGTGTTCCCTAAATCCCCGGAGGTGGCGACCTGCGATCCTTAGGTCAATCGCCGTCGCACCCATCGATTGTACCGCTAAAAACGATAATTTTCCTCTCATCTGCGGGAAGCTTTGGCGCATCTCCGGCGGAGCGCAGGAAGACAAAAAGCGACGGCCGGGCAAAGCCCCGGCCGCCGCTTCAGCTGATGCGGATATGCGCTGGTCAGCCGCAGTGCGCGTCGGTCACCGCCAACACCTCGTCGAGGATCGCGAGGCCTTCCTCGGCCTCCGGCTCGGTGATCGTGCATGGGGGGACGACGTGGGTACGGTTCATGTTGACGAACGGCCACAGGCCGCGCCGTTTGCACGCTGCGGCGAACTCGGCCATCGGCATGTTGTCGGCACCGGCCACATAGCCGTAGGGGACCAGCGGCTCGCGCGTCGCCTTGTCCTTGACGAGTTCCAGCGCCCAGAAGACGCCCATGCCGCGCACCTCGCCGACCGAGGGGTGCCGCTCGGCCATGTCGCGTAGTGCGGGGCCGATGACTTTCTCCCCGATCTCGGCAGCGTTCTCAACGATCTTCTCGTCACGCATCGCGTTGATCGTCGCCACCGCGGAGGCACAGGCCAGCACATGCCCGGAGTAGGTCAGGCCGCCAGGATACGAGCGGGTGGCGAAGGTCTCTGCGATCTCCTCGGAGATGGCGACGCCACCCAGCGGTACATAACCGGAGTTGACCCCCTTGGCGAAGGTCATCAAATCCGGGGTGACACCCCAGTGATCGGCAGCGAACCACGCCCCCGTGCGCCCGAACCCTGCCATGACCTCGTCGAGGATGAAGACGATCCCGTACCGGTCGCAGATCTCGCGCACGCCCGTGAGGTAGCCGGGCGGCGGGACGAGGATGCCCGCCGTGCCGACGACTGTCTCCAAGATGATCGCCGCGATCGACTGCGGCCCCTCAAAGGCGATCAGATCGTCGAGGTGCTTCAGCGCGCGCTCGCACTCCTGTTCCTCGGTGGACGCGTGGAACGGCGAGCGGTAGAGGAACGGCCCCCAAAAGTGCACGATCCCGGCCGACGCCGTGTCCGACGGCCAGCGCCGCGGGTCCCCCGTCAGATTGATCGCAGCAGCGGTGGCGCCGTGATAAGAGCGGTATGTGCTGAGCACCTTCGGGCGTCCGGTGTGCAGCCGGGCCATCCGCACGGCGTTCTCCACCGCCTCGGCACCGCCATTGGTGAAGAAGATCTTGTTCAGATCGCCCGGAGTGCGCTCCGCGATGAGCCGGGCAGCCTCGGAGCGTACGTCGACGGCGAAGCCGGGCGCGAGCGTGGTGAGCCTGCCCGCCTGCTCCTGAATGGCGGCAACGACCTTGGGGTGCTGGTGACCGATGTTGGTGTTCACCAACTGAGAGGAGAAGTCCAGATACCGGTTGCCGTCGTAGTCCCAGAAATACGAGCCTTCGGCGCCGGCGACGGCGAGCGGATCGACAGTCGCCTGCGCGGACCAGGAATGGAAGACATGCGCACGGTCGGCTGCCTTGATGGCGGCGCCTGCCTCGGGATCGGCGTGAGAGGTCATGGCTCAAGAGTAGGCAGCTGCCGACCGACCCGTAAGAGGCACTCTGTATGGCCCCGGCGACGGACGCCGACACACTGTCGCAGCATGAGAGCCCGCTCCACTGTCAGGCATTCGTATCTCCCCTCCACACCTCACATCCCCCTCCACACCTCAAGTGGCCCACGAACACGCCCATGATGTGGCAGATGACACACCCCATTTCCGACAAACCACCAAATGGCCGGTTTATCCACCAACTTCTCAAGAGTCCTCCGCCCGCCCTCCACCTCCATCACACAACGTTCATTTGTTATTGGCATAACTCCTGGTAGGTTCCTGGCCTCTGCCGATTGCTCACCACACGGAAGCCCGGAATCAGATATGACTGACCCCGCCTCCCGAGGCCGCCACCGCAAGCCCAAGTCCGGCCAGGTGGCGGTGCGCCGGGCGCTCACTGTGGCGGCCACCGCGCCCGTCGCCGGCGCCATCCTCCTCGGCCAGCAATCGGCCATCGCCGCCGAAAACCCTGCCACTGGCCGCACCCCTACCACCGCACCCGTCGCCGACGCCATCCCCCTCGACCAGCAATCGACCACCACCGACAACTCTGCCGACAACCCTGCCGCGAGCCCCACCTTCACCACCGCGGACGAACCGGGCACGGCCGACCAGCGGATCGCCGAAAATCTCAACTCCCGGGTCCAGGACACCCGTCTGGGCAGCACCTTCAGCGGGATCGTCATCGACGCGACTTCGGGTCAGGTGGTATGGGACCACGACGCCAGCACCGCGCTGATGCCCGCCTCCAACGTCAAGCTCGCCACCGCCACCGCCGCGCTGACCATCCTCGGCCCGAACCATCGCTTCACCACCAAGGCCGTCTACAGCCATGGCATCGTCACCCTGGTCGGCGGCGGCGACCGCGTGCTGTCCACCGCTGACCTCGCTTCGATGGCCAAGAGCGTGGTCGCCAAGCTCAAGCGGATGGGTCTGCACACGGTGAGAGTCCGGGTGGACGACAGCCTCTTCCCCCCGCCCACCCTGGCCACCGGCTGGAACCAGGGCTACTACAACGACACCATCGCGCCCGTCCGCGCCCTGGTGGTGAACGAGCACGCCGTGACGGACACTTCGATCGACGCCGGGCAGGTCTTCGCCCGCCAACTCACCGCACAAGGCCTGACCGTCACCGGCCAGGTCACCCGCAGCCAGGCTCACGCCGCGGATGTGCCGCTGGCCGTTCACTATTCGCCGATGCTCAGCGCCATCGTGCACCAGATGCTCAAAACGAGCGATGCCGGCATAGCCGAGACCCTGCTGCGGATGACCGCCCTCGGCGCCGGCCGTCACGCCACCTTCAAAGACGGAACGGCTGTGGTCCAGCAGGTACTGGAGCACTACGGCATCTCTCTGGAAAACTTCCAGCTCTACGACGGCAGCGGCCTCTCCCGCTCCGACCGGATCTCCGCCGAGACTCTCTCCCAGCTCCTGGAAGTCGACTCCAGCTCTCGCTATCGCATGACCCTGCAGCCCGTCATCGACGGCATGCCGATCGCGGGCGAGGCGGGCAGCACGCTGAGCACCGCCATGGACCGCTTCGACACTCCGCAGTCGAAGTGCGCTGTGGGCAAGGTGATGGCCAAGACCGGCACCCTCACCGGCGCCATAGCTCTCAGCGGGCTGACCAAGGGTGCGGACGGCCGGTGGAAGATCTTCTCATTCACTGAGAACGGCTCCACTGCGGCACCGTCGGACATCAAGCATGCGATGGACGGCCTGGCTGCGACCGTCAACGGCTGCTGGGCGTAAGAGCCTCCAGCAGTAGGGAACTGTAGTTCAGCGTACGTAGTTTCAGCACACGTAAGTCTCTGACGCTATATCTGCATATCTGCACAGAAGCTGTCGACTCACCAAAAAGCACGACTCCTGCTGATCCTTCAGGCCCTCTCGGCCAAAGATCGTCAGCAGGAGTCGCGCCCATGTCTTCTTAGCTCCGGGGCTAGCTCCGGTGGCCGACCGGGAGGGGGCGGCAGACCCAACGGCCCGGAATGTAGATGTGGATCCAGCGGTGGCCCCGACGAATCCAGCGCCAGTGCCCAGGCAGGCGGTAGCAGCGTCGGTAGGGGTGAATCTGGGGCGATGCGGTGTGGGATACCGCTTGGGGGCGAGGGCTTGCCGCAGCCACTCCAGCCCCGGTGAGCGGGGCCCCAGCGAGGAGCAGGGCCGTCGATACGGCTCCGCTTGCCAGGGCGCGAGTCAGTCGGATACGCATGAGTCGCTCCTTTTCTTCTGGCCCTTTCCGGACCAGAAAGCCTCATACGGCGCGTGCTCCCTTGAGATTGACACAGCATCTCAAATAGCTCAAATCAGACATTGTGCGGAGAGGCGCCTCCCGTACGGAATCTCGCGAGGCCCACAAGCTCGGATGCGAAAACCGCTCCCCGCCGTGACTTTCCGTATCCGCAAAACGACATTCGGTGCCCGCCTCGCTATCAAGGCGCCCAGTGTCCTCGTCGTACGAAGTGACCTCGACAGTCCTATGCCTGCCTGCCCCTGGGCTGTGGCTGGCGGGCGCTGCGCCCGCCGACCACAGCTGAGGTCAGATCACGGCTGAGGTCACAGAAAGGAGTTGATCTCGATGGTCTCGTCGCGTCCGGGACCGACACCGATTGCCGAGATCGGTGCCCCCGACATTTCCTCGAGTGCCTTCACATAGCCCCGGGCGTTTTTCGGCAGGTCCTCGAAGCTCTTTGCCCTCGTGATGTCCTCGCTCCAGCCCGGCAGCATTTCGTACACCGGCTTGGCGTGGTGGAAATCGCTCTGGCTGTACGGGAGTTCGTCGACGCGCTTGCCGTCGATCTCGTACCCGACACACACCGGGATCTGCTCCCAGCCGGTGAGCACGTCCAGCTTGGTGAGGAAGAAGTCGGTCAGACCGTTGACCCGCGTTGCGTAGCGCGCGATCACCGCGTCGAACCAGCCGCAGCGCCGGTCACGGCCGGTGGTCACACCGCGCTCGCCGCCGATGGTGCGCAGCGCATCGCCGTCCTCGTCGAGCAGTTCGGTCGGGAACGGGCCGGCGCCGACTCGCGTCGTGTACGCCTTGAGGATGCCGATGGTACGGGTAATGCGGGTCGGGCCGATGCCGGAGCCCGTGCAGGCGCCGCCGGCGGTGGGGTTGGACGAGGTCACGAAGGGGTACGTGCCGTGGTCGACGTCGAGCAGTGTGCCTTGGCCGCCTTCGAGGAGGACGACCTTGTTGTCGTCGAGCGCCTGGTTGAGTACCAAGGTGGTGTCGGCGACGTAGTCCTTGATCTGGTCCGCGTAGCCGAGGTACTCCTCAACGACCTGCTCGGTGGAGATCGCCCGGCGGTTGAAGATCTTGACGAGGATCTGGTTCTTGTCGTGCAGCGCGGCCTCGACCTTCTGCCGCAGGATCGACTCGTCGAACAGGTCCTGCACCCGGATGCCGACTCGGTTGATCTTGTCGGCATAGGTGGGGCCGATGCCACGCCCAGTGGTGCCGATCCGGCGCTTGCCGAGGAAGCGTTCCGTGACCTTGTCCAGCGTTTGGTGGTACGGCGTGATCAGGTGCGCGTTTCCACTGATCAAAAGCTTGGAGGTGTCGATGCCGCGCTCGTCGAGACCGTTCAGCTCGGAGAGCAGGACGGCCGGGTCGACGACGACGCCGTTGCCAATCACCGGGGTGCATCCCGGTGAGAGGATGCCGGAGGGGAGCAGGTGCAGCGCATACTTCTGGTCGCCGACGACGACCGTATGACCAGCGTTGTTGCCGCCCTGGTATCGCACCACGTAATCCACCGAGCCACCGAGCAGGTCGGTGGCCTTACCCTTGCCCTCATCACCCCACTGAGCACCGAGCAGCACAAGTGCGGGCACAGGCGTACACCCCTTCCGGGCGGGGCATGGTCCCACGTGCGTAAGAGCCGTCGAACCGGTGCCCCGGAATAGACGAAGCCCCTGGCGCAGAGGCGCAAGGGGCTCTTGCACCGAGATTTTACCTGAGGAAGGACGAAGGTGTCGGCTCCAGCCTCGGCCGAACGTCCGCTACTGGTGGTCATCGACCCGCTTGCCCGCACGATGGACGGCGAATCCGTACGGATCGCGAAGGACGTCCTACGGGCAGGCGCGTCATCGCTGAAAATCTGTATTCCGGAATCGCGGGAGGAGTTGGAGTGGGCGTTGGCCCACCGGGGCAGACGGCGTCCGGTGGTCGTCGGCGACGACCAGGCACTGCTGCGGACGGTGCGTATTCTGCACCGGGAACGGATGCTGGAGGAGGCCGCGCTGTCGCTGGTTCCGGTCGGGCAGCGGCCGACGCTGACTCTGGCGCGGGCACTCGGTGTACCGCTGTCGGCGGTGGCGGCGGCGCGGGCCGTGCTCGACGGAGCAGAGCGGGCGCTCGACCTACTGGTGGACGACTGCGACGGCATCGTGGTGGGCGCGCTGCAGATTCCCGGCGGTCCCGAGGGCGGGGGCGACAGCGGGACGGCGGCGCAGCAAACCGAGGGCCACTGGCTGGGGCGCGGTGCTCGCACCCTGGTACGGGCACTCACCGCACCGCTGCCCTCCCTGCCGCTGCCCTCCCTGCCGCTGCCTTCCCTGCCGCTGCCCGGCGGCAGGGGCCCGGGTGGAGCTGACGCGAAGAACGGAGGTGCCGCGGGCCACCGGCTGCGGGTCGAGGCGGACGGTGTAGTCCTCGCCGACCTGGATCAGCCGGTGCACGAGGTGTCGGTGCGCGCCCCGGCCGACGGCCTCGCCGAGGTCCTCGTCCGGCATCCGGAGGGCCATGGATCGCTGCGGATACACGCACAAGTCCTCACCGTTTCCGGGCGGGACTTCCGCTACCGCGCGGACGAGTCGGAGGCGGGCCCAGTGCACAGGCGTACCTGGACGGTGCAGCCGAGGGCATGGCGGCTCACGGTGCCGCGCTGACGACAAGGTCGTAGGCGAAGGACTCTTCTCCGTCGATGCCCGTCGATAGTCTGATCAGGGACAGATGAGCGAGTGGCAGACTGCATGCATGAGCTCTCACAAGAACCTGTTGGGCGGGCCGGAGCCGACGTACATTCCGGAGACCGAAGAGCCGTACCGCATACTGGCAGAGGAGTCCGCGTCGCCGCAGCAGGTCGCGGCAGACTTTCCCGGCTTCTCACTGGCCTGGGCCATGCTCGCCGACGAGGCGTTCGAAGGTGACCGAGTAGTTGCGTCCTATGCGTATGCCCGGACGGGCTACCACCGCGGTCTCGACCAGCTCCGCCGGGCCGGTTGGAAGGGACACGGCCCTATCCCTTGGGACCACCGGGCAAATCACGGCTTCCTGCGCTGCCTCGCCGCGCTCGCGCGTGCGGCTGACGCGATCAACGAGAAGGACGAAGCCGAGAGGTGCTGGCAGTTCCTCAAGGACAGCAGTGCCGAGGCATACGCCGAGCTGAGGCATTAGCGCCGTACGCTTGTGGGCCCGGCATCTGCCGGGCCCACAAGCGTCACAACGGGGAACGTCACAACGGAGAATGTTGCAACGGGGAACGTTGCAGCCGCGAACTCACGTGAGCTTCTTGCCCGCGGAGCGCAAGTTCTCGGCGGCGACGCCGACGCGCGCGGCCATGCCGGCCTCGGCGGACTTGCCCCAGGAACGCGGGTCGTATGCCTTCTTGTTGCCGACCTCACCGTCGATCTTCAGCACACCGTCGTAGTTCTTGAACATGTGCGCCGCCACCGGACGGGTGAAGGCGTACTGGGTGTCGGTGTCGATGTTCATCTTGACCACGCCGTTGTCCAAGGCTTCGTTGATCTCCTCGATCGTGGAGCCGGAGCCGCCGTGGAAGACGAAGTCAAAGGGGTCGGTCTTGCCGTACTTCTGGCCGACCGCGTCCTGCAGCTCGCGCAGGATCGACGGGCGCAGCACGACGTTGCCCGGCTTGTACACACCGTGCACATTGCCGAATGATGCGGCGAGCAGATAGCGGCCCTTCTCGCCCAGACCGACGGCCTCAGCGGTACGGAAACCGTCGTCGATCGAGGTGTAGAGCTCGTCGTTGATCTCGTGCGAGACGCCGTCCTCCTCACCGCCGGTCGGGGTGATCTCCATCTCCAGGATGATCTTGGCTTTGGCGGCTTCGGCGAGCAACTCCTGTGCGATGGCGAGGTTGTCCGCGAGGATCTCCGCGGAGCCATCCCACATGTGGGACTGGAAGAGCGGGTTGCGGCCGCCCGCGACGCGCTCCTGGGAGATCGCAAGCAGTGGACGTACGTAGCCGTCCAGCTTGTCCTTCGGGCAGTGGTCGGTGTGCAGCGCGACGTTCACCGGGTACTTCTCGGCGATGATGTGCGCGAACTCGGCGAGCGCGACGGCACCGGTGACCATGTCCTTGCTGTACTGGCCGCCCAGGAACTCCGCACCGCCGGTGGAAATCTGGATGATGCCGTCGCTCTCCGCCTCGGCGAGGCCGCGCAGCGCGGCGTGCAGCGTCTGCGACGAGGTCACGTTGATGGCCGGGTAGGCGAACTTGCCTGCCTTCGCCCGGTCCAGCATCTCGTTGTAGACCTCGGGGGTTGCGATGGGCATGTGTCCGCTCCTTGTGGTGTGCGGGTCCTTTGATATGCGGGTGATACACGGAGTTGTACGGCGGAGGACGCATCAGCGTCCCGGATGTCATCGTCGTCCTCATCTTCGCAGACTCCACGCAAAGCTCCACACTGCCCGCAACACGGGCGTGGGAGGTCGTCTGAAGTTTCACGTGAAACCTCGGACGACCGCCTGTAAGCACAGGCCAGAGCAAGTTCAGATGAGAAGGGGTCAGGCGAGTCCGAGATCCTTCAGTCCGTACGCCTGGTAGTAGGCCAGGCCCGCCTGCGCAATCACCGGGGCGGCGCCACGCTCGACGATCACCGCGACACCGACGACCTCCGCGCCCGCCTCACGCAGTGCCTCAACGGCGGCCAGCACGGAGCCGCCAGTGGTCGAAGTGTCCTCTACCGCCAGCACTCTGCGGCCCTTCACGTCCGGCCCTTCGATCCGACGCTGCAGACCGTGTGCCTTGCCCGCCTTGCGGACCACGAAGGCGTCCAGCCGCCTGCCGCGTGCAGCGGCAGCGTGCAGCATCGCCGTGGCGACCGGGTCGGCGCCCAGTGTCAACCCGCCCACCGCGTCGTAGTCGAGGCCGGCAGTCATATCGAGCATGACCTGGCCGACTAGCGGCGCGGCTTGCGCGTCGAGGGTGATCCGCCGCAGATCGACGTAATAGTCGGCTTCCTTGCCCGAGGAGAGGGTCACCTTGCCGTGTACTACGGCTTTGTCCTTGATCTGCTGCAGCAGGGCGTCACGCGCGTCGGTCATGCCCATGAGATTAGCCGCCCGGTAACACCAGCTGGACGGGACCGTGTCATACGGTGCCGTACGGAAGGAGTCAGGCACTGCACAGGCCCTTTGCCGGCCTCCTCCACCTGCCTCCTCCATTCGGCGTAGACGGTTATTCGGCGTAGACGGTGAGTACGGCGCCGTCGATCTCGATACGGCGGCGCTTAATCGTCTCGCCTTGCCGGACAGCATCCAGGCAGCGGCGGAAGAGCTGTATCTCCTCGTCGGTAAGGAGTGCGGCCGCGAGGTCGACGAGTTCGCCGATGGCGGCGTCGGTCAGCACCTCGGGCAGTTCTCCGGACAGCAGAACGACTGATTCCCCGGTTCGGCCGCGGATGACGGCTGTGGTGGATCCACCGTGTACAACAAGCACATGTCCCCCTGTGCGCCCGTAGGTAGGTCCGTGCCGCTCACGGCCTGGGCCAGAATCAGACGATAACTCTGAATCCTGGGTTTTTTGCCAAGTCGGCAATCTTTTCCGGAAATCCCACGAAGTGGGAACCAAGGAGCGTGGATCGATCGTCTTAGTCGTCTCGGTCAGCCTTGCGTGTGCGGTCCAGCAGGGACTCGACCAAGGCGGCGACGTGCTTGCGGTCTTCGGAGGAGAGTTGTTGGACGCTGACGATCAGCGTGTCGACGTCGGGATCGTGGTGGGTGGTGGAGGGGGTGGAGGACGGTCCCTCGGAGTACACGTGGATTCCGCAAGCCTCGGCAGCGGCCCGCCGCACGGTGTCCAATGGCAGCTCCAGACCTTTGGACAGGCCCTCGAGGCTGGCAGGCAGTGGCATGCGCACGAGGCGTTCAGCGGTGGCCAGGTGGTGCACGGTCGAACGTGGGATGCCGCCCCTTCTGGCGACCTCGCCGTAGGACCAGCTGTGCTGGTCGAGTTGCTCCTTGATGATCTGCTGCAGTGCGTTGGCCACTGGTGGCTGCTTCCCGCTCGTCGCCGAGTGAAGTCCGTCCATGCGCAATTGATTCTACGAGGATCAACGAGGGCGGGTGGGTGAAGTATGGGGCTCCCACCTGGCAATTCCTTTGTGTCATGCGATCGTCGCGGAACGTTTGGACAGCCCCGCCCCGACACCTCTTGCGCGGGAGGAGGGGATCGACTACTGTCCAATCTCGTTGGACAGAACGTCCGGCCGCATTGGACACCGCAGCGCGAGGGCGCCGGAGTCCGACCGTACACACCCATTCCTCAGGGAGAATCATGCTTGACCCGCGCGAACTCGACGCTCAGGACGCTGAACTGCTGCCGGGCCGTGAGGCCCTGGGACGGCTGAAGTTCAGCTTCACCAAGACCACCAACATCACCAAGCACGTGGCGAACGTGCACGCCCACAACGAGTCGGCCGCGCTGAACAGCTACTCCGACTACGCCACGGCGCAGTCCGAGGCCGGCCAGTCGATCGTCATCGCCCAGTAACACCTCCCCTGCACAATCCCACATCCACCATCCACCTCGAAAGGTCACTGTCATGAGCATGAACATCGATGAGCTTAGCGCTCAGGACGCCGAACTGCTGCCGGGCCGTGAGGCCCTGGGACGGCTGAAGTTCAGCTTCACCAAGACCACCAACATCACCAAGCACGTGGCGAACGTGCACGCCCACAACGAGTCGGCCGCGCTGAACAGCTACTCCGACT
>JAFAUH010000249.1 GCA_019243445.1 Streptomycetaceae bacterium | reverse complement strand
GTCTGCAGGTGTACTGGCACCGCTGGTCGACCGCCCCACCCCCGCCGCAACTGGCAGCCCTGCTTGAGCATGTGGGCCGCTCCCACCCGCTGGTCGCCCCGACCTGACCAACCAGCGCTTAAGGAATAGGCGCCCGTTCTGCGAGGCGCCTTACGCCAAGGCTGTAAGGCACCTCGCACCATCCGATTCCGAGGATTCAGTAAGGGAGCGGCAAGTGAGCACAATAAGCGCATACACAATGCGGAGCGGAATGAAACAGAACGGCTCGGCGGTGCGGCGTCGGCTACGGCATCCTCAAGTGATCGTGCGGCCGATGCTCAGTAGCGGATGACTTTCGGCCTGGTGCTGTGCCGGGTGTGGGTACGCGCCGTGGAGCCGCTCGGCGTCATGGAGAACGAACCGTTGGACAGTGGTCCCGGCACATTGCCGTTGCTGTCGAGAGCTTGCGGGTTGGCGGCATCGAATGCCTGCCCGTCCACGGTGACACTGTTGAAGTTCAATTGGCTGAAGGACGGGTAGCTGGAGGTCGGCGACTCTATGACTGCCTCCGTGCTCGCGTTCTGGGCGCTGAAGTTCTGGGTGGTGTGCTTGCTCCAGCCCTTGGTGTTGTTGGTGAGCGTCAGGGTGTAGTTGCCTTTGCCGTTGGAGACCACCGACGCGCTGATGCTGTCCCCTTCGGAGACCGGGTCGCTCCAGTAGACAGGGGAAGCCGGATACATCTCGTACCAGGCGGAGAGCACCGGTCGGCCGCTGGAGCAGTCGGTCTGGACGCCGGTCTGCTCGACGCTCTGCGAGCCATATCCGTCGATTCCGATCCAGGCGGCGAACAGGTCGTTGGTGGAGTTGCAGGTGACGTGAGGTTCGGTCCACGAGCCGCTGATCGAGGTGAAGCTGCCCGTGGCAACGTAGCCGCCCCAGTTGCTGTCCTGGAACGGTTCCGCGAGAGGGCTGAAACCGGTAGCCGCTGCTTGCCCGGCGCTCGCCGGGGCGAGTGCCACCGCCGCGAGCAGCATTGAGGCCGTGGATATCCGGCCCTTGTCGGAGCTGAAGCCGATGTTTCGTCTGGTGCCTGATTGCGTGTCCATCTACCGGTCTCCTGCGTGAGGGGAAAAGTCGGTCCGATACGGACCGGGATCGGTGATCGCGGCCTGTCACGGCACTGAGAGCCCAACAGCGTCCAGGGCCTGTCATGGCCAGAACATGACATGGTCCCTGGTGTGCGACCGTCCCTCCCGTCGAGACGTCGGCCGCTGGGATGTGATGCTCATTCCGGAATCGTGGGTGGCGATGAGGGGCGCGCTCAGCACAAGAGCCGCCGGTTGCCGACGGGCGGAAAGAGATCTCAAGACGCGTGGGGGGTGCAACAGTGCAGCTCACGGTGGCTGCGCACGTCCCTCGACTCCTCAGTGCGCTCTACCCGATCGGGTGAGGAATGTCTGATGATGTGTAACTCTTGTGGACTAAATAAGGGTTGATGAAATTTAGGGCCTATGCCCTGTTTGTTAGTGAACGGAGTGGCTGAAGCCGTGACGGAACTGCGGCGTACGCCGACTGAGCGGTGTCCGGTCCCTCGGTGGTAGTAACCGCCGTCATGAGCCTTGCATGGGCCTGCTGTGAGTGACCGATATATACCTGTACACCCCTTTGGTGACGCCCCGGGGAAATGGAGGGCCAAGCCCCCATTTCCCCGGGGCGTAGGGGTTTGCGATCGTGCTGGGACGCGAACGTCCGTATTTCCTAAGGCGCTTTGCTCTTGTGGGGAACTACAGGTGCCACTGGCTTCCTGGGCACGTGAGACATCACTGGGCAGTAACAAACGCACGAGTACCCATATCCCGGGACCGCGCGCGGAACGGGTGCCTTACAGGGCCCGGCCGTGCCTTGTCTCCATCCCCCAGGAAGGCTGTTCGTTGGCCACATGCGAAGCATCCGAAAGCTTTGGTCCCAGCAGTTGTGCCAGGAGACAGCGCGAGCGCCGCAACATCCTGCTCGCAAGTGCCTCGGCGGCTATTCTGGCCGGCGGTGCCATGACGATTGCGGCGCCCTCGAGTGCGTCGTCTGCGAGTGCGGCGCCCACTTCCGAAGCCCACCTGCACAATGACGTGAAGCGTCTGTGTCCGGTCCCGAAGAAGGTCGGTGAGATGGCGTGCAACGCGCTGGAGCGCACCGATGTTGCCCAGAAGTTCTCGCTGTCGCTGTACAGTACGCCGCCCGGCTTCGGCCCACGCGATCTGCAAAAGGCGTACAAACTGCCGTCCGGCGGAGGTTCCGGCGCCACCATCGCGATCGTGGACGCCAACGATGACCCCAACGCCGAGTCGGACCTGGCGAAGTACCGTTCGCAGTACGGCCTGCCGGCCTGCACCAGGGCGAACGGCTGTTTCAAGAAGATCGACCAGAATGGCGGTACCCGTTACCCGGCCGCCGACCCCGGCTGGGCCGGTGAGATCTCGCTCGACCTCGACATGGTCTCTGCGGTTGCCCCCAACGCGCACATCATCCTTGTCGAGGCCGACTCGGACGAGATGAGCGATCTGGGCGCGGCTGTGAACCAGGCCGTCAGCCAGGGTGCGGGCTATATCTCCAACAGCTACGGCGGTTTCGAGGATCCCTCGGACACCGCGGCTGACAACAACTACTTCAACCATCCGGGCGTCGTGATCACCGTATCCACCGGCGACTCGGGTTACGGCGTGCAATACCCGGCGGCCTCGCCGGGCGTCACCGCGGTCGGGGGCACCTCGCTGACCAAGGACTCCAGCTCGCGCGGCTGGTCCGAGACGGTGTGGGGCTCCAGCTCAGGAGAGGATGGCACCGGTTCCGGGTGCTCGCAGTACGAGTCCAAGCCCCGCTGGCAGAAGGACTCCGGCTGTTTCAAGCGCACCGTCGCCGACGTCGCGGCGGTTGCCGATCCGAATACCGGTGTGGCGATCTACGACAGCTACCAGGCGAACGGCTGGAACGTCTTTGGCGGCACCAGCGCCGCATCGCCGATCATCGCCGGTGTCTACGCGGATGCGGGCAAACCCTCCTCGGGCAGCAACCCGGCCTCGTTCCCGTACGGGCACACTTCGGCGCTGAACGATGTCATCTTCGGCACCAACGGCAGTTGCTCACCGAGCTACCTGTGCAACGCCAGGAAGGGCTATGACGGACCGACCGGCCTTGGCACACCGAACGGCACGACAGCCTTCAAGGGGTGACCGCCGACAGCACTGCGCAGGGCATCAGAGGGAAGGCGGCACTGAGAATGAACAGCTGTGTGAACGAGACCTGAGGGGCAGTCGGCTGACTCCTGGTCATGGCTACGGCTCTCCGACCCGGGTGGTCCGAATGGCACGAATTCCCGCCACTCGAAAGGGTTGTATGTTCGCTTTCGCGGGTAAATCACACCCCTGGCGGCCTATGAAGAGGCAAAGAAAACAGCTCATAGGCAAAGCGATTAATCATACGAAGCTAAATGCTCTTGCCCCGCCCATGATCCGCCCGTTGGAATCGAGGAAACCGTCCTGCGTGGTAACCCTCCGTATCACGCGGTGATCCTCCGCATAAGGAGATTTCATGCGCATAGCCAGAACTCGGCCACGTGCGGCGGTCGCAGTCGCCGGGGTCACTGCTCTGGCCGCCGCTGTGGCGTTCACCACCCCCGTGGCCGGGCACGTCTCCACCACGGTGACCACCGCGGCCCCGGCAACTCAAGCGTTCCCCGTGACCGCCGCGACACCAGCCGCCGCCCGCAACATGAGCAGCCCGCTCACCACCGAGGAGTGCGAAAACAAGTGGAATATAGCCTGCTACAACCCACTGCAGTACCAGCAGGTATACGACCTCGGCCCGCTGTATCGGACGGGGATCACAGGCAAAGGACGCACCATCGTCATTGTTGACTCGTTCGGCTCACCGACCGTCCAGCACGATCTTGATGTCTACAGCAAGCAGTTCGGAATCCCCACCACCAAGGTGGACATCGTCAAGTGGGGGAATGTTCCCCCCTGGGACCCGAAGAACTCCACCATGACCGGATGGGCGGGCGAGACCACTCTCGACGTCGAGGTGGCCCACGCCATCGCGCCCGGTGCGAGGATCGTTCTGGTGGAGACCGCGGTCGCCGAGACCGAGGGCGTCACCGGTCTGCCCGAGATGATGTCCGCCGAGAAGTCGTTGATCGACCACGGCGTCGGTGACGTCATATCGCAAAGCTTCGGTGCGGCGGAGAACACCTTCCCCGGCTTCGACAAGGGCGACTACTCCAGCATCGACAATCTCCGCTACGCCTTCAAGGACGCAGCCAGGCATCATGTGACGATGCTCGCCGCGTCCGGTGATGGCGGAGCCACCGACAACACCCCCGACGGCCAAGGCTTCTATAAGTACCGCGTCAATTCCTGGCCCTCCTCCGACCCACTCGTCACCTCCGTCGGAGGAACCCAGCTGCACCTGAACGACGAGGGCTGGCGCATGAGCCCGGACAGCGTCTACAACGATCACGGCGCAAGTGGCGGAGGCCAATCGCACGTCTTCCGCCGCCCGGCCTTCCAAAACGGCGTGCGGGACGTGGTGGGCAGCCGCCGCGGCACCCCGGACATGTCGATGTCCGCGGCCGTCAACGGCGGGGCGTGGACGTACTCCAGCTACGACCCGACCGACATCGGCTGGGGCATAGCTGGCGGCACCAGCGAGGCGAGCCCGCTCTTCTCGGGGATCATCGCCCTTGCCGACCAGTACGCGGGCCACCGCCTCGGAGACATCCACGATGCGCTCTACGCACTGAACGGGGAATCCGCGCACAATCCGCTGACCGGCATCGTCGACGTCAACGACGGCACCGACAACAGCTACCAGGGCGTCACCGGCTACACCGCGGACGACGGCTACGACATGGCGACCGGTATCGGAACTGTGGACGCGGCCCTATTTGTCCCCGCTCTCGCCCGGGCGAGCCGGATGCACCACTGACGCAGTTCTCAGCACTCGCCCACACCGCGGGCCCGTCTCCTCGAGGGGCGGTCCCGCGGCCCTGTCCCCATGAGTCGCACGGGATGACCCCGGGCATCGGCTGTTCGGCGCCCCCACGTCGTTATTGCTGATTGAGCGGCAAAGAGTCAGACCGGACGCAGTGCACACGCCTCGGCGAGTTCGGCCAGTGCGTCGTACGCGCTCGTCGCAAGCCGGTCGAGGTCGGGAACGGCCCGGCCGTCCCCGAGCAGACCGAAGTGGACACGCTTGCGGTATGTGGACATGGCAACCGACACCGACTGGCCACGGGCCAGCGGCGCCAGCGGGTACAGCTCCGTCAGCGGGCAGCCTCCTAGGGAGAGTTCGGCGCCCGGAAGCGGCACGTTGGTGACGAGGACGTCGTAGAGCAGCCGGGCCGCGAATCCCGCGAGCGGGGCCCCGAGCCGGTGGCCGAGCGGCGGGACGTAGTCGGCGAGCATCGCCACCGCTCCCGGCCCGCGCCCGGGCCCCTCCGCCTTGTTGCGGTCCATGGCCATGCGCACCATACGCAGTCGTTCCCGCGGATCGGCTTCGCTCACCGGAAGACGGACGAGAAAGCCGGAGAGAGTGTTTCCGGCCCGTACGACGGTTCGGGGGCGGTACCGCGAGACAGGCACCAGAGCTCGGGTATCACTCCCCGTCACCTCCTCGCCGCGCTCCAGCGTCCAGCGGCGCAGCATCCCGGCGACCACCGCGAGGAGCACGTCGTTGACCGTGCCACCGCCGCTCCTGCGGATCTTCTGCAGATCGGCGAGGTCCAGCACGGCGGTGGCCACCCGTCGCGTCGCGCTCGGCGTCGTGGCCAAGGCGACGGAGCGGCGTGAATCCAACGTTGCCTTCATCACCGCTCTGCCGATGCCCACGACCTGCTCCGCGTCTCCTAGGCGGGAGCGGAGCCCGGCGGCGAGTTGCCGCGGATCCGGTATCGCCAGTCGCGGCCCGGCCGGAGCCTTGGCCGCGGAGGAGAAGGAGACCTGCCGAGTCCCCTGATCGAGCAGAGCCGCCCCGATGGTGACCGCGCGCAGGCCGTCGGCGAGAGCGTGGTGCAGTTTGACGAGTACGGAGAACGGCCCGCCGTCCGGGTGCGCGATGACATAGACCTCCCACGGCGGCCGGGCGCGGTCGAGTGGGCGCTCCATCAGCTCTCCGACGAGAGTGTGCAGTTCGGCCGACCCATGATTCCCAGTCAGCCACGCCGGATGCACATGGCGGGAGACGTCGAAGGCCTTCTGCTTTGTCCACATCGCCCCGCCCGGTGGCAGCAGCACGCTGCGTACCCGCATCCGCAGTCGTGGGATCGCCGAGGCCCTGGCGGCAAGCAGTTCAAGGGCATGCTCCGGACCCCTCCCGGCGGTGGGCTCGAATGTGGCCACCGCGCCGAGGTGCATGGGGTGGTCGGGTGCCTCGAGATGCCAGAAGGCCAGATCCAGCGGTGCCAGCGGGTTATCGCTCAAGAGGGTGCTCTCCAGTCGGGTGCCGGGGCGGACGGCCTGTGTGAGGGGCAGCGGCGTTGCAGTTAAGCCATCACGGCCGACCACCGTTAAACATGTCGCATCACGGAAGGTTACCGCTCAGTACCGCTTCTGTGTCGCTTCCCTACGCTGATCGAGTTGCCGGGACCAGCCTCCTGGTGTGGTCTGAAAGCTGGTGTGCTCTGAAAGAGGTAGTGCCCACAGGGAGCCTGCGGCGGGAGGAACCTACGGCGAGAAGGGTTGGGCCATGACAGCTGCCACGCGACTGCTCCGTGCCCTGCCCGCCCACTACCGGGAGCGCTTGATGGAGCTGGGCCGGGAGGTCTCCTTTGCCCAGGACGCCCGGATCTTCGAGGAGAAGGGCACCGCGGACCGGTTCTGGGTCATCCGTTCGGGTGCAGTCACCCTCGACTTGAAGGTCCCCAGCCGACGCCCCGTGACTGTCGACACGCTCGGGCCTGGCGACCTGCTCGGGTGGTCCTGGATGTTTGCCCCCTACACTTGGGACTTCGGAGCCGAGGCGCTCAGCCCCGTACGCGCCTATGAGTTTGACGGCGCGCGGGTGCGTGCACTGTGCGACGAGGAACCCGCTCTCGGCCTTGCCCTCGTCCGGGCCGTCGCCGAGGTGCTCGCACACCGCCTGGAGACGGCCCGCACCCGGCTGCTGGACCTGCACTCCTGCGGGCCGGTCCGCTGACGCTCCCTCGCGTCGCCGGATCGTGCTCGCCTGGCAAGACGGTGCGGCCGAGCCTCGCCGTGATGCCATACGGGCCGCTCCCATGGCCGGCCCGCCCAGTGCATCTGCGCGGCGGCAGCAGGTCAATGCCCGGATGAGGGCCTGCTCCGAGTTGCCGACCGGAGCATAGGCACGCCGCACCTTCACTGCACGGTCAGATCGTCCACCACGTCACGCAGATCGCCGCGCCTGCGGTACGCCTCGCGCTGCCGGGCCGCCCCGCCCCGCGCCAAGCGCACCCGGCGCCACAACGCCTGCACCTCATCCATGTCCCCAGCCGCCTCCAGACCCGGCGCGGCCCGCTCGATCAGCGCCTCCACCAGCTCTACGGCGGGTCGGGGCCGGCCTGCGGCGAGATCGAGCCCGAAGCCCGCCAGACCGTCGCGGGCCGCCCGCCAGTGCGCCGCCTGCAGCAGCCGGTCCGGAATCGCTGGGGCGGGCTCGTCCGCGCGCACGGCTCCCACCAGGGTGGCTGTGAGCCCTCGTACGAGCGCGGCGAGGAGCACCACGGTGTCAAGGTCTGCGTTGACATCCGCGACCCTGACCTCCAACGTCGGGAAGTGCTCAGACGGCCGGGCATACCAGTAGATCATCCCGCGGTCGAGCATGAATCCTGCGGCGATGAGGGAGTCGACCAGCGCGTCGTAGGCCGCGGCGTCCGGCAGCATCGGTGGTGGGCCCACGCCCGGCCACTGTGACCAGCTCATTGCCCGCCAGCTGGCATACCCGCTGTCCCAGCCCTTGCGAAATGGCGAGTTGGCGGCGAGCGCCCCCACCGTCGGGAGCCAGGGCCGCAGGTGATTGCCGAGCCGCACCGCCTCGTCGCGGCAGCTCACGGCGACGTGTACGTGGCAGCCGCACACTCCGCTGCCGAGCTCATCGGTGACGGCGCCGAATTCGGCTGCCATCCGCAGATAACGCGAGGATCCGGTGACCTCGAACGAGCCAGGTGCCGGCACCACCGCAGTGCCGGAAGCGACTGCAAGACACCCGGTTTCCGCAGCGGCGGCCGCGATGGCCGTGCGCAGTCGCAGCAGCTCTCCGCGCAGCTCCTGCAGTGTTCGGACCGGACGGGTGCACGTCTCCACCTGGGTCGGGAACAACTCGGCCTGCACCTGGTCGCCGAGCACCTCTCCGGCGCTTTTGAGGACCATGGACACACACGGCGTGGGGACGCGCGTTTCGCGGTCGACGAGGAGGAACTCCTCCTCGACACCGAACGTGGGCACGTCGACGCTTGCTGCGCGGGATTCGCTGCTCAGGGGGGCTCCGATCTTACGGGACAGCTGATCACTGCCCTCCTGTCGACGATTCTTCCCCCCGTTTCGTACGCACATGCGTCGCCGTCCGGGTGAGCGCTTCTCCGTGTCCCTCCCATGCGGTGGCCGACTGGCAAGCCGGACACAGTTCGTGATGCCCCTGGGCGGTGATCACGGTGCCCCACCCGCGGCACTCCTCGCAGTCGCGAGCCAGTCCGGGATCGGCGTGGGGGGCCGGATCAGCGGGGTCGGCTCCGTGCACCATGCGTGGGAACTCCTCAGTCGAGGGCGGAAGGGTGTGGCAGCGGTCTCCCGTATCAGTCGTACCTTGTTATGGTTTCTTCAGCTATACGTGGTTTATCTGCCTTAATTCAAGATGTGCCGGAAAAATCGCTGGACTTCTTGGGGCCGCTGCTCGACGCAGGTGACCGCGATCAGTCGGCTGCCCTCACCGCAGCGAGGGCTGGTGCGGCGTATCGGCGCCTACGGCCCGTCCGGCAGGGGCCGGACGGGCCGTAGAGTCGGGGCATGGCTTCAGACGAGGGGACCGTACGGGTCGATAGCTGGATCTGGGCGGTGCGGCTCACCAAGACTCGTTCGCTGGCTGCCTCCGCCTGCCGCGCGGGCCATGTGCGGGTCAACGGTGAACGCGTCAAGCCCGCCCACGCGGTGCGCTCCGGTGATGAGGTGCGGCTGTACCACGTCGGGCGCGAGCGGATCGTCGTGGTCTCCCGCATCGTGCGCAAGCGGGTCGGCGCTGCCGTCGCCGCGGAGTGCTTCGTCGACAACAGCCCCCCGCCACCGCCGCGCGAAGAGGTCGCCGCGGTGCCCCAGCGTGACCGTGGTGCGGGCCGTCCGACCAAACGCGACCGCCGCGAGCTGGAACGCCTGCACAACCGCTGACCCCGCCCTCACACTGCGCCGTCGTCCGTCGGCACGATATACATCGGCCTCCAAATATTTCTGTCGTCAAAATATTTCGGCAGCCGATATAATCTAAGGGCGGGCGATCCGGCAGAGGGATGAGGACGTAGTGAGGAGAGGGGCATGGCCGGACGGATGGCGGCACACCCGGCACGGCGCCGTACCTGGCCCGCGCGGCTCACCCAGGAGCGGCCCAGGCCGGACCTCATACGCAACCGGCCCGGCGCATGGCGGCTCGCGGTGGCGACAGTCTGCTTCGGCGCCTTCATGGGGCAGCTCGATGCCTCCATCGTCACCTTGACCTATGCGAGCCTGCGCACCGAATTCCACGCCTCGCTCGCCGCCGTCGAGTGGGTCTCGCTCGCCTACCTGCTCACTGTGATCGCGCTGCTGATCCCTGTCGGCCGACTCGCCGACACCCACGGGCGCAAGCTGTTCTACCTCTACGGACTCGTGGTCTTCACCGCCTCGTCCGCAGCCTGCGGCCTGGCCCCCTCGCTTGTCGCACTGACGGTCTTCCGTATCATGCAGGCGGCGGGTGCCGCGCTGATGCAAGCCAACAGCGTGGCGCTGGTAGCCACCAGCGCACCACGCGAGAGGACACGGATCGCGCTCGGCGTACAAGCGGCCGCACAGGCGCTCGGACTCGCCCTCGGCCCCATGGCCGGTGGCGCCCTCGTCTCCACCCTCGGCTGGCGCTGGGTCTTCGGCATCAACGTCCCGATAGGAGTGATCGCGCTGGCTGCAGGTGATTACCTGCTGCCGCGCACCCGCAGCCGCTGCGGTCGCGACCGGTTCGACGGGCCCGGCCTCACGCTGCTCCTCGCCACCACCACCTGCGGACTGCTCGGCCTCTCCGCAGCCTCTGGACTCCCGGTGCCCGGCTGGGCTGTCGCAATGCTCTTCGCCGCGGCCGCCGTCGCCGGCTGCGCCTTTGCCGTACGGCAAAGGCGGACCGCCGCACCACTGCTCGACCTGGCGCTGCTGCGGGTGCAAGCAGTCTCCTCCGGGCTGGTCGGGGCGCTCAGCGGCTATTTCATGCTGTTCGGCCCGCTCGTCCTTATGCCCGTCGCCCTCACTTCGGCCGGAACGAGCGAACTGACCGCAGGCCTCGTGCTCACCGCGCTGCCCGCGGGATTCGCCCTTGCCGCGACCGCCGCGGAGCGGGTGCTGCCCAGCGCGCTCACCGACCGGGCGCGTTGTCTGCTGGGCGCCGCGATATGCGTCGCCGCGCTGACCGCCATGGCTGCAACCCCGCTCAACAGCGGGTGGCCGACGCCGCTGCTCGCCCTGCTTGGCCTGGGACTCGGCACCTTCATCCCGGCCAACAACAGCCTCATCATGGGAGGCATCCCGGCGAGTTCCTCAGGCACTGGCGGCGGCCTGGTGAACATGGCACGCGGGCTCGGCACGGCATTGGGCGTCGCGCTCATCACGCTCGCCCTTCATCTCGCTCCGCAGCGCGGCATGTTCGCAGGCCCCCGGTGCGCCGTCGTCGTGCTCCTCGCTGCTTCCCTGCTCACCGCGGCGGCTGCCTGGCTCGGTCCCCGCCACGCGCGGTGACGACGGCCCGGACGTCTCCTACGGCCCGGCGCGCTCCGGCATCGTCTGCTCGACTCCGTCGAGTTTCAGCACGCATGACGGCGTGCCCGTGCCCATCCTGGGCAGTCGTATGCGGACCTGGAACGGGCGTACCGGCTCCTCCGGCAGTTCGGCACACAGCAGACTCGTACCCGAGCCGTGCAACTGCTCGACGGCGATCTCCTTGCCGTCCACCAGCACCTCCGCCTCGGCGGTATGGCCGGGGCGCACATTCACTGTGATGGAATGACCGGCCTGGTCCAGATGGAAGTGGCGACGACGATTCATGGCCCACCTCCGTGACAGCGCACCTATGACATCAGCGTAGGTTTGATATGGCCGATTTGATAGCACCCGTGGCACTTGTCGGCGGCATATGCACGCCGAGCTGCCTTCACACTTCCAGGGAGCCGTTCGGCCCATACCGATGCGGCCGGACGGTACGGACGCCGGTCCGCCAGGCCCCTGCCTGTGGCGCCTGCCGCACGAGCACCATGTGGTGAGCAAGGTTGCCCCTCACGCCCGACTGCCCCACTGAAGCAGCACGAGGTGGGTACGCGTAACGCGGGAAGGGATGAGAACCATGTCGCTCCGTACACCGCACGGACACCATCGCCGGGGCGGACGGGCACTGGGCATGCTGCGTACCGACCGGCGCACCGCTCACAGCCCGCTCGAGCGCACCTCCGACCGCGTCCAGAGCTGGGCGGGCAGGATCCTCCTCGTGCTGCTGCTGCTCGGCCTTCCGGGGGCCGTCATCAGCACCGATGCGTACGTTTACCACGGATCGATGCACACTGTGCACGTCCAGGCTGCCACCCGCTGCCCCGCCACCGCGCAGCTGCTGCAGAACGCCCCTTCGGTACCTTCACAGACCGATGTCGAGACCACGGTCCGGGTGACCGGAGCCGACCGCGCCCCCTACGTCACCACCGCTACAGTCGCCCCCGGCAGCGCGGCCGGCACCACCATGAGCGTGTGGGTGGACACGCACAGCGGCGCCATCGTCTCCGCCCCACTCACCGCCACCCAGGCATCACGCGGCGCGGGGCTCATCGCCGCTATGGTCGTGCCGGCGCTCTCGCTCACAGCCTTCGCCCTCTGGCTCGCCCTGCGGTGGGCGCTCAACCGGCTGCGCTTTGCGCAGTGGGACGGCGAGTGGGAACGCGTCGAACCCCAGTGGTCCGGGCGCCACCGCGACTGCCCCTGATGGCCCGCCTTACGATCTCTCGCCTTACGGCCTGGGAAGCACGGGGAGCGGCCACGTGCGCTGTGCCGGCAAGACCGGCACCGGAGATGACATCGGCCCGACCAATGCCTTCGTCCCCTACGCGCGGGAGGACCGCCGCCGATGGGCCACCCACGCCACGCCCGATCCACCGAGCAGCACTCCGGCGAAGGCCGAGGCCGCTGTGGAATCCTGTGGCCCGTACGCCGCCGCGGCCAATTGGTTGGCCGCACCGATAGTGCCCGCATCGGCGTTGCCCATGTCGGGGTTGATGCCGCCCATCAGCGCCGACCTGTGGCATACACCCCCGCTCACCATCCGCGTGTGCCGAACGACCACGGGACGTGCCCCCTTGGCCAGTGCCTTCACCGCCGGGTTGGTGCCCGAAGCGAGCTCCTTGTCGATCAGGGCCAAGGTTTGTACGTGGGCGGTGTACTGGGCCTTCAGCCACGCTGTGTCGTACGAGTTCTTCCCGGCAGCGGCGCGCAGAGCGCCCAGCTGTTGCAGCTGATCCGGGCTCTGACGAGCAGGCAGCGCGACACCCAGCCGGGATGCCGTCCTGGCCACGCCCGCGTCGAGTTTTTGGTGGTCGCGGATGAAGGCGGCTGCGACTTGTCTGACGCAGGAACTCCTGGCATCGGCCCGTGCGTCCCGACTCGTCGCGATCTCCCACAGATTGCCCTGATGGGCCGCAGTGAGCAGTTGCGTGTCGAGCGCTGAAACTGCCGACGGGGAGTTCACCGTGGCCAGGGCCGGGGCGGCTCCCGCGCCCGCGAGGCACAGCACGGCGGCGCAGACGGCGCCGCTTCGGGTTAGGGACATGGACCCTCCATAAGTTCGCGCCGGCACGGACACCGGCCCCAGCGGAAAGCGGCTGTTCAGCCGGCTCCGTCGGCAGGCGCAGGATTGCGCAAGATGCCCGGAATAGCCATGGATGGCACGGTATTTAATCCTTCCTCGCTCCGCCGTGCCCCGCAACGCGAGCCGTTCTTACGACAGGGCCGTTACCCGGCGAGCAGCCGCCGTGCCGCCTCGGCAATGTGAGCTCGTGAGACGCCTGCCGCCGCGAGCAGTTCGGCGGATGGACCGGACCCCGGCATTTCCTCGACCGCCAGTCCCACAAAGCGCGGCACGGTGCCGTGCCCGACGAGTGCGTGGAGCACCGCCTCGCCCATGCCCCCTTCGGGATGGTGATCCTCGGTGACCACCATGGCTCCGGTCTCGCGTGCCGCCTTGCACAGTGCGTCACCGTCGACGGGCTTGACCGAGTACAAGTCGATCACTCGAGCATGGACACCCTCCTCGGCCAGTTCATCGGCAGCAGCCAGGCATTCGTGGAGTGTCACGCCCGCGCCGACGAGCGTGACCTGGTCCTCGGGTCCGGAGCGCAGCGTTTTGGACCCGCCCACGGGGAACGGCTCCTGCGGCGGGTACAGCACGGGGTAAGCACCACGGGTGGTCCGTATGTACGAGATCCCCTCCATGTCGGCCATGGCCGCGGTGAGAGCTGCCGCCGATGTGGCGTCGCTCGGGTACAGCACCGTCGAACCGTGCACCGACCGCATCATTGCGATGTCCTCCAGGCCCATCTGCGACGGGCCGTCGGCGCCGATCTCCACACCGCAGTGCGAGCCGCACAAAGCCAGGGACACTCCCGAGACCGACGCCATCCGGATGAAGTCGTGGGCGCGGGTGAGGAATGCGGCGAACGTTGCCGCGTACGGGCGGCGGCCGCGCACCGCGAGACCCACCGCCGTGGCAAGCATTTGCTGTTCGGCGATGAACGTCTGCACGTAACGCCCCGGATAGACATGGCCGAAGTCCTCGGCATGCGTGGAGTTGCCCACCTCTGCGTCCAGTGCCACTACCTCGGGCCGCGCGCCCATCGCCGCGAGAGCCTTCCCGTACGCGGAACGGGTGGCTACTTTCTCGCCCGGCTCGAATCGCGGCAGCTCCACCGTGCCGGGCTTCGGCGGCTGCCGCACGGTGACAGCCCGCGGGCCGGGACCGCGCACTCTCAGGTGGCGTACCCCGCCGAGTCCGGCGATCGCCCGGGCGGCCATCTCACGCGGCAGTGGCTTGCCGTGCCAGCCTTCGGCGTCCTCCACCTCGGCGAACCCGCGGCCCTTTATGGTCCTGGCCAAGACGACTGTGGGGCGCTCGGCGCGACAGGCGGCCTCGAATGCTTTGTCGACGGCCGCCACGTCATGACCCTCAACGGTCAGCGCCGCGCAGCCGAACGATTCCACGCGGTTCGCGTACACCTCCAGATCCCAGCCCAGCTCGGTGGGGCCGCGTTGGCCGAGCCGGTTGACGTCGACGATCGCGGTGAGGTTCACCAGCCCGTAGCGGCCTGCCTTGTCCAGCGCCTCCCACATCGAGCCTTCGGTCATCTCGCTGTCCCCGCACAGCACCCAGACTCTGTATGGCACATGATCCAGCTTGCGGCCCGCCAGGGCGAGCCCCACTCCGTACGGCAGCCCCTGGCCGAGCGAGCCGGTGGCCACATCGACCCATGGCAGCGTCGGCGTCGGGTGCCCCTGCAGGCGGGATCCGGTACGGCGGTATGCGGTCAGCAGTTCCTCCTCGCTCACCACGCCTGCTGCCGTGAACATGGAGTACAGCAGCGGTGAGGCATGGCCCTTGGAGAAGACCAGATGGTCATTGCCGGGCTCTTCGGGCCGTTGCCAGTCGTAGTGCAGATGGCGGGCAAGGAGCACCGCCATCAGATCCGCAGCGGACATGCTCGATGTCGGATGGCCGGAACCGGCGCTGGTGCTGGCCCGTATCGAGTCGACCCGCAACTGCTGAGCGAGTTCGAAGACTTCGGCCAGATCGGAACGGGGGCCGATGACAGCGTTGGTAGGAGCGGCAGTCATGATTCTCCTCAGGTCCGTCGAATCCGTCGAAGGTCCTCGCGGATATGAATTCGCGCATGCAGGAGATCGCGTCCGCAGCCGACCGTTCGCCGCGGGTGCCGTCGCGCCAGAACGCCGTACCTGCCCAGGGCGCAGTCATGCCTGTGCCGGCACTGCGCTGGTTATGCCCTGCCTGTGATTACGTCCTGCCCGTGGCCTCGACCTGCCGCAGCAGATTGCGCGCGCGGGCCACGGCCTGCTCGGGGTCACGGACATTGGTGTAAACACACAGTGTGTACTGCACATCCTCCAGCCGTTGCCTCCTGTCCGGTGCCGTATCGCCGTGGGCAGAGGTCAGGGCATCGAACTCGGCAAGCAGGTCACGCAACACGGAATAGTCGATCAGAGTCATCCCGGCTCCCGTTCCCGCACCGAAAAAGCGCGTGGTCGCACCCCTTCCTCACCCATAGTTGTCCACCGTCCGAGGGATCGCCACATGAGTGTTCGGATCATGGGCCTCCGCCTTGGCATGGGTGGCATGATCTTGCGAGAACTCTGCCCATTCATCTTCATGGACCGGATGAACATGGACCGGATGAACGCATTTTTATCGGGCAAGGCCGGGTCCGGCGACATCGCCGGACCCGGCCTGGGCATGATGATGGCCCCTAGCGACCCTTGGTCGCTAGTGTCCGTTTCGTGGTGATGCGAGTCGGCTGCCGCGCCCAGGCTGCCATACGAGCCTGACGGCATGCGATGCCTGCCGCCATGCCGTCGACTGTCCTGGCTCATTGGACGGGAGGTGACAACTGCCTCGTTCGCCGAAGCGAGGCGCCGCGACGTGGCCGCACTGCTGTGCGAGGACGCGCCGGGCGCCTGAGTTCGGCGGCGCACCGCAGCTTTGCGGGCGCGGTAGGAGTTCACGGCTCGGAGCGCACCTCAGTGCCGTCGGTAGGCCTCCGCTCGCCGTCGAAATGCCAGACGACGGTCTCACCCGGCTCCGCCGGCTTGACCAGCCGGACGGTCAGGCCAGTCCTGTGCCCTGTGCGGGCATCGGTCACCGGTTCCAGGACGTACCCGCGCTCCACGATATCGCCGTTCGCCTCCACGATCCACGACTCGCCGTCGAGCCGTACGAACCGCACGAATCGCTCGGTGCCGGTCAGCCGCACGTCCTGGAAATCGATCGTATGGGACAACGACAGGTACCAACGGCGGTCACCAGGAGCGTCCGCGATGACGGTCCCGCGGCCGTCATACCGATCAGCCGCCGTCCAGCCGGTCGGTCGATGCGGAGCGCTTAGGTCCACCACCTCCCGCCACCGGGTCGCCTCCGGTCCCTCGCCGGTCTCGAGCAGCCGCAGGCCCATCCCCGAGAGCTCCCTGCCCGGCAACGGACTTTCGCTGAGGACTCGTGCCTCGACCGGCTTGCCGGCGACGACGTCCCAGCTGGAGCGGTTGAGGAGCACCTCACCCTCGCGCTCCACGCAGAAGTTGCCGTCGGGTGTCTGCACGAGATCCGCCGGGTCCAGCTTGGTGCCGTCCAGCCGCACCGGAACGGCGAGGCGCGGGCGGGAGGCATAGTCGAGCTCCCAGTACCAGAAGGGCAGTTCGGCGCCCTTGGGGTGCACGCCCAAGATCTCCTCCACCACCCCGTGCCCGGGGTCGACCACGATTCGCGTCAACGGCCGCTCGCTTTCGGGCAGATGGTCCCAAGCGGTGGGCATCGCCGCCAACCGGTCGCCGTCCAGCCGCTCCACCCGCCAGCCCGTCAGCGCATCACCGTGCCGACCGATCACTCGCAAAATGCCGTCCCAGGGACCGCCACCGACGCGCAAGTACCTCCTTTGTCCCAGCGGCAGATCGCGGATGTGGTTCTCGTTCGGTATCTCCTCATGCAGCAGGCTGCCGTCGTTGGCGAACCGGTACTCGGCCATCGCCCCCTCCAGCGCACCCGCCACCGGCACCCGCACAGTAAGACCGTCCGCGTTCCTGGCGAACTGGGCAGGCACGTCGAGGACGGGCCTGCCTTCGCTGTCCACCAGCCGCAGCAGGGGGGACAAGGCCGGCGCGTCGATCCGCAGCCCTCGCCAGGCGCCCTCCGGGAGGCGGTCTATGAACGCGAACCTGCCGGGGCCGAACCGCAGCAGGGGGGTGTCGTCGGGAACAGGAGCCCATTGCGGCAGGTCCTGTTTGATGCCCTTGCGCGTCGAGAAGAGGCCGGGACGATTCCGGGGGGATGCGGGCCGGTAAACATGGGCCGGGGGGATGAGCTCACCGCCGACATTGACGAGGGGGGCACCGAGATGCGCGCGAGGGAGCACCCTGATCTGGCCGTGGCCTATCGGCACAACCAGCACGGCGGACTCGGGGCCGGCAGCGCTGTAGCGGGTGTGGCGCAAAGCCGCGCCCATGGCATTCCACACGCAGACCTCCAGCGAGTGCCCGGTGTGCGCGTCGACGACCCAGTTGACCAGGCGCTCGTTGGCCCAGCCTTTGCCATGGACAGGTTTCAGCATCAGCCTGTCACGGTCGAGCACCTCGACGCGCCACTCGTCGCGCACCTGGCCGGCGCCGTCGAGCACCTGCGGTGGCTGTCCTCCTTCCCGCAGGTCGCGGCGTACGTACCCGAAGTCCCGTATCAGGATCTCGTGCACGGTGTTCACGCTGTCGGCGTCGAAGTAGTAACGGTGACCGTATGCCACGTCAACGGCGGTGAACCGGCCGAGCGCGGCGTGCGCTGCGGCCCCGGGGACGGCCGTCACGTCGAACCGTGCCACCGCGCCGCAGGCGCCCTCCAGCCGGTACAAGAACGCCTGCTGCCCCTCGTCATCCCAGGAGCGCACAACGACGGCCTTGAGCCCGTCCATCGTGCGCGGCGCACCGGCCGGCCAGTATTCGCGGGAGGTCCAGCGCCGCTGTGCGTCGAACTGGAGGTGCAGGCCGCTCGCCTGGTGCTCCAGCAGGCGCCCGCCGTCCGGCAGGGGGACGATGGTGAATCCGGCGTGTTCGGCCATCTCGGCCGCGGCCGGGCTGTGCGCGTGCAGCCGCACCGCCGTCTGCGCGTCCGCCAGCAGCGCCTCGTATGCCTCCTGCCGCGCCTGGTTCGGCACGTCGTACAGCCCCTTCAGCGCATCCAGCGCGCCGGGGTGAAGGCGGCTGATCGCGACGATCGCTTCCGACGGCTCACCGTGGTGGTCGGGCTCGGCGGGCGCCCCGCCTTCGGGGGCGCTGACGTGTTCGGGATGCAGCCAGGCGACCTGGCCGTCCTCGGTGCCGCCCACCAGCGGCAGCACTTCCCGCAGCCGCTGCCCGTCCAAAGCAAAGCGGTACTCCGCCGCCTTCCCCTCCATCGCCCCGGGCACCGCGACGCAGACAGTCAGCGTCTCCCCCTGCCGAGAAAACTCCACCGGAACCACGACCGGTTCACCGTCGTGGCTGTGCACAAGCCGCAGCGCCTGCGTAACTCCCACCGGCGCCTCGATGCGCACCAACGAGTCACCACCCGGCAGCCCAACGTGGAACTCGAACCGCCCCGGGCCCAGCGGCAGCATGCCTGCCGCCGCTCCGTCCCCCAGCGATGGGCGCTCGAACAGCGTCTTATGCCCAGAGGCGGTCTCCTTGCGCACTTTGATGCCGCCACGCCTGTCGCATTGCACCGACAAGTCCGAGGTGGAGCCGTCCGCGACCGGATGCCCCTGTGCATCCACGTACTTCGCCGTGGGTCGGCTCCCGGAGTAGTCGATCTTCAGGTAGTCGGTGGCCTTCCCCCATAGGGTGGAGCGGACCGCGCCGGTCTCCGTCAACAACTGGCCGGAGCGGGCATCAAACTCCAAGTGCTCGACGGAGTCAGCCGGTGCGCCGGAGCGGACCAGCCTCACCCGCCCCCCGTCCGCCAGCCATCCGCTCCAACGCGCCGACGGCGTGCCGTTCGGCCTGAGTACCGGCAACCGCTCCTGCGGACCTGCCGCGCCCGTCGCATCGAACCGCACATAACGGCCCAATCCACCGCCCAAACGCACCTCACGAGTAGTCAACTCTGCGTCTGCGTCGAAGACATACCGGTGGCCGTACACCGCATCGGTGACCTCGAACCGGCCCGGCCGGCTCCCGGTAGTATCCAGCGTCCGGAAGTCGAACCGCGTCAAGGCCGCCGACCCGGACTTGTCCGCCAGCCGGTACGAAAGCACCTCCGTTCCCTCCGTCGTCCCCTCCGCGTTCCGCATCCGGCTGACATCCACCGTCAACCCGTCCATCTCACGCGGCACACCCCCCAGCCGGAATTCACGCGATATCCACTCAACCCGGCCCTCGGACGCCTCGAACACCGTGCGCAGCCCGGTCTTTTCATCCACTACGGCAATGCCGCCCCAAGGCAGCGAAGTGACGGTAAAGCCTTCGATGTGCGCGCCCCGTGACGACCCGGCCGACTCAAGCCACGCCCGCACCGCACCGGACGCCTCCACCAGCAACTTCTCGGCCGGCACCACCTCCACGGTCTCCCCGGCATGCCTGTCCAGGCCGAGTTGCTCCCGCAGCGACAGGCCCGCCAGCGCGCCGATACCCTCACCGGTCAGCGACAACTCGCGGACCACACCGGTCTGTACCTGCATCGGCGGCAGCGTGACGTGCTGCACGCCACTGGAGGTCACCTGATGGGACATCACCTGGACGGTGATCTCCGGATGGCCGGGGTCGACCTTCACGGTGTGCAGCTCTTCCGTGATGGTATGCAGCTCCGGCTGCACCGCATCGCCCAGCGGCACCTCGTTCTTGCCGCCTTCGGAGATGTCCAGCAGGCCGCGGGCATCGGCGTAGCGCAAGGATGCCTGCAACGTCTGCGGCCCACGCGGACCACCCAGCGCTTCGAACGGACTCAACGGACGGAAGCGGAACTGGTTTACCGGTTCTCCCGTGCGGGAGTCCAAGACTCCCGGATCGGCATTCCGGCCCATGCCGGTCTGCGCACGCAGCAGCTCCAGCGTCTGCCGCACCTCGCCACCGGTGGTCACCGGGGCGATCACCTGGTCGCCGACGACCGGTACGGCAGTTTCCTGCTGCGGTACCGGAGTGGTGCCGCTGGGGCGGGCGGGGAGCCCTTGCGCACCCCGCTCGCGCAGCACCTGCAGGCTCTGCGGCGGCAGCACGCCTCCGATCGGCACCAGCAATCCGCCACGAGTAGTCAGCAGGCCGTCCTTTCCATCCTGGGTGATCTTCTGCTCCTTGAGCGAACCAGCCGGGCTACCCGAGATCTCCAGAGCACGCCCAGAACCGGGACCGGGTGCAGGAACCCCCAGCAGCAGCCGCTCGCTGTCCGGGCGGATGAAGACGAAGCCGTATGCCCGGTCACGGGCCGTCCAGGTGGTCACCGGCTCCGCCGGCTCCCGCAGCTTGTCTGCCGTGCCCATCCACTTCTGCGGCCCGGCCTTCGCCCCGACCCGGGTCCCCTCCGGCAGGAAGGGGCGTATGCCGTGCAACATCTGCCACACGTCCATGGCCGCATGCGCCGCCCGCACCCCGTACGACGCCCACCCGGTGCGGAACGCCTGCGCCGCTGCCGTCCACGACGCCCGATCCCGCGCCAGCTGCCACGCCCCGCGGAAACCCAGCGTCGCCATCTCATCGAACGCCATCGGCGTGAACAACATCCCCGCCGCCCGGCCCAGGTTCACCACGCCATACGCGGTATGCGCCCCCGCCTTCTCGACCAGACCCGGATACCACTTCACCGCCCGGGCGAAGTCCTGCTCGATCGCCTTTGGAATGGACGCGACCACCGAAGGCAGTGCCCGCACCCCGTCCAGCAGCAGTCTCGGCAGCCGCCCCAGCATCTGCTCGCCCCGCACCAGCTGCGACGGCGAGGCCAACGCACCCAGCGCCCCCCGAAGTCCCGCTCCCGCCTCCTCCATCGTGAACAGGCCCCTGCCACCGGGCATCAGCATGCCCAGCGTATTGAGCGCCAGTCCCTGCCAATTGGTACGGCCCTCGGTGAAGTCCGCCACCGACATCGCAAACCTCATCGCCGCCAGCCCAAAAGCAATATCTCCCAACGGTCCGGTCACCACCGACGACAGCAAAAACAGCACCATCGCCGTGATCTCCAGGACTATCTCCGTCCCCTTCCAGATCTTCTCGAAAAGGGACGGCACCTTGATCGGCTGCGACACCATGTCCGAGGCATCACGCAACGCCTGTTCCATCGTCTGCGCGGCATCATTCACCTGGTTCAGTTGCTCTTGGACCTGACTCCTCAGACCCGAAAGCTTCGGATCTCCCGCCGTCAATCCCTCGGCCTGCGCCACCATCCCGCCTACCGCCCGCTGCGCCTGCACCAACACCAGCCGGTACTCCGCCACCGCCTCACCGGCAAGCGAAAACGCCCGCGCGATGTTGAACACGAACGTCTTCAACCGCCCGGAGATCACCTCCCGCAGTGCATCCGCCGTCTCCCCCTCAAAACCCCCCGATGACGCCGACGCCACAAACGCATCCAGCCCCTGGGACACCGACCACGCCGTATCCCGCAGATACGTGAAGTCGTCAATGATCCCCTGCAACTTCTGCGGATCACCCGGGATGCCGCCCCCATCAAGCCCCACCGCACTCTCCGCCTCCGACTGCGACAGCCTCGCGGGCGTAGGCGTGCTCGCATGCGGATCAGGGGGGACGGACACCGGAAACTCCTCGAACCACTGCTCCACCGACGACTGGCTTCCTACCAGAAGGGCTCCGACGGGCCCTTCCAGCATGTCATCCACGACAAGGGCGAATTCCCGCCACCCATCTCCATGGGACGTGACCAGCCATCCCGGAAGTTCACCGGAAGTTCAAAGGTGTGAAGCGGGCCACTTCTGGAACGTCAACTCTGCGGAATTCCTCCTGTTTTTCCTGTCGCCGTCGGCCAGGAGTTGCTGCAGTTCTCCACGACGGCGTACGGCAACGGCCCGGTGATGGCCGGCTGCGACGCCCAGTCGCCGAGCATCCGGACTGCACAACGAAAGTACTGACCAGCTTTGCAACCCGCGCGACACGGTGCCCTGGCGGACTCCAGCCGCGCGGGCACCCACCCTGATTCCGCCATGGCCCAGCAACCGGGCCCCGACCCCCAGCATCAACCGCCGCTGATGCTCATTCAGGTGCAAGAACAGTGCCTGGAACTTCGCTGCCAGGAAACTCTCGATCCCCTCCGGTGTGCCCATATCACAACAACAAAGACCAAGGCCGGAAGCAAGCAGTTGTTTCCCCGCAGGCCATTAGCTCGTTTCTTTGGCTCGATCGAATGTTGCAGCCGGGTGAGGATGACGCCGACGGCATGCCAGCAAGTGCATACTTCTATAAGATAGTGTGCATGACGGAGACGACCTACTCGATCGTGGAAGCCCGCGCCCGGCTGGGCGCCATCGCGCGCGAGGTCAGCGCCACCCGTGAACCGGTCGCCATCACCGACCACGGCCAGACCATCGCGATACTGGTCAGTCCCGCCGACGCCTTGGAACTGCAGGAGATGCGAGCGCTGGCTGCCTACCGCGCGTGCCAGACCGGAGGCGAAAGCGTCGGCGTCCCGCACGCCGAGGCGTACCGCCGCGTGTTCGGCACAGATGAGGCGTGAGCTACGAGGTCATCTGCATCTGGGAGCCGGAGGTCCTCACCCAGGCGGAGCGGTTCGCCAAGGAGGACCCCGATGAGGTGCGGCAAGTATTCACCGCAGTCGACCGCCTCGCCGACAACCGGCACCGCCCCCACCAGTCCCGGCAGTAGTTACCGCCCCGATCCGCCGTGCCGTCCGCCGTACCGCCTGCCGCAGCAACCGTCGCCGACCTTGAAGCCCATCGGGTACGAGGGGACTTCGTGCTTGGCGGCCTGGTCAATGAGTACGGTCGCACTGCTTGACCGACCGGCGTTGCTACAGCTCACAGCCCCGAATCGCATTTTCGAGCGGGACAACCTCGCGGAGTGGACCGAGGGACGCAGTCTCCGTTTCGCCCTCCCCGGCGCCTGCCGGGTCGGATCGTTGCCGGTGCTCTCGGTGCTGTGGTCCCAGATAGTGAACCTGTAATCCCGCGCACTTATACATCCCCAACGTACAGCGGTTCCCCACCCCCTCGAACTCTTGGAAATCCGAAGCCATAACCTTTTGGGGTCACGAACTCCAAGACTCACAGAGGGATACATGGCAGCGGAACGGTCGGCGAAGCGGTCGTGAAGCCTCAATGAGGCGGCGGAGACAGTCAGCAAGACGCTTTCGCTCAAGTACGTGCAGCTCAGAGGTGATCAACAGATCGAGCTGGACGTGCTGGCGCGGGAGTTGCAGGCGACCCGGACCTGCAAGGTCGAGCGGATCACGACGAACACAGTGATCCGGGTCGCGGTGGACGTCCTCCTCAAACGCCGTGACGTACTTGTCGGCGATACGGAGGAGGAACTTTTTGCCAGTTTCCTGGCATACATCGAGCATCTGGAAAAACAACCCGCTCAAAGCGAAGGAAACCCCCATTGAGGGGTCTTGACAGAGCAAAGGCCCCAGCGGTGATGAGGCACTGCCGAGGCCGGATCGACGCAGAGATTGGAGTTTTTGAATGCGTCTCATCCAGACTACGGCCGGAACACATCCGTCCTGGTCACAGACGGCGAAAATCAGTCAGGAGGTTGACTGGTCGTCCGCTGTTGACCGTGCGGTGTCCGGCACACCTGCCTGGGTGCTGACCGTCACCGCCGGCGCCGTAGTGCTGACGCTGCTGGGTATGGCGTACTTGGCCGGCCGCGGACTGTGGCGGGCGGCCGAACGCGCCCGCAGACGGCGCCAGGCCGAGCAGGACAAGGCCAAGGCGGAAGGTGTCGAGGCTGTCGAGGAGGACGGCCTGGGTTTGCGCCTGATCGTGATGGCGCTGGGCGGGATGTCCGTGTCGCTGTACGGCATGTGGGGCTTTGCCCGTGAGCAGGCCGGGCTCCCGCAGCCCTTCGCGGTGGGCTTCTTGGCGATGTTCGACCTTACCGAGCTGACCTTGTTCACTCTGCTCTACCAGCGGGCGAACCCTAGGCTCGGGTGGACGAGCCAGTTGCGGCTCATGCACAACACGGCCTGGTCCCTGGTGCTCGTCTCGGCGGCGGCGAACTGGATTCACGCCCCCCATGCGGCCGCGGCCCCTTTCTTGGCGGTCATGCCGGTGACGGCGGCCTGGGTCATTGAGTTGGAGTTCCGCTCCCGGATGCGCGGCACCGAGGCGGCGGCCCAGGAGAAGGCCGGCCCCGTCAAACTCGCATCGATGCTGTGGGAGAAGGGCTGGGCCGCGCTGT
>JAFAUH010000140.1 GCA_019243445.1 Streptomycetaceae bacterium | reverse complement strand
CCGCACCCCCCAGCAGCGCCCGTGTCCCCGCCCCCACTGACTCCAGACCGAACAGACCCCGCGTCTGTGGCAGCAGAACCCCCAGCGTTCCCATCAACAGACCTGTCCCGTCTGTGCGATGCTCGGTGAAGTCCACCGTAGTCATCGTCAGCGCCGCCGCCTCCGCCGTGAACGCCGCAAGACCGATCGGACCGTCCACCACCACCGATAACAGCTCCAACGCCATCGCTGTAATCTCCAGGGTCTTCTCCACCCTCGTCCAAATATGCTCGAACAGGCCCTCTACTGTGAGGGGCTGGTAAATCGTCTCCGCCGCATCTCGCAGCGTCGACTCCATTACCTGCGCCGCAGACTTCACTTGGTCCAGCTGGTCTTGCACCTGCCGCTTCAGCCTCGCCAGCTTTTCATCTCCCGTCGCCAGCCCCACAGCCTGCTCCAGTGCCCCGGCCGCCGTCTGCTGCGCGTGCACCAGCACGAGCCGGTACTCGGCCACCGCCTCCTCCGCGAGCGAGAACGCCCGCGCGATGGTGAAAACAAACGCCTTCAACCGGCCCGAGATCACACCGCGTAGCGCACCCGCCGTCGCCCCCTCAAACCTCCCGGAGGACACCGACGCCACAACCATGTCCAGCCCCTGCGACACCGACCACGCCGTATCCTTCAGATACGTGAAGTCGTCGACGATCCCCTGCAGCAGTGCCGGATCGCCCGATAACGGATCTCCGTCATAACCCAACAGGGACCACTCCGCCAAGAAGACAGACATGGAAGATCACCTCCTGGCACGCGTCGCACGTACGTTGCAGGGATGGATGATGACCAAGACCGTCGCGACGAAATGGCGGGTATGCGAAACCCTCATGCCGGTCTTGCGTGCGACGGAAATGACTGGTTCAGTCAACGTCTCCAGCAGCGGCATTCGCCAAGACAGCAATCACCCCGAACACCCCGTGGTGCAGGAGTAAAGAGTTACCGCGTGCCGGAAGAACGCGAGGACAAGTGAAGGGAAGGGCGACTATCGCCCGGACTACTACCGCATTCCATATCTCTCGCCTCCTTCCGACCGGGGCGCGCTATACGCGCCGACGCCGACTCGGCAGGGAGCGGACCAGCCTGATACGACTGGTCACCCCAACTCGTCAGAGCTTTGGCACTTCACGGCGTGTCCCGCGCTTGGCGGGAAGCCACTTGGGGTCAACCCTTAATCCGGGAAGACCTGTCCTGATCCGGAGCGTCTCTCGACGGGTGGGATCAGTGGCCTGTATCCGTGAAGACGCCTCACCGAACGAGGTGCCCTCTTCGAAACCTCTCGTATTGTAGCCTCACACTTGCGTGTTGGCGCAAGTTATTGATCGCGAACTGGTGTAGCTCCGTCTTCAGGGGCCGAGTAGTTGACAGAAGCGCTGAGCCGGCAGAACGCCGGTCGGCGTGCCGGCGGTGCCAAGGTGGCCTCAGGGGCTGGGGGTGGATGTGCTGCCGAGGGCGTACCGGGGCATTGTGGAAGTGGTCACGGACGTGCCCGGGCCGGTGCAGGCGAAGCGGATCGCCTCCAAGAAGTAACATCACTATGCCTAGGCGCAGGCGCAGCGCAACCACAAGAGTCACTGACGTGATGTCAGGGGATCTGTTCAATTATCGACAGGTTATTCGGCTTGGCGGACGGGGATGCTGGTGAAGGTCGGCTGGGAGAGTTGCTGCGGACTGAAGAAGTCGTTGCCTTTGTCATCGACGACGACGAACGCGGGGAAATCCTCGACCTCGATCTTCCACACCGCCTCCATGCCCAGCTCCTCGTACTCCAGGATGTCGACCTTCTTGATGCAGTCCTGCGCCAGACGCGCCGCGGGCCCGCCGATCGAGCCGAGGTAAAAGCCGCCGTGGGCGGCGCACGCGTCCGTGACCTGCTGTGAGCGGTTGCCCTTGGCCAGCATCACCAATGAGCCGCCAGCGGCCTGGAATTGCTCGACGTAGGCGTCCATCCGCCCGGCCGTCGTCGGGCCGAACGAGCCGGAGACATAGCCCTCCGGCGTCTTTGCCGGGCCCGCGTAGTAGACGGCGTGATCCCGCAGGTACTGCGGCATCTGTTCGCCCGCGTCGAGCCGCTCTTTGATCTTCGCGTGCGCGATGTCGCGGGCGACGACCAGCGGGCCGGAGAGTAAAAGCCGCGTCTTGACCGGGTACTTG
>JAFAUH010000403.1 GCA_019243445.1 Streptomycetaceae bacterium | reverse complement strand
AGGCGCTGGATCGGGCCGGCCTGCCCGGGTCCAGCGAGGACAAAGGCCATGAGGCGGTCACCGCAGCGGTCGCCACTGCCGCCACGCTGCGTTCGGTCGCCGAGCCCTGGCGCTGATACGGGTCGTCGTGAGCGGGCGACAGGGCATGAGCCTCCCCCTGCAGGCAGAGAGAGGAAAGTGCCCCCGGGCGCGGCGGGGCGAACAAAAAGGCACCGAGACCACCTGTAGAGTCACGTAGAGTAGGGACACTATGGCCAACAAGACATTCGAGGAGCTCTTCGCCGAGCTCCAGCACAAGGCCGTCACCGGCGACCCCGGCACTTCCCGCACCGCCGAACTGGTCGGCAAGGGGGTGCACACCATCGGCAAGAAGGTCGTCGAGGAAGCCGCAGAGGTGTGGATGGCCGCCGAATACGAGGGCGCCGAACGCACCGCCGAGGAAATCTCCCAACTGCTGTACCACCTCCAGGTGATGATGGTGGCGCGCGGCATCTCCCTCGATGACGTATACGCTCATCTCTGACATCCCGCGTATGACACGCCACCACTACGAACTGTGAAGGAATCCGCTCTCATGCTGCGCATCGCCGTCCCCAACAAGGGTTCACTCTCCGAGCCTGCGGCGGAGATGCTCCATGAGGCGGGCTACCGGCAGCGCAAGGAGCGCCGCGAACTCGTGCTGGTCGACTCCGGCAATCAGGTCGAGTTCTTCTTCCTCCGCCCTCGCGACATCGCCCTCTACGTCGGCTCCGGCCGCCTCGACATCGGCATCACCGGCCGTGATCTGCTGCTCGACTCCCGAGCCGACGCCGAAGAGATTCTCCAGCTCGGCTTCGCCGCCTCGACCTTCCGCTACGCGACCCGGCCCGGGACCGCGAACAATGTGAAGGAGTTCGGCGGCATGACGATCGCCACCTCCTTCGCGGGCTTGGTCACCAAGCATCTGGCCGACAACGGCGTGGACGCCTCCGTGGTGCACCTCGACGGCGCGGTCGAGACCGCGATCCAGCTGGGCGTCGCCGAGGTCATCGCCGATGTCGTGGAGACCGGCACCACCTTGCGCAACGCCGGTCTTGAGATCGTCGGCGAGCCGATCTTGGAGTCCGAGGCAGTCGTCATCCAGCGGACCGGTGCCCCGGAGGACGACCTCAAGATCCAGCAGTTCCTCCGCCGGATGCAGGGCGTCCTCGTAGCACGCCGCTATGTGATGATGGACTACGACATCCGGGCGGAGTTTTTGGAGCAGGCCGTCGCCCTCACCCCGGGCTTGGAGTCGCCGACCATTTCCCCGCTGCACCACGAGGGCTGGGTCGCGGTCCGCTCCATGGTCCCGACAAAGGAGGCCCAGAGGATCATGGACGACCTCTACGATCTGGGCGCGCGGGCGATCCTCACCACCGGCATCCACGCCTGTCGCCTCTGACTCGCTCGCCCGTTGCCCGCCGTCATGCCCGCCGCCGAGGAACCTCTCGCATTGCCGGTGACCTTCCGTCCAGTGCGGACCCGAACCGTGCTGATGACCGTCGGAACGGTGATGCTTGTGACTTTTGCCACTGTGGCCTTCGCCATGCCTCGCTGGTCGCCGCTGGACCGCGGCGTCTTCATGGCCACAGGTGTGATGATCTTCGGGCTGCTCTCGCTGCTGAGCCGCCCGAAGATCGTCGCCGCGCCCGACGGCCTCACAGTGATCAACCTGACCACCAAGCGACAACTGGAGTGGGCCGAGGTGCTCCGCGTCAACCTGCAGCCTGGCGACCCATGGGTATACCTCGACCTCGCTGACGGCACGTCGCTCGCCGCGATGGGCATCCAGCCGGGCAACGGCAAGGAGCATGCGGTGCGCGAAGCGCGCAGACTGAGGACGCTCGCCGAGGCGTACGGCACGAGCGAGTCGGGCGGCTGAAGCCCTCCGTATTCTCCTGCTCGCTTCGAGTGCAGCTTTCTCAAGGGCAGCTTTCTTGTTCGTCTGCCGCCCGGCGGCCGCGCCTGCGTCGCTCGCGCGGCCCGTCTGCGGAGATTCCCTCCGGAGGCCAGCCCTTGACTACCCTGGGTATAAGCGGCTTAAGATGCCGCCGCCCCGCGTCCGGCGAACCGGTTTCCGGCACCGGCTCCGCGGGGACCAAATGCAACCCGAGGAGTGACACTTCCCGGCGATGGACGAATCGTCCTGCAGTACCAGCGCCGCCCCTGCCCGGAACGCCTTGAGCACGGTGGTGGCGGCATGATCTCTCTCTTGCTGCTCGGCGCGGCATTCCTTCTCATCCTGGCGAACGGCTTCTTCGTCGCCGCCGAATTCGGCCTGGTTACGGTGGAGCGCGCGGAGGCCGAACGTGCCGCCGCACGCGGTGACCGAAGATCGCACAACGTAGTCACCGCCCTGCAGAAGCTCTCCTTCCAGCTCTCCGGCACTCAGCTGGGCATCACGATCACCTCATTGGTCGTCGGCATGCTCGCCGCACCCGCGCTCGCCACGCTGCTGACGGCGCCGCTCACCGCGGCAGGACTGCCGCGCAGTGTCGCGCCCGGCGTCGCGGTTGTCACCGGCATGCTCGTGACATCGGCCGTGCAGATGATCATCGGTGAACTCGTGCCCAAGAACTGGGCGGTCTCCCGACCGATGCAGGTCGCGCGTATGGTGGCCGGTCCGCAACAGGTCTTCTCCCGGCTCTTCCGACCGGTCATTGAAATGCTCAACGGCGCCGCCAACCGGCTGGTGCGGGCGCTCGGTGTGGAACCGGCCGATGAGCTCGCTTCCGCCCGTACCCCCACCGAACTCGTCTCGCTCGCTTGGCACTCGGCCCGGGCCGGCACCATTGAGGAGGACACTGCCGACCTGTTCGTGCGCTCGCTCAACCTCGGCGAGCTCACTGCGCAGTCCGTGATGACGGCGCGCGTAAAGGTCAACGCCCTGGACGACACCGCGACCGCGGCTGATGTCCTCAACCTCAGCCGGGCCACCGGCCTGTCCCGCTTTCCCGTCTACCGGGAGCGCCTCGACGACGTCGTCGGCATGGTCCATCTGAAGGACGCGCTCACTGTGCAGCCCCAGGAACGCGACCGTACCCCGGTCGGGCAGATCGCCGTGTCCCCGCTGCTTGTGCCCGGCACCCTCCCCGTCCAGCCGTTGCTGGAACAGCTGCGCAGCGAGCAGCCGATTGCCGTCGTCGTCGACGAATACGGCGGCACCGCGGGAGTGGTGACGCTCGAGGACATCGTCGAAGAACTGGTCGGCGAGGTCCGCGATGAGCACGACGATGCAACCGCGGAGCTGCCCGAACTCACCCAGGCCCCGTCCCAGGACGGGATGCCGGCATGGGACGCGGACGGCAGCTGCCGCGACGATGAGCTCGCCCGCATTGGGTTGCGCGTGCCGCCGGGACCGTACGAGACGGTGGCCGGCCTCGTCGCCGACCTGCTCGGCAGGATCCCGGCCGAAGGGGATGTCGCGGTGCTGCCAGGCTGGCAACTGCGAGTGCTTGACGTCGGGCACCACCGTGCCGAGCGGGTACGTCTGGTGCGCACCGGCACCAACCTGGAGTGGGAAGAAGCAGGAGCGGACGCGTGATGACTTTCCTGCAACTGCTCTTCGCCGCCGTACTCGTCCTCGCCAATGGATTCTTCGTGGGCGCCGAATTCGCGCTGATCTCGGTGCGCCGCAGCCAGATCGAGCCGCTTGCGGCCACCCAGCGGCGAGCCCGTACCGTCCTGCACGGCCTGGAGAACCTGCCGCAGATGATGGCTGCCGCGCAGTTTGGCATCACCGTGTGCTCGCTGACTCTCGGTGCGGTCGCAGAGCCGACGGTCACCCAGTTGCTCGAACCTTTCTTCGCCGCGGTGCGAGTTCCCGTTCAGCTTGTGCACCCGATCGGCTATGTCATCGCGCTGGTGCTCGTGGTGTTCTTGCACCTCGTCGTCGGCGAGCTGGTGCCCAAGAACGTGGCGATGGCCTCCCCGGAACGCACCGTGCTGTGGCTCAGCCCTGGACTCGTCGCCTTCGCCCGGATATTCCGTCCGGTCATCGTGGTGCTCGGCGCATGTGCGCGCCTGGTGCTGCGGTTGTTCCACGTCGAGCCGAAGGACGAGGTCGAGGCGGTGTTCACCAGCGAGCAGCTCACCCACCTCGTCGAGGACTCCCGGCAGGCCGGGCTGCTCGACTCCAGGGAGCAGGAGCGTCTCGCCGACGCCTTGGAACTCGGCTCCCGGCCGGTCACCGAGGTGCTGCTGGAGCCGTCCGGTCTTGTGACCGTGGATCCGTTGGTGACCCCGACCGAGGTCGAGGAATTGACGGTGCGCACCGGCTACTCGCGCTTCCCGGTCGCCGGGCCCGACGGCACCTTCCCCGGCTATGTGCATGTCAAGGACATTCTGGGCCTTGATGAGGAGGGTGAAGGCGATCTGCCGGTGCCGTCGAGGTTGTGGCGTCCGATGACCACTCTCCGCGCCGACCTCCCGCTGGACGATGCGCTCACCGCCATGCGCAGGGATGCCGCCCACCTTGCGGCGGTCACCGACACGAACGGGCGGCTGCTCGGCCTGGTGGCGCTCGAAGACGTACTGGAACTTCTCGTGGGCGAAGTACGGGACCCCGCCCACCGGGACCCCAGGAGGCAGAGGCTGCACCAGCCCCGCTCGAGGGCGCAGCCGCCGGCGTTGGCGAGCTGAGCCGTCAGTCAGAGGTGTGATCCGGGCCGGGGTCGTCCGTGCCCCACCCGGAGAGCACCTCCCCGTACGCCTGTATCAGATCCGGCAGACGCAGTGTGCACAGATCCTCGCGGGTCGGAGTACCAGGGAAGCCGGAGAGCCGCAGATCGCGGTAGGCACAGCTCTTCTCGTACAGGGTGCGCAGGAAACGGCCGTTGCCCAGCTCGTCAATCCAGTCCTGTGCGACGACATGACTGCTGATGCTGCGCAACTCGTCGAGTGCCTCCTCGTCCCAGTGGTCACCGCCCTCGACGGCCAGCACCTCACCGATGCGAGTGAGTTCGAGCGGCCGGTAGCTGGGGAAGTCCACCCGGGTGGTGAAACGGGAGCTGAGCCCGGGATTGGCGGCGAGCAGCCGGTCCATGCCCTCGGGGTAGCCCGCGAGGATGATCACAAGACGGTCGCGATTGTCCTCGGCACGCTTGAGCAGCACCTGAAATGCCTCGTCCCCGTACGCATCGCCCTTGCTGTAGGCGGAGTTGGACAGGCTGTACGCCTCATCGACGAAGAGCACCCCGCCGAGCGCCGAGTCGATCAGCTCGTTGGTCTTCACCGCGGTCCGGCCGAGGAATTCGCTGACGAGATCGGCGCGTCCCGCCTCAATGAGATGGTCGCCCCCGAGCAGCCCGAGCGCGTAGAAGACCCGGCCTAGTATCCGCGCCACCGTCGTTTTGCCGGTTCCCGACGGCCCCGAGAAGACGAAGTGCCGTTTCGGCGGCTGCACCGGAAGACCCTGAGCTGCCCGCAGCCTGGCCATCCGCAACTGCGCGGACACCGCCTTGACCTGCCGTTTCACCGGCTCCAGGCCGACCATTCGCTCCAACTCGGCGAGCGCTTTGGCGAGCAATACGGGATCGGCGGTGCCCAGCGGCAGCTGCGGCGTGGCGGAGGCCACGGACAGCCGCACCCGCTGCCGCACCGCGTCCTCGTCGGCCGGCGCGGTAGCGGGTGCCGGTGCGAGCTGAGCCTTCCCTCCGGTGCGGCCCTTGGCCTGATCACCCGAAGCGGCAGGCTCGCCTTCCGGCGGTCCGTCGGGCGCCGACTGGCCGAGACTCGTGAGCGACACCGCAGCCAGACCGGGCATCTCGTCGAGCCCGTCCTCGGCCTCAGTGATCGCGGCGAGACGGGCCGAGGTGTCCATGAACGCCGGGTCCATTCTGTGCACCGCCCGGTACAGCGGGAGCGCCGCTGCCGAACGTCCTGTGCCCTCGTAGGAGCGGGCGAGCCAGTACCGCAACTCCTTGCGCTGCGGCTGCTCACTACGGCAGCGCATCAGGGCGGCGGCGAGCAGCGGCTCGGCCTGGCCACACATCTCCAAACGCACCCGTGCCATGCCGCCGAACAGGCCCGCCTCTATACCGAGGACGGTGTCGTCCAGCAGGGGCTCGGTGTGCCGCACCAACTCTTCCCAGTCCTTGACCAGATAGGCGCGACAGGCGTGCAGAAAACGGACCTGAGGATCGGTGTCGAGGGCAGGGCACTCGGCGAGCGCCTTGTCCAAGTCGGCGATGTGATGCCCGTCGAGCCAGTGCGAGGCGTGTGCCAACGCCAGATCGCGACCGGTTTCAAGCACCGGCTGCACCCACCAGCCCAGCCAGTACCAGGAGTTGAGCGGTCGGTTGAAGGTGCGGCGCTGTTCGCCGAACCGGTCCCGGTTGCGGTACATCTGCAGTATCGCAGTCGAGGTCTCGGCGCGCAGTGCGTGCAGCCCGAGCCACGCGTCGGCCATCTCCGGATCGAGGTGTACGGCGGTCCGGAACTCCTCCTCGGCCCGCGCATAGGCGCCAACCGTGTAGGCGTCCACCGCATGCAGCCACGCCAGATCGGCCGGGGCGCTCGAGCGCTCGGTCCTGAAATCCATTAGTCCCCCATAACCATGCCCCTGAGCCGCCACCGTCTGCCGACCGAAGTACCCAAAAAGCAAGAAGAAGTACCGCGCTGAGAAGGGAAGTTGACCCGGCGTAGGTTGCGCCCCTCCCTGGCGTGGGGCCCTTCACCGCATCGTACCTGCGGTGTTGCGAAGGGGGAGAAGGCAACGCCTCGGGCGATGATTGAACATGGGCCGAAGCGGCCACCGTTGGCAGAAGGTGGTCGGATGGCAGCAGGGAGTGAGGGCAATTGCGGCAAAGCAAATATAAGCCCGACCGAAGACGGGACGAAGCCCCCGGTCACGGGGGAACAACCGGGGGCTTCGTGTCTGTGGGCGGTCCGCTGTGAACCGCGTATGGAAAACGTAAGTCCTAGATGGCCGCCGGGTCAAGTCGGGCCCAGAGACTGAATCGCAGTTGTGGAATGCCTCAAGGCAGAGAACAGCGAACGGGAGCGGCCATTGTCACAGTGCTGATAGCCAATCCTCACGCTCGGTGAGGCATAGACGGTTCCAGATCCGGATCGCAAGTCCCGAGCGGCAATGGAGCGGCGGAAGATCCATGAAACCGGGCATCTTCCTCCCCGCTTCCTCCTCGGTTCCTCCCCGGTTTCTCCCTGGCCGTTTCGGCGTACGGATCGAGGGCTCGCCGTGTGCGCGCAGGAGAGCGGCGAACGGCTCAATCTCACCGCGCGAGAACTCGTCGTTCTGCCAGGATGACCATCAACCGACGTCGCCGCGAACCGGTAACCCGGTAACACAGCGAGGGGAAACGCCATGAGACGACTCGCCGGACGCCGCACCATTTTGGCCGCCGTGCTCGCTATCGCGGCCGTCGGCGCCCATGCGGCGCAGGCCGCAGCCACCCCTCGCCGCGACACCGGCTCCGGCGCTTCCACCGGCGGAGGTACGTCAACTGACATCGATTTTGAGGCCACGCCTGTGGACTACCACTCCTGGACCTCGCACTTCGACTGGCGCCTGGGTACTCATGGCGGCACCGGGCCGGTGCACAGCGGGCGGCCCGGTGTCCTCCTCGACCATCCGGCGGGCAGCACCGAGTACACCGATCCGCACACGCGTACGACGGCGACCTGGGAATACGCGACGTGGACCTCCCCGGTCCGATCCTTGAGCTTTGGCGCCACCGAACTGATCGCCTCCTGGAACGCCAGTACCCCGGAAGGAACCTGGATCCAGGCCGAGTTGTGCGGCGAGTACAGCGACGGATCACCGACACCCTGGTATGTCATGGGTCGTTGGGCCTCGGGCGATGGTGACATCAAACGCACCTCGGTCGACGGCCAGGGCGACGGCCGCAGTGCCATCTCCACCGACACCTTCGCCATCGGCAAGCCCACCAGTGGGCTGCGCCTCGGGTCGTACCGGCTGAAGCTGACCTTCTTCCGCAGGCCCGGTACGCACCTGACCCCGGTCGTCTGGCGCATCGGCGCGATGGCCTCGGCGATCCCGGACCGCTTCACCGTCCCGGCATCGGCGCCAGGTGAGGCGTCGGGTGTCGAACTGAGCGTCCCGCGCTACTCGCAGGAGCTCCACAAGGGCCAGTGCCCCGAGTACGACAACGGTGGCGAGGCCTGGTGCAGCCCCACTTCGTCCCAGATGGTCATCGAATACTGGGGACGGGGGCCCACCCGGGCCGAACTCGGCTGGGTCAACCCCTCCTCCACCGATCCGCAGGTCGTCCAAGCGGCCCGCTACACCTACGACTACCAGTACCAGGGCTGCGGCAACTGGCCGTTCAACGCCGCCTACGCCGCGACCTACCACGACATGGAAGGCGTGATCACCCGCCTCCACTCGCTCCGCGACGTGGAACACCTGATCCGGCACGGCATCCCGGTGATAACCTCCCAGTCCTTCCTCGCCTCGGAGCTCCACGGCGCCGGGTACGGTACGGCGGGTCACCTGATGTGCGTCATCGGCTTCACTCGGAACGGTGATGTGATCGCCAACGACCCCGCGAGCCGGGACGATGCGGCGGTCCGCCGTGTCTACAAGCGACGCGAGTTCGAGAACATCTGGCTGCGGACCAAGCGCCACGATGCCAAAGGCAAGGTCGCGAGCGGCTCGGGAGGCGTCGTCTACGTTTACTGGCCGGCGGATGTTTCCCCAGAGCAGCGGCACGCCCTGCAGGCGGTGGGAATCCGTTGATCCTCAACCTGGCATGTCCGGGAGCCCGGCGCTAGGCCCTGTCCGGGCCTGGTCGCATCCCGCCTTGGGCGACAACCTTCGCTGAAGGTAAGCATTTTGGACGGTGCGTTGCTGAAGCGGCGCTTCAGGTTGCTTCAGCCTGGCTTCAGCTTCCGGACTCCATGATGGTGAGTGGATTCGGCCCTACGCACCTCCAAGGAGGGATCATGGACGGCCTGCCTTCCGTGGGAATCATCAGTACTGGTGCGTACTGTGCTGACGAGGTGCCCGTCGGTATCCCGCGGCAGCGCGGCGGGGCGGATCGGCGGGCGGCCCCGGTCCTCGCTGCGGCAGCGGCTCGGCGGGCCATCGATGCGGCCGGAGTGGCGCCCGAGCAGCTGAGCTGTGTGGTGGTCGCCGCCTGCGTTTCCGATGGTGCGCAGCGTGCCGTCGCCATCGACGTCCGGCGGTTGATCGGCGCGAATCAGGCCACCGCTTTTGACGCCAACATGGCGTACGGCGGCTTTGTCCATGCCCTCACTATGGCCGAAGGTCTCCTGCGTAGAGAGCCGGTGGGTGCATACGCGCTGGTCGTGGGTACGGGGGTGAGGGCGGATGCGGGGGCGGTGGTGCTCGGCCCGGTCCCGCGAGGCCGGGGGACGATTTCGACCAGCTTGTTGACCGGGGGAGACGTCGCCGCCGCCGTGGGTGACGTGCTGAAGCGGGCGGGAGTGGCGCGCCAGGAGGTACGGCATATGCTCGTCCAGGAGCCGGTGGTGTCCGTCCCCGTCGCGCTGGATCGTTTGTGCAGGCAGGGGCGGCTCGGCGACGGCGATATCGTCGTGATCTGCGCTGTCGGCGGGGGCGGCTCGATCGGATGCGGCCTTCTGCGGTGGGCCGGTACCCGTGCGGGTCGCCCCTGGACGCTCACCGAAAGATGTTCGCTCTAGCCGATATATCGTTCGCTTGGCGAACAGGGGAGCGGTCGGCGATATCACCACGGACAGTCAGGCCGCTACGGCGGCGCGGCTTCGGGCGGCGGGCGTCCGTTGAGCATCAGCGGTCGTCCGCGCCTTCGTGACGGTCGTCGACGAGGCAGTTGGGCCAAGCTGAAGGGCCTTGATGGGCGAGGACACGCTTGGCGATGTGGATCTGCTGGCGGCGGGTGGCGAAATCGGCGCGCCGGGCGTAGACGGTACCGCCGTACTCTTTCCATGTGGAGCGGGCGAACTGCAGTCCGCCGTGGTAGCCGTTGCCGGTATGGGCGTGCCAGTGCCCGGATGACTCGCAGTCCGCCAGGGCGTCCCAGTCGACACTGTCTGTGGTGCCCGCATGGGCTGCGGTAGGTGACGCGAGCGACAACAACCAGATCCCCGCGATCGCCCCCGTGCGCAGTCGTATTCGGGGCATGTGTGCCTCCTATCGGTCGACGAACAGCTGTGCCTGTCGAGCACAACCCCGGCACGCTTACCTCGCACCTCGGTCATCGGCCGTCTCCCGCAACCACAACCCCCGCCCTCGCCGCGCCCTCCGGCGCGTCCGCGCAGCTCAATCCCGTCGTGACGCCTTCCCGGGGCTTTGCACACGATGTGCCTGAACCGGTGATGTCTGTGCCCCCGCAGGACAGGGCTTCTGGACGAGGCCGGTGAGCCGTGACAGGCGATGCCGCGCAGGCAGGTTTCGTACAGAATTCAATGACAGCAGGATTCAACGACGGCGCGCCCCGGCGGATACCCGGCGCACAAATAGTCATTCGAAGAGGTGGCGGCAGCGAACGCCTCTACAGAGCAAGCCATCAGGAGCGTCCGCCGGTTTCGGCGCAGCTGCCGACGGGAAATTGGGGAGAGTCTACGAAGAATCTGTCCGGTGCGGCACTCGGCCTTCCAGCAGAACGGATGGTGTGCATACTGCCTCGACGAGTGGTTCGAGACTGATCATGCCGGACATACCGGGCACTTGCGTCAGGGGAGTTGATCGCCTGATGGGCATCTGGGGCCAGGACTGGTCGAGCTATCAGAGCTCGACGCCTGACACTGCGGGACTGTCCTTCGCCTTTGTGAAGATTACCGAAGGTGAGTCGTACGTCAGCCCCACATGGGTGGCGCAGCGCGACCACGCCAAGGCCAACGGTCTGGTCTGGGGCGGCTATCACTATCCGCATATGGCCAACGGAGTGGAGAGCGAGGCAAATTATTTCCTCGATCAGGTCACCTGGAAGCCTGGTGACATCGTTGTGCTCGACTGGGAGGGCTACGACTCGGCCAACCAGAACGTCTCGAAGCCGAAGCAGCTTGCCTACAAAGACAGTTGGCTGCGCTATGTGAAGTCGAAGCTGCCGCACAACCCCGTCGGTCTGTACTGCAACACCGAATACTGGTTGAACGTCGATACTTCCTCGTACTACCAGGACTTCCTCTGGATTGCCACAGCAGGCCGCGCCGCGGGCAATCCGGGCATCAAGGCACCGTGGCTGTTCCATCAGTACTCAAGCAGCCCAGTCGACAAGGACTACTGCCACCTGTCCAGTACGGCGGCGCTGCGCTCGTGGGCGCTGTCATTCCAACCCACCCCACCGGAGGATGACTTGCCTACTCCACTTGACGTCTGGGCCTACAAGCACGGCGGTGCCGGCGAGGATGCGTGGGCCCAGCTCAACGACATCCACAAGGCGGTCGTGTCCGCCAGCATTCCGAGCCTCGTCGACGGCGCCGACCGCAGCCTGGGCCAGCACACCAGCGCTACCAACAAGGCCGTATTCGACGCCCGTTCGGAGATCGCGGCGGTCAAGGCGGAACTGGACCAGATCAAGTCGACGCTGGCAGCCATCGCCCGGAAGGTCGGCGCCTGAATCCGGACAGGGCCCAGAGCCTGTCCCGAGCCGACCGGGCCTGCCTGGGTCTCTGCGAGCCGTCCCTCCACCCGCGCTTCCTCTTGCGCGCCGCCCACGACACCCCCCCGTGACGTGGCGCCTTCGATCGGGCATACTCCAACCGCCACAGACTCTGATCAGTCCGGACCGTGATCCGGCGGGCGATCATTGGCTATGGGGAACATCATGTGGTAGTGCCGCGCCACTCCTCGCGACCGCCGCCGAACCGTCCGACAGGGAGGAGCGCCGCCATGTCGTACGACGGCCCGCAACACCGTAAGCCCCTCGAACGTGACCTTCCTACCGAGGAGGCCCGCGAACTTCTCGGCCTCACTCACGACATCGCCACGCGGGAGATCCGACCCAAGGCCGACGAAGAGGAGGACGCCGGACGCTTCCCGCGTGATGTCTTCGCCACTCTCGGCAAGGCAGGTCTGCTCAGCCTCCCGTATCCGCAGGAGTACGGAGGCGGGGAACAGCCGTACGAGGTATATTTGCAGGTCGTGGAGGAGCTCGCGGCCGCCCGGCTCACCGTCGGTCTCGGCCTGAGCGTCCACACCCTCTCCTGCCACGCGCTGGCCGAGTTCGGAACCAAGCAGCAGCGCGCCGAGCATCTCCCCGAGATGCTCGGTGGCGCGCTTCTTGGCGCGTACTGCCTTTCCGAGCCCGGAGCCGGATCCGACGCCGCGGCCCTGCGTACCAAGGCCGTACCAGACGGCGACGGCTGGCGCATCGACGGCACCAAGGCGTGGACCACGCACGGAGGCGTCGCCGACTTCTACACCGTCCTCGCTCGTACCGGCCCCGAGGGACCGCGTGGCATCACCGCGTTCCTCGTGCCCGGTAACGCGCCGGGGCTCAGCGCCGCCGCGCCCGAACGGAAGATGGGCCTGAAGGGGTCGCCGACCGCACAGGTGCACCTCGACGGCGTGCACATCCTCGACACGCGCCGGATCGGGGAGGAAGGGCAAGGCTTTACCGTGGCGCTCTCCGCGCTCGACTCCGGGCGCCTGGGGATAGCGGCATGTGCGGTCGGTGTCGCGCAGGCGGCCTTGGATGAGGCGGTTGCTTTCACCGCCTCGCGACAGCAGTTCGGCCGCCCGCTGGCGGACTTTCAAGGACTGCGCTTCGTCCTCGCCGACATGGCCACCGCCATCGAGGCAGGACGAGCGCTGTATCTCGCGGCGGCGCGTCGGCGTGACGCCGGCCGTGCCTTCGGCAAGCAGGCTGCGATGGCGAAGCTGTACTGCACGGACGCCGCGATGAAGGTGACCACCGACGCGGTCCAGCTCCTTGGCGGTTACGGGTACACGGCGGACTTCCCGGCCGAACGCTATATGCGCGAGGCGAAGGTGCTGCAGATCGTCGAGGGCACCAACCAGATCCAGCGCATGGTCATCGCCCGCCACCTCGCGGGGCCGGAGAGCCGGGGCTAGTACTACAAGGCAGTCCGGCGCTCAGGACGCGACATCCGAGCCCACAGTGGACGCGAGCCCGGCCCGCCCGCGTGCGAGAACGGCTGCGTACGCCAGTCCAAGCCCTCCGGAAAGGTCAGCAGCACAGCCATGTCCCGCTCATCGGTGAGTTCCATGCCGCCGACCGGTTCCGCCTCGGCGGCCGGTCGGCCGGAGCCGCCGCACACCGTGAGCCCGAACGGATTCCACGGAGTCGGGCACAAGGCGTGCTCGGGGATGACATCCTCGTGCGCGAAGAGTGCTATCGGCCGGGCGCAGTCCGGGCAGTGGACACGGAAGATCTCGTAGACATCGTCGTCGGACGCGTCCTCGACGTCCCGTAGTACGTCATCCCGCGCGTCTTCGTCGAACGAGCCGCCGGAACCGAGATCCTCATCGAACGCTATCTGCGTGCGGTCACCGCGGCCCTGCCGCTTCAATGCGCGCATGGTGGTTCTCTCTTGACGGGCACCGGGTGGAAGGACTGCCAGGCTCAAGATCCTGGCCATAGCAAGATCCTGGCCATAGCAAGGATTTCCCGGCACGCAGCACAGGTAATCGCCGCCCACTCTCCGAGCGCGAGCAGAGGGCGTGGCATTCCTCACACCCAGGGGCGAATGGAGGCGGTCCTCACCACGGCGGGCTGCGAGCAGCTTGTAGGTCGTGTGCTGTACCCCTTGTGCTTGAGGTGTGCGTCGGCAGTAGGTTGACCGATCGTGGAGGAGTTGGATCGGCGGATCGTGGAGTTGCTCGTCGCCGACGGGCGGATGAGCTACACCGACTTGGGCAAGGCCACTGGCCTGTCCACTTCGGCGGTGCACCAGCGCGTACGGCGCCTTGAACAGCGCGGCGTGATCCGCGGCTATGCGGCAATCGTCGACCCCGAGGCGGTGGGCCTGTCGCTCACCGCGTTCATCTCGGTCAAGCCGTTCGACCCCAGCGCGCCCGACGATATCGCCGAGCGGCTCGCCGAGGTACCCGAGATCGAGGCGTGTCACAGCGTCGCCGGGGAGGAGAACTACATCCTCAAGGTGCGCGTCACCGCTCCGGGCGCCTTGGAACACCTGCTCGCCCGCATCCGCTCCCTCGCCGGCGTCTCCACCCGTACCACAGTCGTGCTCTCCACCCCGTACGAGTCCAGGCCGCCGCACCTGTGAGCGACGCACGCGAGCAAGCGCAGTGGCCGGCCGAGACGTCAATCGAGGGTGTACTTTCGGCACGGCAGGCCGTCCGCGGAGCGCGGGAGCGGGCGGAGAAGCTCACGATGGGGCACCTGTGAGCGACGCACGCGAGCGGCGAGCCTGCCCTGAACCGGGCCGACGGTGAAACGGAAGCTCACGATGGGGCACCGCAGCGACGCACGCGAGGCCGCGGGGCGGTGTAGACAAAGACGCTGTGACCCGGTGGCTCGCACGGCGCCCGCGCAGGCCAGACTGGTGCAATGCCCATCGACGAGCACGCTCCCCGCAGAGTCCTGCTGCGTGGCGGCACGGTGTACAGCCCGGCCGACCCCTTCGCCACCGCCATGGTCACCGAAGGATCCACCATCGCCTGGATTGGTTCCGAAGGCGCCGCGGACGGCTTTGCCGACGCAGTGGACGAGATGGTCGACCTGCGCGGAGCACTCGTCACCCCGGCGTTCACCGATGCCCACATACACGCCACCGCCACCGGCCTGGCACTCACTGGCCTCAACCTTGCCGACGCTCGCGACCTCGCCGACGCCCTCGACCGCATCACCGCCTACGCCGCCGCCCACCCCGGCCACCGCATGCTGTTCGGCCACGGTTGGGACGCCACGCGTTGGCCTGAGAATCGTCCCCCCTCCCGCGCGGAGCTCGACACCGCGGTCGGCGGGCGCCCCCTGTACCTGACGCGCGCGGACATGCACTCCGCTGTCGTCAGCACCGCGCTCCTGCGGCTGGTGCCCACGGCGACTGCAGTCGAGGAACTCCCCGGCTACCACCCCGACGCCCCGCTCACCCGCGATGCCCACCACGTCGTACGCCATGCCGCCCACGCCGCCCTCACCCCGGAGCAGCGCAGCGACGCTCAGCGGGCGACGCTGCGCCATGCCGCTTCCCTGGGCATCGCATCACTTCACGAGTGCGCAGGCCCCGACATCAGCGGCGAGAACGACCTCACCGGTCTGCTGCGCCTCGCCGACCAAGAGCCCGGCCCGCGTGTCGTCGGCTACTGGGCCGAGGCCGTCACCTCCGCCGGAGACGAGGTGGTCGAGCGGATCCGCGACCTCGGCGCGATTGGCGCGGCCGGTGACCTGTTCGTCGACGGATCGCTTGGCTCGCACACCGCCTGTCTTCACCAGCCGTACGCCGACGCCCCGCACAACGGCATCTCCTACCTCACCGAAGCACAGATCGCCGACCACATCACCGCATGCACCGAGGCCGGGCTCCAGGCCGGGTTCCATGCCATCGGCGACGCAGCCATCAGCGCCGTGATCAACGGTGCCCGCGCCACCGCCGAGCGGCTCGGCGCAGACCGGGTACGGGCCGAACGCCACCGCGTCGAACACGCCGAGATGCTCACCCCTGCCACCATCGCGGCCTTCGCCGACCTAGGGCTCATCGCCTCCCTCCAGCCTGCGTTCGACGCCGCATGGGGCGGTGACGACGGCATGTACGCCCACCGCCTCGGCCGGGAGCGGGCCCGCACGCTCAACCCGTACGCGGCGCTGCTCAAGGCCGGTGTCCCTCTTGCGCTCGGCTCCGACAGCCCTGTCACTCCGCTCGACCCCTGGGGAACAGTACGCGCCGCTGCCTTCCACCGGACGCCTGAGCACCGCATCTCGGTGCGTGCCGCATTCACTGCCCACACCCGTGGCGGGCGGCGCGCGGCGCGCGGCGACGATGCAGGCGTCCTCGTGCCCGGTGCACCCGCCGACTACGCCGTCTTCAGCTGCGGCGACCTCGTCGTCCAGATCCCCGACGAACGGGTCGTGAACTGGTCTACAGACCCACGCTCCGGCACGCCCGGCCTGCCTGACCTGACGCCCGGCAACGAACTGCCGAGCTGTCTGCGTACGGTGGTCGGCGGACGTACCGTCTTCGACCGGATGAACGAGTGACGCAAGGAGGGCTCGTACCGCCGAACGATGTGCCGTCGGCCTGTCGAAGGCATGGCCAGGGGGCCTTACTGACCAGCTGATTTTGCCAATCCCCGCAGATCAGGCGACTGTTGACAAGCTGTGGTCCCAAGAGAGTAGGTTCGGTCGAGTCCACCACCAGATACGTCCGACCCGGGATCCTCCGCATTCCGCCATGGGTTACGCCCCTGCACAAGGGCGGCCCAGAAGGGGGAAAGGTGCTTCCCGGCCGGCAGGTGCGACCCGGGTGGGGGCCCGGAAGTCCAGTAGACAACGGCTCTTGGTCGATCCGCAGCCGGCGGATTCCAGGTCGGCCCGAAGGGCATTCCGGGTCCCCATCCGCAGACGAGCAAAGACAAGCGCAGATGAGCGCAGGCGAGCAATGGAAAATCTGGGAAGGTCTACCGCCCCCTTTCCCTCCTCCCCGTGGTCTGGAGCGGCACAAAACCGTTGTACGGTCACTCCACGACGCCGCAATCGACGCGAGAAGGCAAGTAAGAGCAATGGCCGCGACCGTCCCACCGCGACCCGACACCGGCACCGAGGCAACGCCCAGCAGTGCCCGCGGTGGAGTCTCCCCCTGCCTACAGCAGGAAGAGCCCCCTGAAGCCGCCGGTAGTTGCTGGCGCGACGGGACGACGACCGAAGCATCTACGCCCGCACCTCCCCTCGAGCCACCTGCACCTCCCCTCGGGCTCAGACAGGGGCGGCTGCGCCGTCTCGTGCGCGCCGCACGCCGCGACTCGCTCCGTAGCATGCTCGCTGCCGCAAGCGGTCTTGCCCTCGCGGCATCCTTCCCCCCGTACGACCTTTGGCCGCTGTCCCTTGCTGCCGTCGCCGTGCTCGCCCTCCTCACCTGGCACCGCACCGTCCGCCAGGCGGCGTGGACAGGCTTCGCTTTCGCGTTCCCTTTCTTCGTCTGGCTGCTGCAGTGGCTGCACGTCGTCGGCTGGGACGCCGTCGTCGGCCTGTCCGTCATCGAGGCGGTGTTCTTCGTGCCACTCGGCGCGGGGCTCGCCGTGACCTCCCGGCTGCCCGGTCGGCCGTTGTGGGGTGCCTGTCTGTGGGTGGCCGAGGAGCTGATCCGGGACCGGGTGCCGTTCGGCGGATTCCCCTGGGGGCGGCTGGCGTTCGCCAACACCGGCTCACCATTCACTGCGCTCGCCGCGCTCGGCGGAGCCCCGCTCGTCACCTTCGCCCTGGCCCTCACCGCAGGCCTGCTCGCCACGGCTGCGCTCTGTGCCGTCAGGCTGCGCGGCGCCGTGAGAGCCCGGGATGCCGTCGGGACCGCCGTCTCGCTCGTCCTTGCTGCCGCTGTCGTGGCCGTCGGCTCCGCAGTGCCGACGGCCACCAAAGCTGACGGAAGCGTTCAAGTAGCCATTGTCCAGGGCAATGTGGACAGGCCCGGCATGCACTTCCTCGGCCGGCCGATGGAGATCCTGGGCAACCATGTCCAGGCCACTGTCCAGCTCGCCCGGGAGGTGAAATCCGGCCGGGTGCCACGGCCCGACGTCGTCATCTGGCCGGAGAACTCCTCCGATCTCGATCCGTTCAGCTATCCGCAGGCATATACGGCGATCTCCCAGGCCGTGCAGGCGATCGGCGTGCCCGTCCTCATCGGCGCCCTTGTCGACGGACCGGACGCCGACCATGTGCAGAACGAGGGCATCGTCTGGTCCCCGACGGCCGGGCCCGGTGCCGAGTACACCAAGCAGCATCCTGTGCCCTTCGGCGAGTACGTGCCGTTCCGCAAGGAACTGACCAAGGTCATCAGCCGTCTCAACGAAATCCCGCTCGACTTCTACCCGGGTAAGCACAATGGTGTGCTGCAGCTCGGCCCGGCCCGTATCGGCGACGTGATCTGCTTCGAAGTCGCCTATGACCAGATCGTCCGCGATACGGTCAATGCGGGAGCGCGAGCGATCGTGGTCCAGACCAATAACGCCACTTATGGGCGAACCGGTCAACCCGAGCAGCAGCTTGCGATGTACCGGCTGCGCGCTGTCGAGCACGGCAGGGCCGTCGTCTCCGCGGCGACCAGCGGCATCAGCGCGGTCGTGGCGCCGGACGGGACGGTCAAGCAGCAGAGCGAAGAATTCACCCGGGAGGTGCTCAGCGCACGCATTCCGTTGCGTGACAGCACCACCGTCGCCGACCGGCTCGGCGCGCTCCCGGAATGGACGCTCGCTATGGTGGGCGTCCTGTCCTGTGCCGCAGCGATCGGGCTCGGCCCACGGAGACGCACGGAGGATAAGGGGTAGTAGTGAACGACGGTCCGCTCGGCACGGTTCTGGTTATCATCCCGACCTACAACGAAGCCGAGAACATCAAGCCGATCGTCGCCAGGGTGCGGTCTTCCGTGCCCGAGGCGCACATTTTGATCGCTGATGACAACAGCCCGGACGGCACCGGCAAGCTCGCCGACGAGCTCGCCGCCACGGACGATCACGTCCATGTGCTGCACCGCAAGGGCAAGGAAGGGCTCGGCGCGGCCTATCTCGCGGGTTTCCGCTGGGGCATTGAAGGCGGCTACGGCGTTTTGGTGGAGATGGACGCCGACGGCTCCCACCAGCCGGAACAGCTGCCACGGCTGCTCACCGCGCTGAAAGGCGCCGACCTGGTGCTCGGCTCACGCTGGGTCCCGGGCGGCCGGGTGGTCAACTGGCCGAAGTCCCGTGAGTTCCTCTCGCGCGGCGGCAGTACTTACTCGCGCCTCATGCTCGGCGTGGGTATCCGCGATGTCACCGGGGGCTACCGGGCCTTCCGCAAGGAGACTTTGGAAGGCATCGGCATGGAGGAGGTGGCCTCGGCGGGCTACTGCTTCCAGGTCGATCTGGCCTGGCGGGCCGCCAAGAAGGGCTACCACATCGTCGAGGTACCGATCACTTTCGTCGAGCGCGAGCGCGGTGATTCCAAGATGAGCCGCAACATCGTCGTCGAGGCGCTGTGGCGGGTCACCACCTGGGGTGTGAGCGCCCGCCTCAACCGGCTTCGGGGGCGCAGGCACAATTGAATGCATGACTTTCGGTTCATCCTCCACTGACCCACGCCGCTCACGCGCCCGCATCCTCGTGCCGCTCGCGGGGGCCGCGTGGGCGGTGCTGGAGATCTGGCTGCTCACCGTCGTCGCCGGAGCACTCGGCGGCGGGATGGTGCTGCTCCTCCTGCTCGCCGGTGCGGTGGTGGGCGCAGCTGTGGTGAAGCGGGCCGGGCTGCGCGCCTGGCATAGCCTGAGAGGCTCGGTGCAGTCCGGGGCCGCAGGCAGCGGCCGGGGGAGTGAGGCCATCGGTGCGGGATTCGAGATGCTCGGCGGACTGTTGCTCATCGTGCCCGGGATGGTCTCGGACACCGCCGGGCTGCTGTGCCTCTTCCCGCCGACCCGCAAGCTGCTCACGGCGGTGGCGGGGAAGGTGTCGGCGCGGCGCCGTTCCCGTCCGGGGTCGCTCGGTGACGCCTTCCAGCAGGTACGGATCCACCGCCCCGACGGGAAGGTCGTGCAGGGCGAGGTGATCCGAGACGACGAATCCGCACTCGTGAGCGGCGCACGCGAGCAAGCGCAGTGGCCGGCCAGGACTTCGGTCGAGGGTGCGCTTTCGGCATGGCAGGCCGTCCGTGGAGCGCGGGAGCGGGCGGAGAAGCGAACCGAAAAGGCGTAAGCGGTGCGAAAAGCCCGGGCCGCGGCCACATAAAGTGGGCTGCGGCCTGGGCTTCTTCCGACCGCTTCGCCGCCTCCTCAGGCGCTCTTGCGAGTGTCGCGCGGGTGCACCGCGATGTTCATGCCGCCGGAACGCAGTACCGCCAGCCGCTCGGCCAGCACCTCCTCGAGCTCCTCGCGGGTACGGCGCTCCATGAGCATGTCCCAGTGCGTGCGCGCGGGCTTTGCCTTCTTCTCCTCGGGGCCCTCTCCGTCTACCAGGAGCGCCTGAACACCGCAGGCACGGCACTCCCACTCCGGAGGGATCTCGGCCTCCATAGAGAACGGCATCTCAAATCGATGTCCGTTCTGACATGCGTACTCCACCGTCTGGCGCGGTGCCAGATCGATGCCGCGGTCGGTCTCGTAGCTGGTGGCCCCGAGTCGCGTGCCGCGGAGAGCTCGCTCACTCATGAATCGTGCCTCCCGGGCTTGTCGCCCACAGGACAGGTGTCGCTGTCGTCGTCATTGGGTCAACGTCCGGTGGGCGGTGAAGATTCCCGTTTCGGGACATGCGCCCGCAGCCTTGTCTCTCCGTCGTCGCCCCTTGTTGTACCCAACAGGGCTCTTTTTGTCACATCCGACAGGAGATATCACCCGTCGTTTTCGTATCGTCAACGCGCAGTAACGGTCTTCTGCGGGGACAAACGCGTACACTACCTGCCCGCGGCCTTCACACCTAAATCAGCCCCGTATCGCGGACACCGACCGCAGCCGCTGCCCGGTCGACCGGCACCCTCGCCAGCAGTACGAATCCGACCACGAAGAAGACGACGAGTGAGACGATCGCCGCCCGGTAGCTTCCGGTCAACTGAAAGGCGAGACCGAACAGCAAAGGGCCCACCCAGCTCGTTCCCCGGTCGCTCACCTGATACACGGAAAAGTACTCCGCTTCCTTCCCAAGTGGGACGAGTTGCGAGAACAGCGACCGCGACAGTGCCTGGCTGCCGCCCAGCACCATCCCGATCGCCGCCGCCAGCGCGAAGAACCACACGGGCCGGTGGGCCGGCAGGAAGTACCCCGCGCCGATCGTGAATATCCAAGCCACCAGCGAGCCGAGCACGGTGCGCTTGGCACCGTACTGCCTCGCCAGCCGTGCCAGCAGCAGCGCGCCGACGATCGCGAGCACCTGCACCAGCAGCACCGCGGAGATCAGAGTCGTCTGGCTGAGGCCGAGCTGCTCCGAGCCGTACAACGACGCCTGGGAGATCACGGTCTGCACGCCGTCGTTGTAGATCAGATACGCCAGCAGGAAGGCGAGCGTGAGCGGATAGCTGCGCAAGTCCCTTATCGTCGCCGCGAGTTGCCGCAGCCCCTGAACGGCCGCGGCCGACCCGCCTGATACGTCCTGCGCCGCAGGTCTGACACGCTCTCGCAGCCCGCGCAGCGAGACGAGAGTGAACAGCGCCCACCACACCCCGGCCGATGCCAGACAGATGCGCACTGCCGCACCCTCCGAGACCCCGAGCGCCGCGTGGTCGAGGAACAGGACCAGATTCAGCACCAGCACGGAGGAGCCCGCGACATAGCCGCACGCCCAACCGCGCGAGGAGACCGCGTCCCGTTCCTTCGGTTGCGCGATCTGCGGCAAGAACGCGTTGTAGACAGTGAAGGACGACCCGTAACTGACATTGGCGATGACCAGCAGCGCTCCGCCGAGCAGATAGCGGTCGCCGCCCAGGAAGAACAGCCCCGCCGTTGCTGCGGCGCCCAGGTACGCGAACACTCCCATCACGGGCTTCTTGCGGCCGGTACGGTCGGCGATCGCGCCGGCCAGCGGCATCACCAGCACCGACAGCAGCACCGACGCCGAGATTGCATAGGCGAAGTAGGACCCGGCGCGTACCGGGATGCCCAGCGGATGCACATACCCGTGGGCGTCGGCAGCAGCCTTGGCGATGCCGGTCAGATACGGGCCGAGGAACACTGTGATCACACTGGTGTTGAACACGGCGGTCGCGAAGTCGTAGACATACCACGAGCGTTGCTCACGCCGTCGCACGCTCGCGTCGCCTTCTCCGGCTTCCCTGCGCTGTTGTCCGCCGTCACTGTCGTCCGACGGTGCTGTCATGGTGCCGTCCCGCTCGCGCGCGCTCACCGCTGCCCCCCAGGTCGTTATCGGTCCCCGCCCACGGCCGGCGCTGCCGGCCCAGGCCCCCGGTCGGCCGGCACCCAGACGCAGACGGCCTCATCGCCGCCGCGGCGGCCGAGGGCACGGCCACCGTAACCGACGGGACGCCGCGCCGCGACGTCCCGCCTATCTGCGCTTGGCCAGGTCGACCCCGGAGGCGGGCTGCGGGTGCGCGGGGAGGAGGGACAGCACCGCTTGTGCATGCACCTTGCCGGTCTCCTCATTGTGCGGGTCGGGCGTGTGCGGCACCTGGAGGCGGTGGACAGGGCCGTCACCGAGGCGCGCGTAGCCGCGGCCCGCGGGGGTGTGCGCGGCCGGCGTGGTGTGCGGCGGCACTCCGAGCACCGCGCGCGCCTGATCCGGGGACACCGGGCCCAGCACGACGCGCGCCCGCGTGTGCGCGCGCACCACCGCGGCGAGTGACTCCAGCGCGTCGATCCGGTCGCCGACCGCGACCGTGACGTTCGCTCCCCGGCCGTACCGCAGTGGGATCTCCAGCAGCTCCTGCGGATCCGGTCGGCCCTCGACCGCTGCCACCTGGGCGAGGGCGGTGGGCTGGTCCACCACGATCCACATCGGTCGCCGGACGTCCTTGGGTGTCTGCCATCCGGCCTGCCGCGCGCGGTTGACCGCGATCAGCCTACGTTCGGTGTCGTGCGCCGCCCACTCCAGGACGGCGAGCGTCCCGGTCAGGCCGCTTTCCAGCGCGATCACACCGGGCCGGCCGGTCAGGAACGCGTACTCGCCGGTGCCGCCCCCGTCGACAATGAGCACATCGCCCTGCTGCAGAGCCTGCAGGGCGATCGAGCGGAGCAGGGTGGTGATGCCGGTACCCGGCCGTCCCACGGCGAGCAGATGCGGTTCGGTCGAGCGCGGGCCGGTCCGCCACACCACGGGCGGCACATCCCGCCTTTGTTCGCCCTCGGCGACCGGAATGGTGAGCATCACCGCGTCGTCATCAGTGAACCCCAAGATGGCCTCGCCCGGCGCGGTCACAAAGCGCTGCGCGGCGATGCCGGTGGTCAGCGCGGGCAGTGCGGTCAAGGTGAGGTGATTCTCCTCCTCGTTCCAGTCGAAGCGGTATTCCCGCCCTCGCCCCGCTTTCGCCCGCAGCAGCTGCTCCACTCGCGCCCGCGCCTGCGGATCGCCGTCCATGAAGTACGTGGGATAACGCAGTTCGAGCCGGAGCAGCCGTCCGTCCTCGAACTCGTAGTCGGTGACTGCCTCTTCCCAGCTGCCTTCGTGGGCGTAGAGCGGCTTCGGGTCGGCTGGATCCGACAAGTAGGGCACCAACGCCTCGTAGACAGCCTGCAGTTTCGCGGTCTCCGCCTCGTCCGGACCGGTCTCCACCGGGGGTCGGTCGCGTCCCGCCCATGCGGCCGAGCCCATCACAGCGAGGACGACGAGCACCAGTCCGTACGGGAGGAGCGCGACGACGAGCACGGCGGACGTGGCAAGGAACAGCACAGGCCCGCGACGGTCACCCGGAGTACGCGTCCACCACTCATGCAGCCAGGCGGCCTGGCGCCGAAGACCGCGGGTGAGGGTGATCACCGGGTGGAGGATGTCGGAGGCGCTCTCCCGGGTGGCCTGGGCGAGGTCGCGACCCCGAGCCACCAACGGCCGATTGCTCAGGATGCTGGGGATGCGGGGGAGAGGGCGCCGGGCCACGTGATCTCCGTTGAATGCGCGGGGTGAGAAAGCGGGACGGAGCCGGAGCGGAGGAGCCCCGGCCCGGGCCTGCCGGCGGGGACGGCACTAGAGCTTGAGGCCACCGAGAAGGCTCGCCAGACTCTGTCCGCCCGCCTTGATACTCGGTGCGATGGCGGTACCCGCGAGGTAGAAGCCGAAGAGCGCGCACACGACGGCGTGGGAGACCTTCATTCCGTCCTTGCGGAAGAACAGGAACGCGATGACGCCGAGCAGAATAACGGCCGAGAGCGACAGGATCATGGGTTTCTCCTGTGGGATGAGGGCAGTCACCATGAGTTGTTCCAGCGTCGCAAAGAGTAATATCCAATTAAAGGTGCCAAACGGGTGATCCCTTGTCTTTTCACTTATATGGGGGTCGCTGATATGGAGGGGGGAACGGGGGAATGCGGGCATCCGGACCCCGTTGGCGCGATCATTGCAACGTAGGCAGTACAAGGTAGGCAGCACGCAGACTGAGGACGACGTGGCAGGGAGCGACGACAGATGACCGAGCCCACCCCCGAGCCCACCCCCGAGCCCACCCCCGAGCCCACCCCCGAGCCCGAACCGGCGCACGACCCCGAGGTGCTCCAGCTCGCGGCGAAGGTCTTCGACCTCGCTCGGCAGGGCGCCACGGACACCCTCGACGCCTATGTCGACGCCGGGGTCCCGGTAAACCTCTGCAACGACAAAGGCGACACCCTTGTGATGCTCGCCGCGTATTACGGCCACGCCAGAACGGTCGCCGCGCTGCTCGCCCGTGGCGCCGATCCGAACCGCGCCAACGACCGCGGGCAGACCCCACTCGCGGGTGCCGTGTTCAAAGGCGAGGAGGAGGTGATCCGGGAGTTGCTCGACGGTGGCGCCGACCCCACCGCGGGTGCCCCGTCCGCGCTCGACACCGCCCGGATGTTCGGCAAGGACGACCTGGTTGTGCGCTTCGAGAAGAAGTGAGCAAGAAGCCTCCGCCTTCGGGCCGCGTACATCCTGCGCACAGCCGTCCAACAAGCTGAGCTTTGCCTCCGTCGCGTTTGGCGACAGTGCACTGCGGTTAGCCAGCACTGTGATCAGCCAATGGTGCTGTGCCGATCTGCGGAAGGAAGGCGTGGCGTGGGGAGGACGGCGGTCACCTTGGAGATCAACGCGCAGAGCTGTGCGTTCGATCTTGACAACCGCACGACGCTGCTCGACGCATTGCGCGAACACCTGGGGCTGACCGGCACGAAGAAAGGCTGCGACCACGGCCAGTGCGGCGCATGCACGGTACTTGTGGACGGCATGCGCATGAACAGCTGCTTGCTGCTCGCAGTAGCACTGGACGGAGCGCAGATCATCACCGTTGAGGGCTTGTCGTCCGACGCCGCACTCCATCCAGTCCAGCAAGCTTTCATCGACCACGACGCCTTCCAGTGCGGTTACTGCACACCCGGCCAGATCTGTTCCGCCATCGGGGCCATCACCGAGGCGGCATCCGGTTGGCCGAGCGCCGTCACCCCGCAGGAACGTCCCCTCGGACCCGTCCCGCTCACCGCACCGGAGATCCGCGAGCGGATGAGCGGGAACTTGTGCCGCTGCGGCGCCTACGTCAACATCGTCAACGCCGTGACCGAAGCGGCGGAAGCGGTCGGGGAGGCTGCCCGGTGAAGACCTTCCGGTACGAGCGGCCCGCCGACCCGGCAGCCGCGGTCACCTTGGTGGCCGGCACGCCCGGCGCCCGTTATCTCGCCGGGGGCACCAACCTCGTCGACCTGATGAAGCTCGGCGTAGAGACCCCCGAGCTGCTCGTCGACGTGAGTCGGCTGCCCTTCGGCGAGGTGGAAGAGACAGACACCGGTGGGCTGCGCATCGGTGCCGCCGTGCGGGGCAGCCGCCTTGCCGCCCACCTGCTGGTGCGCGAACGCTACCCCGCCCTCTCACAGGCCCTGCTCTCCGGCGCCTCCGCCCAGTTGCGCAATGCGGCAACCATCGGCGGCAATCTCCTTCAGCGCACTCGTTGCCTGTACTTCCAGGACGTCTCCAAACCGTGCAACAAGCGCCGCCCCGGCTCCGGCTGCCCAGCCCGCGAGGGGGCACATCGCGATCTCGCCGTTCTCGGCGCATCGGAACACTGCATCGCGACCAACACCTCCGATCTGGCCGTCGCCCTGGCCGCACTCGACGCGACGGTCCATCTCACCGGCCCGGCCGGGGTCCGCTCGCTCCCACTCACCGACTTGTACCGGCTGCCCGGAGACGAACCGGAACGCGACACCGTCCTGCGGCACGGCGAACTGATCACGTCGGTCGAACTGCCGCCCCCGCCGCACTCGGCCCGCTCGCGTGCGCCGCTCATGGTCTACCGCAAAGTCCGTGACCGGGCTTCGTACGCCTTCGCGCTCGTGTCCGTGGCAGCCGTACTCGACGTGCGGGATGCGGCCGTCCACGAGGTGCGTCTCGCCTTCGGCGGCCTCGCTGCGAGGCCGTGGCGGGCGCGCGAGGCCGAGCAGGCGCTGCAGGGCCGCCCGGCCACCGAGGAGGCGTTCGTCGAGGCCGTCCGCACCGAACTGTCAGCGTGCCGACCACTGCGGGAGAACGGCTACAAGCTGGCGCTGGCGGAACGGCTCGCCGTGGCCGTCCTGGCCGATCTCGCCGGGCAGGGCTGAGGAAGACGGCAGTGACACCAGCCGCTGGCGTGGCGAGGCGAACGGAGGAACACGCGATGACGACGATGGAGCACACGCTCGGGGCGTCCATCGCGCGGCTCGAAAGCCGCGCCAAGGTCACCGGTACGGCGCGTTACGCGGCCGAGTACGTCACCGACGACGCGCTGTACGCCTGGCCGGTGCCGGCCGGCATCGCACGCGGCGAGATCACAGCGGTCCACACCGAGGCGGCGATGACGGATCCTGCGGTTGTCGTCGTCCTCACCCACCAGAACGCGCCACGTCTGCATCCGGTGGAGGACCGCACCCTGACGCTGCTGCAGTCCTCGCACATCGCCCACCGCGGCCAGTACATCGCCCTCGCCGTCGCCACCTCACTGGAAGCCGCTCGCTCCGCCGCCGGCGCGGTCCTCGTCCAGTACAAAGCCGACCACCACGACGTCGTGCTCGCCGAGGACCACCCGGGCCTGTACATGCCCGAGGAGATCGACGGCTTGTGGCCGGGAACCCGGGAGCACGGCGACTTCGACACCGTGTATGCAACTGCCGAAATCCGCACCGACGCCGTCTACACCACCCCGCCGATGCACAACCACCCGATGGAACCGCACGCCGCGACCGCGCTGTGGGACGGCGACGCGCTGACGGTGTACGACTCCAACCAGGGTTCGGTGACCGTCCAGCACACGCTCGCCCAGCTGTTCGGCATCGACGCGGGACAGGTGCGGGTGGTCAGCGAACACGTGGGCGGAGGCTTCGGTTCCAAGGGCACAGCCCGTCCTCACGTCGTTCTTGCGGCGATGGCGGCCCGCGTCGTCGGCCGCCCGGTGAAACTCGCCGTGCCGCGCAATCACATGCCCGCTGTCGTGGGCCACCGCGCCCCGACAATTCAACGCATCAGGATCGGCGCCGGAAGGGACGGCTGCATCCAGGCGCTGGCCCACGAGGTGGTGACCTGCACCTCGATGGTGGGCCGCTTCGTCGAGGCCGCAGCCCTTCCCAGCCGTGTGATGTACATCGCACCGAACAGCCGCACCGCCCATCGAGTGACCAGGCTCGACATCCCCGCACCCTCATGGATGCGCGCGCCTGGCGAATGCCCGGGCATGTTCGCGCTGGAATCGGCGATCGACGAACTCGCGTACGTCTGCGGCATCGACCCGGTGGAGCTGCGCATCCGCAACGACCCGCAGGTGGAACCCGACTCCGGCTTGCCGTTCAGCAGCCGCCATCTCACCGAGTGCCTGCGCGAAGGCGCACGCCGCTTCGGCTGGCACGAGCGCGATCCGAGCCCTGGGACCCGCTACGAGGGACGCCTGCTGATCGGCAGCGGGGTAGCCGCCTCGATGTACCCGGTCGTCATCCTCCCCTCGCGGGCCGAGGTCCGCGCCGATCCCGACGGACACTACTGGGTACGAGTGAACGCCACCGACATCGGGACCGGGGCCCGCACAGTCCTCGCCCAGATCGCCGCCGACGCGCTCACCGCGCCGCTCGGATACGTGCACATCAGCATCGGCAGCACGGATCTGCCCGAGGCGCCGCTCGCCGGAGGATCCTCCGGCACTGCCTCTTGGGGATGGGCGGTGCACAATGCTTGCGTCCGGCTGCGCGGCCTGATCGAGCACAGCGGCGGCAGTGTGCCCGCCGGTGGTCTGTCGGTTTCCGCTGACACCACCGAGGACGTCAAGTCCGGGCAGGAATACGCGCGGTGCGCCTTCGGCGCGCAATTCGCCGAGGTACAGGTGGACACCGACACTGCCGAGGTGCGCCTGCGGCGGCTCACCGGTGTCTTCGCCGCCGGGCGGATCCTCAATGCCCGTACTGCGCGCTCGCAGTTCATCGGCGGGATGACGATGGGCCTGTCGATGGCGCTGATGGAGGGCAGCACCATGGACCCGGAATTCGGCGACTACGCAGAGCGTGATTTCGCTTCCTACCATGTGGCAGTCTGTGCGGACGTGCCGGCGATCGAGGCGCACTGGATCGATGAGGAAGATCCTCATTTGAATCCCATGCACTCAAAGGGAATTGGTGAGATCGGCATCGTCGGCACCGCAGCGGCCGTCGCCAACGCCGTTCACCACGCCACCGGGGTACGGGTACGGACACTGCCGATTCGTCCGGACACGTTGCTGCCGCATTTCGCATGAACCGGTTGACATGCGGCCTTGACCACTGGTCGTTCCTGCTCGGCGAGATCGAGCTCACAGTTCAAAGGTGACGGTGACCGGTGCGTGGTCGGACCAGCGTTGGTCGTAGCTTGCGACCCGCTCGACCGATGCGCGAGTCGCCCGCTTCGCCAGATCCGGCGTCGCCACCGCGTAGTCAATCCGCCAGCCCGCGTCGTTGTCGAACGCCTTGCCCCGATACGACCACCACGAGTACGGCCCGGCGACGCCCGGGTGCAGCGACCGCACCACGTCGACGTACCCCACCTCGTCGAAGACCCGTGTCAGCCAGGCGCGCTCCTGCGGCAGAAAACCGGAATTCTTTCCGTTGGCTTTCCAGTTCTTCAAGTCGGCCTCTTGGTGGGCGATATTCCAATCGCCGCATACCAGCGCCTCGCGCCCATCCGCCGAAGCACGTTCACGCAAGGCGGACAGATGGACGAGGAATTCGTCCATGAAGCGTTCCTTTTCCGACTGCCGTTCGGTACCGACCTCACCGGAGGGCAGATAGAGACTGGTGACGGTCACACCCGGCAGGTCGACCTCGACATAGCGGCCTGAAGTGTCGAACTCCGCGGAAGAAAAGCCCACTTGCACCAGCTCCGGCGCACGCCGAGTGTAGACGGAGACACCGGCGCGGCCCTTCACGTCCGACGGTGCGTGCACGACGTGCCAGCCGTTGGGCTCGCGCACCTCGGCAGGAAGCTGAGCCGGTTCGGCGCGCACCTCCTGCAGGCATACCACATCAGCGGCGGTAGCCTCCAGCCACGGCAGAAAGCCCTTCTTCGCGGCGGCGCGCAGGCCGTTGACATTCACAGTCGACACGGTGAACAAGACATGCTCCTGATGTAACGGATAGCCTCGCGCAGCCTACGTCACCTGTGCCGGCGAGCAACGGCTCGACTGCGATTCCCCGTGGATGCCTCGTACCATGCACTGATGGACATCCGACGCGTGCGCTACGATCACCCCGATGCGGTGCGCCTGACCGAGCTGGTCCAACAAGAGTACGTCGAACGGTACGGCGATCCTGACATGACGCCGATGGATCCCGACCACTTCGACCCGCCGCAGGGCATCTTCCTCGTCGCGTACTCCGATGACGGCGAGCCCCTCGCCACCGGCGGCTGGCGCGCACGGGACGCCTCGGGGGAGGGGTTCTGTGACGGCGACGCGGAGATCAAGCGCATGTATGTGGTGCCCGAAGCACGCGGACACGGCATTGCCCGGCGGATACTCGCCGCTCTCGAGGAGAGCGCGGCCGCCGCAGGGCGGCGGCGCATGGTGCTGGAGACCGGACAGCGACAGCCGGAAGCGCTGTCCCTGTACACCTCGTGTGGCTATACGCCGGTGCCGAAGTTCGGCCTGTACCGGCACGAACCGCTCAGCGTGCACCTCGGCCGCCCACTGCTGACGGCCACGATTGACGTCGAATCCTGCCAGGCGCGTTTCCAGGTGCGTTCGCAGGCCTTTGAGCGTGACCTCACACCATGATTGATCCCGCGGGTCGTCATATCCGGAGTGGAACCTCACCGTCGTCATCGGGTTGACTCACCCTTCGTTCATTTCCTACTCGCAGCGCGTTCCGTCAGGGAAGGACGCTGACGACCGGTTCGCACCCCGCTATGTGAAGGCGAACGCCCCCAAGGCGGCGAATCGATAACTTGCGACGACTGCTTCGAGCAATCGACTTCCATCTCAGTGATGGGGGTCGTTGTTTTGTTCCGGCCAATTTTCAGCCCCACGGAGATCGTCCGGAACCCCGAAGTTGACTTGATGTCAACTACTGGTTCAACAAGCTTCCTTGGTTGCGTCAGGGGATCCGTGTGTCTCAGTGATGGGAAGTAGTTTCAGTTCGATACTCGCGTGATCGATCCATCCTGGATCCCGTTCCCGGCACCACTGCATGCCGTGCCCAGACAGCGTCTTTGGCTTGGTAGGACTCCTGCGGCAGCGGGATGCCGTGGTGCGCATCACGGTTGATGGCTGGAAGTGAACTCCAGCTCTTTGATGCTATGTCATTATCATGGCGAGCGAAATGGGTTCGCTCAATATATAAATGACGTTGTGATATCTCGGGAGAAAATTCTGTGTCTGTTCCTGCTTCTTCTCCCGGTTCCGCTGTCTTTGAGACCGGCCCTGATGGGGAATCCGGTTCCGCGGGCTGGGGGAAGTTGGGGTTTGACGGAGATCCGATGCCGGGTGATCCGCAAGTCCTGCAGCAGATCGTGGATGATTTCACGTATTTGCGGGATGTGGCGTGGTCGGTGTCACAGGGACTGGACGCGTTTGTGGCGTCGGCGTCGTCCGGTGGGTTCGAGGGGGCGACGGCGGAGGCGCTGCGGGGGGTGATCTCGGGGCGGTTGAAGGGGTTCATTTACAACATCGCGCGGGCGTTCTCGCTGGCCGGGGAGGTGGTGGCGGGGTACCGGATGGTGCTGGTGCGGGCGCAGCAGACGGTGGGCAAGGTGGTGACGCAGGCCGAGTCGCTGACGGCGAAGGACCCGAAGCTGGGGGATTTGAAGGACACGGTCTTTGATCAGCTTGCGCGGGTGCGGGATGCCGAGGCGGTGATGGTCCGGGCGCTGCAGGACGCCTCGGAGATGGTTTCGCAGCCGGTGAAGGTGCCTTCCTTGTTCGCGAGGATCTGGAAGGAGGTGGAAATCGCGCTGATTATGGTCGCGGTGGTGGCGATGCTGGCGTCGACGGTGGTGACCGGGCCGCTGTGGGAGATCGGTTTGGCGGCGGGGGCGGCGCAGTTCGCGATGATGGGGGTGGACTACGCCGAGCAGCGCACCAGTTTGAAGGCGCTGCTGATGTCTGCGCTGGGGGTGCTGGCCCCCGGTGGCAAGGGCATCTGGATGCTGGAGGAGTTGGGAGCGGGGCTGCGAGGGATGCTGGCCAGGGTCGGCAAGGCGGTGGATGTGCTGGCCAATCCGGCGAGGCTGGTGCCGTTGTCGGCGTCGGATCCGGTGCGGGTGTCGGGGCTGCTGGCGACCGGGAGGCGGGGGGTGGCGGCGTTTGCCAAAGCCATCCCGGGGGTGATCGGGGAGGATTTCGCCCGGGCGATGGAGCGGTATCCGACGCTGATGAGCCTGACGGGGAAGTACTTAGGGTATGCCGTGGTGAACATCGGCCGGTTCGCGGGAGTGATGTTCACCCCGATGACGTTCGGTGAGATGGTGAAGCTGGGATTCCGCGGCGCGTGGGCAGCGGCATGGCGGCAGGCGTCATGGACAGGCATGGGGGAGGCGTTCCGTGCCGGATGGACGGCCAAGGAATGGCAGACGACGCAGGCGTCTATGGATGTGTGGCGGATGCTGCATGGCATGCGGCCGGTCCTGACGGAAGCCAAGGGTGCGCCGAAGGCAGGGCCGGGGAAGTGGATGGGGTCGGAGGAACGGCTGCGGGAGCCGGTAGTGCCGTCGGTGACCGGTGGGGCCTCTCGTGATCGGGCATACGCCTTCAGCTTTGTCCCCTCGGGCAGTGGGCGGCTGCTGCTGGAGGCACCTGCGCCCAGGACCGTACACGGTCTGGAGACCTCCGGTATCCCAGCTGGTTCGCTCCAGCGGCAGAAGCTGGTCCAGGACGGGGAGGACGGCTATCTGACCACCCGGGGCGGGCTGCTGGTGCCGGCCGAGAGCATGCTGTCGCCACAGACTCTGCGTTCCTTGAGCCGGTTCGGCCCGCAGGGCGCCGAACGACTGCTGACCGGTGACTTCGAGGCCGCGGTCGGCCCGGAGGGGGTCACCATCCATCTGGACGGCATCACCCCCGTACCGGACCAGGACGACCCGGCCACCCTCGGCGTCTCCACCTGGAGCGTGGTGAACCGGCAGCTC
>JAFAUH010000088.1 GCA_019243445.1 Streptomycetaceae bacterium | reverse complement strand
CGCATCCGCCGTCGCCCCCACAAACCCACCCGAAGCCGACGCCACAAACGCATCCAGCCCCTGCGACACCGACCACGCCGTATCCCGCAGATACGTGAAGTCATCGATGATCTGCTGCAACACCTGCGGATCCCCCGGCAAGGGATGACCATCGAACCCCAACTTCGACCAGTCAGCAGGCGAGTTCGACACTGTCGTGGTGGGAGGGCCTGCTGCGCCTGTGACGTGCACGTGGGGATCTGATGGGGACACAGGGGACTCCTAGTAACGCTGAGTTGCAAGCAGTCGGCTTTGAGCTAAGCTGAAGCCAACTGCCGTCGCCCTCTTTCCGCTTCGTTAAAATTCAGTCAATGGGTAGTAGTGTCAGTGTTTCCCATGCGTATGTACTCATAAGTGGCGTCGCGGCAAAATGAGCCGCCATGATATCGGCGGCTGGACGCGATCGAGCGGAGTTCATGGTGTGACGGGGGTCACTTTATGGAAAAAGGTGGTCTCTGCGGGCTGCGTGTTTGTTGCAGGCCATGTCGCAGCGTGCCGAGTGGAACGGTGTCGTGTGAAAGGTAAACATTTGCCTGGAGCGTAGTGGGTGACAGATCTTGGGATCATGCTGCTACATTCGATGGTCGTGCGGGATGCCGACCGGTGACGTGTCAGGCCAGTGCTACAGGTGCAGCCGGTTGCTGTCGGTGAAGGCGCCATAGGGCGTTGTCTCCACGGATCAATTGATCATTTACGGCTTCACCGAGCAATGCCCAGGCTTCGCGGTTGTCGCAGGGCTTCCGCCATTGAGCCCTCCGCAGTACTTACGGAATCGGCATGAGTCCGAGTCCGGCGAACGGCGACGGCACTTCCAACCTTGCCGACTGCGTAACTATGGAGCAGCAACTCAAGGGCTATGTGTTGCCGTCGCAATGGATTGCTGGCTTTGAATCGGAGTTCGTAAGGATGTTCGGCGTCTGATCCAGAAAGGCCCGATGGAACGGCGGCCTTTGTCAGAGGAGTTTCCGGGGCATCAGTGTGAATTCTACTCCTCCAGCGCGGCGAGCGCCGGGTCGAGGATGATGACCTCGTCGCGTGCTGTGATCGATGGCTCTTCCGGGAAGTGGCATGCCGTCAGATGGCCTGCGCTGTTACCGGAGATCTGAAGCAGGGGTGGCTCGTCCGACGCACACTTCTCCTGTGCCTTCCAGCACCGGGTGCGGAAGCGGCAGCCGGACGGCGGGCCGATCGGCGAAGGGACATCACCGGCGAGCCGGATCCGCTCACGGCCGCCGCCGTCCGGGTTGGCCTCGGGCACCGCGGAGAGCAGCGCATGGGTGTAGGGGTGGCGTGGCCGCTGGTAGATGTCCGTACGGTTGCCGACTTCGACGATCTTGCCCAGGTACATCACCGCGACGCGTTGTGAGAAATGCCGTACGACGGCCAGGTCGTGGGCGATGAACAGGAATGCGATCCCCATTTCCTCCTGCAGTGACTGCAGTAGGTTGACCACCTGGGCTTGGATGGAAACGTCCAGCGCCGAGACGGGCTCGTCGGCGACTATCAGCTTCGGCTTCAGCGCCAGGGCGCGGGCGATGCCGATGCGCTGCCGCTGCCCGCCGGAGAATTCGCTGGGGTAGCGGTTGTAGTGCTCCGGGTTGAGCCCGACGATCTCCAGCAGCTCCTGCGCGCGCTTCTTGTGCCCCTGCTTCGGAGTGATGTCGCTCAGCCGCATCGGTGTCTCGATGATCGTGCCGACCGTGTGCCGTGGGTTGAGCGAGGAGTACGGGTCCTGGAAGATCATCTGCAGTTGCTGCCGGGCCTTGCGCATGGTGGCAACCGGCTTGTGAGTGATGTCCTCGCCGTCGAACCGGATGGAGCCGGCCGTCGGCTCCAGCAGCCGGGTCACCAGGCGCCCAGTGGTCGACTTGCCGCAACCGGACTCGCCGACGAGGCCGAGTGACTCGCCCGGCTTCACTGCGAAGTCGATGCCGTCGACGGCACGGACCGCGCCGATCTGCCGCTGGAAAATGATGCCTTGGCGGATGGGAAAGTGCATCTGGAGGCCGCTGACTTCCAGCAGGTTCTCCCCGCTGCCCGGCTGCGCGACGGATCCCGTCTGCTGCTCGGGACTGGATTCGGTGGTGTTCACGCCATGCTCCTGTTCATCCGCTTCATCCGCTTCATCCGCCGTCGTCACTTCGCGACCCGGTCGGTCTTTTCGTCGTCGGCGAGGTGACAGGCTGCGATGTGCTGATCGTTGCCCGCCATGGGTCGCAGTTCGGGACGCTCCGTCATACAGCGACCGCCGGGGACGCGGTCTTTGAAGGCGCAGCGGGGGCTGAAGGCGCAGCCACTGGGCAGGTTGATCAGACTCGGCGGGTTGCCTTTGATGGGATTGAGCTTTGTGTGGACATCGCTGCTGAGGCTCGGCATTGACTGCAGAAGGCCCCAGGTGTACGGGTGCTCAGGGTGGTTGAGGACGTCTTGGACCGATCCGTACTCAATGCACCGCCCCCCGTACATCACCAGGATGTCGTTGGAGGTCTGGGCGACGACGCCGAGGTCGTGGGTGATGATGATGACGGCGGAGCCGTATTCTTGTTGGAGATCGTGGATCAAGTCGAGGATCTGTGCCTGGACGGTCACGTCGAGGGCTGTAGTGGGCTCGTCCGCGATGAGCAGCTCGGGGTTGCACACCAGAGACATGGCGATCATGGCGCGTTGCCGCATACCGCCCGAGAACTGGTGTGGGTAGTCGTTGACCCGGCGCTCGGGTTGCGGGATGCCCACTCGCTTGAGCATGTCGATGGCGCGGTCCTTGGCCTCCTTCTTGGAGGCCTTGTGGTGCACCAGGTATGCCTCGGCGATCTGGTTGCCGACCATGTAGAAGGGGTGCAGGGCGGAGAGCGGATCCTGGAAGATCATGGATACCTTCTCGCCGCGCAGCGCACGCATCGCCGGCTCGGGCAAGGCGACGAGCTCCTCACCGTCCAGCCAGATCTCGCCGGAGAGTATGGCGCGGGTGCCCTTGTGCAGGCCGAGCAGGGCCAGCGAAGTCACTGACTTGCCGGAGCCGGATTCGCCGACGATGCCGAGGGTCCTGCCCTTTTCGAGGGTGAAGGAGACGCCGTCCACCGCCTTGACGAGGCCGTCCTCGGTGGGGAAGTGCACCTGCAAGTCCCGTACGTCGAGGAAGGCGGAGGGCGCAGTGCCGTCCGCGGTCTGCGGCGGGAGTTCGATGGCCACGCGATACTTCCTTGGTCGGCAGGGGTCGGCAGATGGTTCTCAGGCGAGGCGGACGCGGGGATCGACGATCCCGTAGGCCATGTCGACGATGATGTTGAAGACAACGATCGCGGCTGCGGCGAAGAGCGTGGTACCCATTGTCACCGGCAGGTCGGAGTTGGTGACGGCGTCCACGGCCTGCTTGCCGATGCCATTGAGGCCGAACACCGACTCGGTGATGACGGCTGTGCCGCCGATCAGCGAGGCGAGGTCCATGCCGAAGATGGTGATGATCGGAGTGATCGCGGCTCGCAGGGTGTGCTTGAGGATTACCCGGCGCATCGGCAGGCCTTTGGCGCGCGCGGTGCGGATGTAGTCCTCACCCAACGTCTCCAGCATGGAAGAGCGGGACAGGCGCGTGTAAAAGGCCAGATAGATGACGACCAGAGTGGCCCAGGGGAGGAGCAGTCCTTGGAACCACCCCACCGGATCTTGCGTCAGTGGCGTGTAAGAGGGCGCAGGCAGGATCTGCCACTTGTCCACGAACGCCCACATCAGCAGCAGGCCGACAAAGTAGATCTGTAGCGAGACACCGACCAGGGACGCGCTGACCGCCACCTTGTCGGCGGCCTTCCCCTTGTGTGTCGCTGCCACCATGCCAAGGCCGACACCGACGACAAGAAAGATCACGGCGGCACCGGTGCCGAGCGAGAGGTCGACCGGGAAGTCGCCGAGCAGGATGGTGAGGACCGGGGTGTCGCTCTGGAAGGAGACGCCCAGGCAGGGTGCGTTGCAGTGCACGGTGATGCTCTGGTCGCCGTAGGTCCGGTCGACGAAGAGGCCCTTGAAGAATTCCCAGTACTGTGTGGCCAGGCTCTTGTCCAGCCCCAGCGCATGCCTGATCTCCGCCAGACGGGAGGGGGAGCAGGTCTTGCCGCAGGCCAGCAGAGCAGGATCGGTGGGCAGCGCGAAGAAGGTGACGAAGGTGATCGCACTGATCACCACCAGGATCACGGCTGCTGCCAGCAGACGTCGCATCAGGTAACGGAACATGTGGTGCTGGGACCTGGCACGGAGCCCGGTCCTCCTCCCTCTTGATACGAACTTGATACGAACTAGGACTTGATGAAGACCTTCATGAGATTGGGCTCGCCCAAGATGGCGTCCGGGTAGAGACCGCCGACCTTGGAACCGAACATCTCCGGGAAGTTCATGTACATCAACGGGACCACGGCTGCTTTCCGCATGATCTCCTCGTCCAGGTTGCCGTAGGCGGCGTTGCGGGCGCCCAGATCCGGCATCTTGGAGAGGGAGTCCATCTGCGCCTCGAGTGCCGGATCGTTCACGTACGACGCGTCCTGGTTCGCCTGCGGCAGCTTGGCGATCTGCCGACCGTCGAAGAGCACCGGCAGTACGGTGGAGGCATTGGGCCAGTCTGCGATCCAGTCTTCCCAATACAAGTCGTACTGGTTCTTGACGTTCCAGACGGTGCTGAAGTAGCTGCCCGCGTCGACTGGCGTGACGTTGACGGTGATGCCGATCTGGTTCAGCGCGTTCTTCACCGCGTCACCGAAGTGTTCATGCGTCGGAGTGTTCTCCACCGACAGTGAGAGCGTCAGCTTCGGGTTGCCGGCTTGGGCCATGAGCTGCTTGGCCTTGGCGAGGTCGCCGGCCGGGTTGGAGCTGTAGAGGTTGAAGTGTTTGTAGCCGCCTATGCCAGGGGTGAGCATAGTGGTGGCGTAATCGCCGTAGCCGGAGCCACCGAAGGCGCCACGCACGGTCTCCTTGTTGATCGCGTACTCGATCGCCTGGCGGACACGGATGTCCTTGACCCGGGTGGTGTTGATCGCCATGTAAAGGATGCCGGGCGCCTTGGAGGAGACGATCCGGTGCTTCAGCGCCGGGTTGCCCAGGACCGTCGAGAGATTGGATCCGGCGATCGGCCACTGCTGCATCGAGGTCTTGGCGCTTCCGGCGTCCGATTCCAGCAGTTGGTCGATGGCGCTTTCGTTCATTCCCATCTTGATGTCGACCTCGTTGACGTTCTGCTCGCGCAGCGGGTCGGTCGAGGCGTTCCAGTAGGGGTTCTTGACCAGGACAGCTTCCTTGTTGTGGGTGTACGACTGGAGCTTGTATGGTCCGTCGGACCACACATGGGTGTCGTACGTCGATCCCGTGTCATGTGCTTTCGGCACGGCGGCCCATGTCGGCATCGCCGTGGTCTCGTTGAAGTCCGCCACTGGCTGGTTCAGGTGGAAGACAATGGTGTACGGATCGGGTGTCTGGAGGGAATCCAGCGACTTGCCCTTGTACGGGCCGGTATAGGTGGATCCACCGACCAGCCACTGGCTGGCGTACGGTGGCCCTCCGCTGATGTCCGGTGAAAATACGCGCTCCACGCCATACTTGATGTCCTGTGAGGTGACTTCGGAGCCGTCCTGCCACTTGACGCCATGGCGCAGATGGAAGGTCCACACCTGGTCGTTGTCACTGGGTGTACCGGTGTCGGTGGCCAGGTCACCGACGAGTTTGGGCGTACTGCCGGTCACGTCCCAGTTGGTCAGCGAGCGGGCCAGCAGCTCGATCGCGCTGTCCGCTTCGGTGGTGTAGATACGCTGTGGGTCGAGATGGTCGAAGTCGGCCTTCTCCACAATGGTCAGTGTCCCGCCCTTGACGGGCTTTCCGCCCAAAGAGTCCCCGCAGGCGGTGGCCCCCAGCACCAGTGCGATCGCGGTCGCTGCTATGGCGGCCGTGCGCGTTCTGCTCATCATCAGGCGTACTCCTTGATGTCGTTGGCTTGATGTCGTCGGCTCGGTGGTCGCATACGTCATCCCACCTGGACAGTTTCTAGCTGCGGTTGGCGCGCGGATCGAGAGCATCCCGGACACCGTCCCCGAGCAGGTTGAACGCCAGCACGAGGATCAGCAAAAGGACGCCCGGGATGAAGAGATAGGCCGGGTCCTGAAGGAAGAACTGGGAGGCGTCGCTGAGCAGCGCACCCCAGTCGGGGTTGGGCGGGACGACGCCGACGCCCAGGTAGGAGAGCGCGGCCTCTGTCGTGATGTTTTGTGGCACGGCCAGCGCGAACGAGATCAGAAGCGGAGCCCACAGATTCGGCAGCAACTGGCGAAAGAGGATATGACCCCATCCGGCGCCCATGATCTTCGCCGCATCGATGAACTCCCGCTCCCGCAGTGAGAGGACTTGGCCGCGTACCAGGCGGGCGGTGTAGGCCCAGGCGAAGGCGGCGATGTTGATGACGAGAACGAGCAGGCGCAGATTCTCATTGGTGCCGCCGTGCTCGTTGGTCTGTAGAGCGGCTTGGATGACCGGCGTCAGCGCGATGATGAACAACAGCTGTGGAAAGGCCAGGAAGATGTCCATGACGCGCGAGAGCACGCTATCGATCCAGCTTCCGAAATAGCCTGCCGCCATGCCGAGCACTGCACCCAGCACCGTGGATATGACGGCGGAGGAAAAGCCGACGACCAGTGAGGTGCGCAGCCCGTAGACCACGCGCGCGAACAGGTCATAGCCTGTGCCGGGCTCTACACCGAGCAGGTGGTTGAAGCTGACGCCGCCGAACGAACCGAGAGGGTAATTGCCCGAGTTCGGGTCGATTGCTTTGTTGTCCGGGGTGATGGGACCCCACCCGGTGATCGCCGTCAGCAGTGGCGCGATGATCGCCACCACAACGAAGATCACTGAAATGCCGGCTGCGACTAGGGAAACCCGGTCGCGCCCCAGCCGCTCCCAAGCCATCCGGGCCGGGGACCGACCGGCGACTGCCGGAGCTGCACCCGTGGGTCGCGGGCTCGACGGCTCATGCGCCGATTCGCCGACCACCGGCGGCGATGCGCCGGTGGTGCCGATCGGCTGGGGTTGCTGAGTCATCGTACGAACACCCCCCGAGGTGAGGTCAGTTGTGCATGGCGCTATGCGGTGAGGGGACTCTACGCACGGTCAATACACCGCTCAAGAGTGACGGCCGAAGTGCCCGGATCATCCGGCCCTCCCGAGGTATTTCTTGAGGAATGCCACCTGCAGCAGCAGAAGGTTCTCCGCGACCTGTTCCTGCGGTGTCATGTGGGTGACACCGCAGAGCGGAAGCACCTCATGAGGCCGCCCAGCCGCCAGCAATGCGGAGGAAAGCCGCAGTGTATGAGCGGCGACGACATTGTCGTCGGCGAGACCGTGGATGATCATCAGCGGGCGTGCAGGATTGGCGGCGCCGGACAACTCGCCGCCTTCGACGAGGGAGTTGGCCGCATAGACCTCCGGTGACTGCGAGGGGTCGCCCAGATACCGCTCCGTGTAGTGAGTGTCGTACAGACGCCAGTCGGTGACAGGCGCACCGGCCACTGCCGCATGGAAGACGTCCGGACGCCGCAGCACCGCCAAAGCCGCCAGATAGCCGCCGTATGACCAGCCGCGAATGCCCACCCGCGTGAGGTCCAGCGGATACGAACCAGCCAACGCGTACAGCGCATCGACCTGGTCGTCGAGGGTGGCTCCGGCAAAGTCGCCAACGATCGCCTTCTCCCACGCGGGGGAGCGGCCGGGCGTGCCGCGGCCGTCCGCCACGATCACCGCGAACCCCTGGTCGGCGAACCACTGCGACGTCAGATGCGGATTGTGGGCGGCTACAACGCGCTGGCCGTGCGGGCCGCCGTACGGGTCCATCAGCACCGGCAGCGGGCCATCTCCCTCCCGGTAACCGGCCGGCAGCAGCACCGCAGCCGGGACAGTGCCCCTGCGCTCGCCCTCGCGCCCGTCTCCGCGCCCGCCCGCCTCCATCAGCCTCGGCCGCGCCATGATCACCGGTACTTGCGCATACGAAGCGATCTCGGCAACGGGCTTGCCCTCCCGCAGTACGCGCACCACTGACCCCGGGCGGTCGAGCACCGCGGAGGCGAGCACCGTCAATGGCCCGCTGCGCACAGCCGAATGGACACCGGGCTCTTCCGAGACGCGGAACGCGCCCTGGGTGCCCACCCGATAGACATGCACTTCGCCTGTGCCTGGCTCCTCCGCCTCCGGTCCCGCCGACGCGGTCACGAGCACGTCCTCGTCGGTGACATCGAGCACTGCCCGTACATGCAACTGCGGCCCGGTCAGCGGGCGGTCGCCGACCACGACCACCCGCGCCCAGCCCTTGTCCTCGATGCGCACCAGACGCCGGTCGGGCGTCCAGGTCGGTACGCCTGCGAACAGTTCCAGCCAGAGTGGATCCTCGTCCGCGTGCAGCGGAGCCGTTTCGCCGGTCTCGGTGTTCACCGCCAGATACAACTGGCTGCGCTGGTCACGCGCCTGGACGAGAAGCAACGGCGGGCCGGCTGCAGACCAGTGGACGCGGGCGAGATACGGGTAGCGTTCGCGATCCCACGCTACCTCGGTACGCGAGCCGTCCAGGCCGACCAGGAAGAGCGAGACATCCGCGTTCGGCGTACCGGCTGCCGGGTACGTCACTTCGGCCGGCGCCTGGGCGGGGTTGGCCGGATCGGAGATCCACCAGCGGTGCACTGGCGTGTCGTCGACTCGGGCGACCAGCAGCCGGTCGCTGTCCGGCGACCACCAAAAGCCGCGGGAGCGTCCCATCTCCTCGGCCGCGATGAACTCGGCGAGACCCCATGTCTCGTTCTCACCCGATGTCTCGTTCTCACCCGCCGGTTCGGCAAGCGGGTGGTCGACGCCGTCGGCATTGCTGCCATCACCGCTGCCGTCGACGTCGACCACCCGCAGCGCGCCCTTGGCCACATAGGCGATGCGTCGGCCGTCGGGGGAGGGGCGCGGGTCGATCACCGGCCCGACTACGGACAGTTCGCGAGTGGCGCCCGTGCGCAGTTCGGCGGCGAAGAGGCGTCCGGAGAGCGTGAACGCCGCCAGCTCCACGGCCTCGTCAGTGGCGTAGCCGACCACTCCGGCCGAGCCCTCACGGCTGCGCTCGCGCCGCGCCCGCTCCTCGGCGGTCAGCTCCTCCGCGGTGCCCGCGAGCAGCACCCGGGGATCGGCGGCGATACGTTCCGTACCGGATTCGACGTCGAGCACCCACAGCAGGTTGGCCCGGTCGGTCCCGGAGACCGACCGCAGGAAGACGATGCGTTCGCCGTCGGGTGACGCCGAGAAGGTACGGGGGGCGCCGAGCGTGAACCGCTGAGTGCGGGCGTACTGCCGGGGGAAGGTGAGGTGCTCGTGGGGGCTGGCGTGTGGCTGTGCGTGATCGTTCATGGTGCCGAGCGTATTGCTCCGGGGCGCCGTTGCCGTTGGGTGCGACGCGCGCGGTGATACCCGCACATTGCCATGCTCAAAGATCGCGCTGGTGATCCTTGGTGATTCCCTCCTGCCGGACGGCGTCCGGTGACCCGTACGGGTGAGGTCAGGGCCGCATATCGCGATGCCGCGCTCGTAGCGCGCTCGTATCGTGCAGGTCGGGTCTGCTGAGGCGTCAACTTACAGTTGGGCGTGGGAGATGTATGCGCCCCCGTGTGCTTCTGTGCACCGACGTATGCGGTGGCGCGGAAAGTTATGATCGCCATGCGTAGGTGGGAACAGCCAGCCGGCCAGGTCCGGCCTTGCGTCCGTGGAGGTGAGCCGCTGTGGCACTCTCGGTATCGGCGGTGCTGCTGCTGCTGATCATCGTCTTGCTTCTCATTCGCAAGTCCGGATTGAAGGGTGGCCATGCACTGGTCTGCGTGCTGCTCGGCTTCTATCTCTCCAGCTCGTCCATCGGGCCGACTATCCATCAGCTGACGACGAACGTGGCCGGGATGATCAGTAGCTTCAAGTTCTGAGTCCCTCTCCTGAGCCGCGTCCTGAGTCGCGTCTTGATCCAAGATCTGCCTCAAGATCCGCCTAAAGATCTTCTGATTCAAAGTTTGAGCAGGAACGTCATACCCTGCGTGGTATGAGCCAATCGCCGGACCGCCGAGGGCGCCGCGTCCTCTTCGTACACGCCCATCCCGACGACGAGTCGATCAACAACGGCGCGACCATGGCCAAGTACGCCGCCGAAGGCGCCGAGGTGACTTTGGTGACCTGCACCCTCGGCGAGGAGGGCGAGGTCATCCCGCCCGAGCTCGCACACCTGGCGAGCGACCGGGACGACGCCCTCGGGCCCTACCGGATCGGCGAGCTGGCCGAGGCGTGCGCGGTCCTCGGCATC
>JAFAUH010000341.1 GCA_019243445.1 Streptomycetaceae bacterium | reverse complement strand
TGTCGCGCCCGCGGCGACGTACTCGTCATCCGTGAGAGAGGAGCCGCTTCCGGCCCCCTGCTCCACGTAGACCTGGTGCCCGGTGTGCACGAGTTCGTGCACACCGGCCGGGGTGATGGCCACCCGGAACTCGTTGTTCTTGACCTCACGGGGGATGCCGACCTTCACATGGATCACGGTCCTTGGATGAGAGGAGATGCACAGGTTGCGTCCGGACATCGCGGCAGAGAACAGCACACGCCGGAACTGACCGCATCGACTGCGGCATCTTCAAGTGTAATGAAGGAAGACATGGTGTCTAGCCTTGCAAAACAAACAATTACTCCGAACTCATCGGTAGATTCACAGGCCGATCTCCACAGCTTCTTCAGAGCCGACTCATGCCGAACGGACCTGGGCACGAGCCGCCGGCAGGCCTTGCACGGCCACACGTTGCAGCGCAGCGCCCGCCGGATCGCCGAGCCGTTCGAGGGTTTCGGCCATGCGCAGCAGCGCCGCGCCTTCCAGTTCCGCGTCGCCCACCTTCCGCGCGCAGTGCAGAGCCTCCCGCACGGTGCGCAGCGCCTCCTCCGGATATCCGGCGTATTCCTGGACCCGGGAGAGTTCGGCGAGCGCCCGGCCGTGCCCGGCGTGATCGTGCAGCCTGCGGTAGAGCGCGGCTGCAGCCCGCCACTCACGCAAAGCGGCCTCGTACTGCTGCTCAATGGTGTGCAGCGCGCCCAGCCGGCCGTGCAGCCGGGCCTGGCCTGCCAAATCGCCCTGACTCTGCCGCAACACGAGCGCCCTGTCGTACCAGTCCGCGGCCCGCAGGCCGTCGCCGAGCGCCAGATACACCTTGCCCAACGCCTCCAACGCACGACCGGCCGCGGAGCCGTCCTCTCCGGCGCGGGCTGCGTCCAATGCGGCCCGGTAACGCTCGATCGCCTTTTGCGTACGGTCGGCAGCGGCATCGAGGTCGGCAAGGTTGATCAGAGCCGCAGCCTTGTCACGCGGCAGCGCGCGCCGCTCGGCGAGGCTGAGGGCGAGACCATGCAACTCATACAGTTCAGATGCTTCGGACGTGGCATCGTTGTTGCCCCCGTATGTTTCGAGCGCCCGGACGAGAGCGGCGATCAGCCGCCGCGCGAGCGTGTCGAGTTCGCCGTCGGCTGCGGCGGCACGCGCGGCACCGAGCAGTACCGGCAACCGCCTGCGCAGCCAACACGCCGCGACATCGGCGGACGGGAAACGCAGTGCCCGGGGCAGTTCCTGCACCAGCGCACGGGCCGGCGAACCGGGCGGCTCGGCCACGCCACGGCAGGACTGCAACAGCCGCACCGTGCGCTCCAGCATCCTGGCGCGCGCGAGCCGCAGCTCGGTGGGGCGCTCGCATGCTGCGACCAGATGCGTGAGCAGCGGACGAAGCCACCGGGGAAGCCGGTACTGAGGGGTCTGCGGCACGACATCGCCGTCCGGGTACAGCAGTCCGTACCGCACAAAATCGGCCAGCGCGGACTGGGCCTCGCCGAGTGCGCACCCGGCGAGTGAGGAGGCGATATGCGCATCGACGATTCCCTCGGGCGCACAGGCCAGCATCCGCAGCAGCCGCGCAGCGAGCCGCCCCATGGTGTCGTGCACCAGCCGGAAGGCTCGGGCCACCGGCGGGGAGGTCACGGCGGCGGCCGCGGTGTCGTCCGGTACATTGCTCAGCACGAGTACGGTGTCGGTGACGGACGTTCCGGGCCGTACGGCGAGCCAGCCCCCGATCAGGCGTAGCGCGGTGGGGTTGCCGGCACATGCTTCGGCGAGCGCCTCGACGGCAGTCGGATCGCAGGTGACGCGGGTCGAGCCGATGGTGTGTGCGAGCAGCTCGGCGCAGGCCACGGTGTCGAGCCCGCCGAGTGTGCACGGCCGGATGTCGGGGATACCGGGCAGCGGACCTTCCGAGGTGGCGATGACCAGGCAACCCGGCTCGTCCAGCAGCAGCGGCAGCAGCTGGTTGGCGTGGGTCACGTCGTCGAGGACGAGGATGACGCGCCGGTTCGCGACAGCCGCACGCAGCACGGCAGCCGGATCGTATGGCATCAGCCGGCTCTGTCGGCGGGCGGACGGGCCGAACAGCTCGCCCACGATGCGCTCCATGGGCACCGGCCTGCCGCCACCGTCGGTGATCCGGGCGAAGAACTGACCGTCCGGGTATCGCTCGGCGAGCCGCTGGGCAAGACGTACCGCAAGTGAAGTGCGCCCCGAGCCAGGCCGTCCGGCGACGAGCAGTACCCGGCAACTGCGGGGCAGCTTCCCCCGGAGGATGTCGAGCCCCGGCCGGTCGATCTCCCCCCGCAGCTGTCGCAACTCACGCCGTCGCCCCGTGAAGTACGGCGGCCCTTCGGGCAGAACTCCACTCCATCGGGCCTCACTCCCCGCAGCAGTTGGCAGCTCCGGCTCCGGCAGGTCCTCGTGCGGCGTCTGCGGCTCCACGGCAGCTTCTGCCCCTGCCGAGGTCTCCACTTCTGCCGCGGCCTCTACGGGGGCCTCTACGGGGGCAGCAGGGGGTGCAGCCGGTGCTTCAGTGTCCTGCGGTGAGTCCCCGGCAGGTGTCGTGAGAGTCGTGGCCGACCTGCCCTCGGCCTCCGCGCCTGCGGCCCCCTCAGCCGAAGTGCCTGCTGAGTGGCCTGCGGCAGACGAGTCAGCGTCACAGCCACTCATCACAGGCCGGGCTCGTACACCAGTAGCTGGCGCGCCGACGCCGCAGGTGGGCGCGATCGGCTCCGCGGGAGCGGACGCCTGCCCGGCCAGGACCTGCGCGGCCTGTGGGTCGGCACCTGCCTCACCCTGCACAGGTGCCGCCACATCCTGCACCTCACCGCGCAGCGCGGCGGCGCCCAGCGCGGCGGCGCCGGACGCCAAAGCGTCCGCATTCTCCCCCTGCCTACAGCGGGAGGTACCCCCTGGCGGCGTCGGGGGTTGCGCACCGACAAATGCGTTCCGCGCGTGTTTCGCCACCGGCCAACTCCCGTCTGCCTGCGCTCAAATGCCCGTCACCGCTGCGTACGGGGAGAGCAAGAGACTAGTTGACGGGGCCCCGGCCTCACCGGTGTCGACGCGAAGAATCACATCGATAATCACCCCACCGGATCAGCCGTTCATCACACCACAGCAGCTCAGGCGCCGTATGGTCGCGCCGGCCACGGCGCGTCCGCAGGGCGCAGCGCCTCCACGCCGTTGCCGCCCAACACCGCGCGCAGCGCGAGCACGCCCACGGCGAGGCACGAATTGTGGAGCTCGCCGATGAGAACCCCGCGCACCAGTTCTTCCAGCGGGACGTGGGCGTACTCGAACTCGGCCTCCTCCGCCGATGCCTCGAACCGCTCTCCCTCGGCCTCGGCCAGCTCACGCGCGAGGAAGATCCGGATCGCCTCGTCGGAGCCGCCGGGAGTGCTGTAGATGTCGGCGAGAACCCGCCAGTCGGCGGCCTTGAGGTGCGCCTCTTCGTACAACTCGCGCTGGGCTGCCTGGAGCGGGTGCTCGCCTGCCACGTCGAGCAGTCCGGCCGGGAGTTCCCAGAGCTTGTGCCGCACTGGGTGCCGGTACTGCCGCAGGACGAGCACATGGCCCCGCTCGTCGAGTGCGACGACGGCGACGGAGCCGGGGTGGGTCTGGTAGTCGCGGCGCACCTCATTGCCGTCGGGCATGGCCACCACGTCGGTACGCACACCCGTCACCTTGCCCTGGAACGGCGTCTCAGTCACGCTGACGTGCCGTTCCTCGGGGGTGTCGCACAGCCTCCCGTTCACCGCTTGCCCGTTCGCCCCGTCGCGCCAGCGGCTACTGGCAGCATCAGGGGATACCTCCCTGCCTTCGGCGGGGGGCGTCCCTTGCAGGCAGGGAGAGGCTCCGTCACGGGCACTGTCGCCCGCTCCCACGCTCGGCGGACGGCCTGGCAGGCCGCAGGCGCGCCTCTCGACAGGAGTCTCGGCCCTCCTCCCGCTGCTCCGCGGGGGGACCCTCTCCGCTTGCTCGTGCACGCCGCTCATTCGCTCACCACCTGGGCGGCCACGGCCTTCCCTGCTGCCTGCGATGCATAGGCCGCCGCATTCTGCCGACGTTCGACCGCGGCTTTGATCAGGCCGGTGAAAAGCGGGTGCGGGCGGGTGGGCCTGGACTTCAGCTCCGGGTGCGCCTGGGTGGCGACGAGGTACGGGTGCACCTCACGCGGGTACTCGACGTACTCGACGAGCTTGTTGTCGGGTGAGGTGCCGCTGAAGACCAGACCTGCGTTCTTCTCCAACTCGGTCCGGTAGGAGTTGTTGACCTCGTAGCGGTGGCGGTGCCGCTCCTCGACATACGGCTCACCGCCGTACACTTCGCGCACGATCGAGCCCTCGGCGAGCTTCGCCGGGTACAGGCCGAGCCTCATCGTGCCGCCCATGTCGCCCTTGCCGTCCACGATGTCGAGTTGTTCGGCCATGGTGGAGATCACCGGGTGGGCCGTCGCCGGATCGAACTCGGTGGAGTTGGCACCCGTGATCCTGGCGAGATTGCGGGCCGCCTCGATGACGATGCACTGCAGTCCGAGGCAAAGGCCGAGCAGCGGAATATGGTGCTCACGGGCGTATGTGATGGCCGAAACCTTGCCGTCCACCCCGCGGTCACCGAAGCCGCCGGGCACACAGACCGCATCCACGTCCGCCAGCTGCAGCTCCGCGTCAGCCGGCGTCCTGCAGTCGTCGGAGGTGACCCACTTGATCTTCACCCGGGCGTTGTTGGCAAAGCCGCCCGCACGCAGCGCCTCGGTCACCGACAGGTAGGCGTCGGGCAGGTCGATGTACTTGCCCACCAGTGCGACGGTCACTTCGTGCGCAGGGTTGTGGACGCGTTCGAGCAGGTTGTCCCACTGCGTCCAGTCGACGTCGCGGAAGGGGAGGTCGAGACGGCGCACCACATAAGCGTCAAGCCCCTCTGCGTGCAGCACCTTGGGGATGTCGTAGATCGACTTGGCATCGATCGCGGCGACCACCGCGTCTTCGTCCACGTCGCACATCAGCGAAATCTTGCGCTTGATCGTGGTGGGCACTTCGCGGTCCGCGCGCAGCACGATCGCGTCCGGCTGGATGCCGATGTTGCGCAGCGCCGCGACGGAGTGCTGGGTCGGCTTGGTCTTCAGCTCGCCGGAAGGGCCGATGTACGGAAGCAGCGATACATGCACGAAGAAGACGTTCTCGCGGCCGACCTCGTGGCGTACTTGGCGCACCGATTCCAGGAACGGCAGTGATTCGATGTCGCCGACCGTACCACCGACCTCGGTGATCACCACGTCGACGTCCTCGGTGGCCATGCGCCGGATCCGCGACTTGATCTCATTGGTGATGTGGGGAATCACCTGCACCGTGTCGCCGAGATATTCGCCGCGCCGCTCCTTGGCGATCACCGAGGAGTAGACCTGCCCAGTGGTCACGTTCGCGGAGCCGTCGAGGTCGACGTCGAGGAAACGCTCATAGTGGCCGACGTCAAGATCGGTTTCGGCCCCGTCGTTGGTGACGAACACCTCGCCGTGCTGGAACGGGTTCATGGTGCCCGGATCGACATTGAGGTACGGGTCGAGCTTTTGCATCGTGACGCGCAGGCCGCGTGCCTTGAGCAGCGCGCCAAGGCTCGAGGCAGTGAGGCCCTTGCCGAGCGAGGAGGCCACGCCCCCGGTGACGAAGAGGTGCTTGGTCGTCATTGCGGTTCGACTGGATACAGCGTTGCCAGGGTGAGGCAGTGCCAACAGGGGGCTCCCGTGGTCGCGAGGTGAGGTCGGACGGCCCTGGTGCGGGAGGAGCCGTCGCGGCGGTTCAGTGGTTCAGCCCACCGGCCCACGGGCTACCAGGGTATCAGTCGGGCTGACGCCCGAGCGAGGGACGAACGGCCCAGCCGGGAGTCCGGAGCGGCTCTAGTGCCGCCTCCTCGATGGGGGAATCCGCCTGCCACTCACCTGACCGGCGCAGCATGCGACCGCCATCACTCGCGCATCCCCCGCCCCGACGTCGTATTCTGCTCGGACACTTCCAAGCGAGCCGACCGGCACGGCACCATCCCCCGCCGTTCCTTCACAGTCGTGTCCCCCTTCCTTCTTCACCATGCACTAGTACTACTGGTAGTGGTGGAGGGACGCGACTCCTCAGGGCACCGGAACAAGGTTCGTCGAATTTCGCCACATCTGGAAATCGAACAACTCTCGGGGTTGTTCAGCTGTTCGACTGGAGATGCACGTGGCCGGGCGCATCGAGGACTACGCACTCATCGGCGATATGCAGACCGCCGCCCTGGTGTGCAGGGATGGCACCGCCGACTGGTTGTGCCTGCCCCGATTCGACTCCCCCGCCGTCTTCGCGGGCCTACTGGGTACTGACGAGCACGGCTACTGGCGGCTGGGGCCGTCGTACGCGCCGACGGACGGGCCTCCCGCCGCGACGCGACGACGCTACCGCGGTGACTCGCTGATCCTGGAGTCGGAGTGGGATACTCCGCGCGGCACGGTCCGGATCACCGACTTCATGCCGCCCCGCGACGGCGCCCCGCAGCTGATCCGGATCGTCGAGGGTGTCAGCGGCCGGGTCCCGATGCGTTCGGCGCTGCGGATGCGCTTCTCGTACGGCTGGGTAGTGCCCTGGGTCCACAAGGTCTCCGACCCACAGGCACCGGAGGGCCGCACCGTCGCCGTCGCCGGGCCTGATTCGGTGTGGCTGGACACCGAGTGCCCGACCTACGGGCAGGATCTGACAACCTACGCCGACTTCACCGTCTCGCCCGGTGAACGGGTGGCCTTCACCATCAGCTGGCAGGCTTCCCACCACCACCCGCCGGCGATGCCCGAGCCGGAGGCCGCCTTGGAGGCGACGGAGCAGTTCTGGCGGGACTGGGTCAGTCAGTGCACGTACCACGGACCGTACCGCGATGCGGTGGTTCGCTCGCTGATCACCCTCAAAGCGCTGACGTACGGCCCGACCGGCGGTATCGTCGCCGCCCCGACCACCTCGCTGCCCGAGGAGATCGGCGGAGTCCGGAACTGGGACTACCGCTTCACGTGGCTTCGGGACGCCGCGATCACCCTGTCGTCGCTGCTGCGCACCGGCTACCGCGAGGAGGCGCGGGCGTGGCGCGAGTGGCGGCTGCGTGCGGTCGCCGGCGACCCGGAGAACCTGCAGATCATGTACGGGATCGCGGGCGAGCGTGAGCTCGGTGAGACAGATCTGACGTGGCTGCCCGGCTACGAGGGGTCCACGCCGGTGCGGGTCGGCAACGGTGCCGCGCACCAGATACAGCTCGACGTCTACGGCGAGGTCAGCGAAGCGCTGCACCTGGCCCACATGACGGGCCTGGCGCGCAACGACTATGCGAGCCTGCTGCAGCTGAAGCTGATCCAGTACCTTGAGGACCACTGGCACGAGCCGGACGAGGGCATCTGGGAGGTGCGCGGTCCACGCCGGCACTTCGTGCACTCCAAGGTGATGGCATGGGTGGCCGTGGACCGCACCGTCAAGCTCATCGAATCCGGCGAGGTCGACGGGCCGCTGGAGCGCTGGCGCGACCTACGCGAGGACATCCACCGCGACGTGTGCGACAAGGGGTACGACAAGGAGCGCAACACTTTTACCCAGTCGTACGGCTCCAAGGAACTGGACGCCAGCTTGTTGATGATCCCGCAGGTCGGTTTCCTGCCGCCGGACGACAAGCGGGTGATCGGCACCATTGAGGCGATTCAGCGGGAGCTGACCGTAGAGGGTGGTTTCGTGCTGCGTTACCCGACGCAGGGCCCGGAGGAGGGCGTCGACGGGCTACCCGGAGACGAGGGCGCCTTCCTGGCCTGCTCGTTCTGGCTCGCGGACGATCTGGCGATGATCGGGCGGGTGGACGAGGCCCGGGTGCTGTTCGAGAAGCTGCTGGCGCTGCGCAACGATCTTGGACTGCTCGCCGAGGAGTGGGATCCCAAACTGCAGCGCCAGGTCGGCAACTTCCCGCAGGCGTTCAGCCACGTACCGATGATCGACACCGCCCTGCGCCTGACGGCGTGCGGCGCATACGGAGGTTGACAACCTTGCTGCAAGCCAGGTCGGACACCGTCCGAGCGATCTTCGGCCGACAAGATCGCTACAGCTTCCGGTCGGCCAACTCATCGTAGACGCTGAGGACTTGGGCCACCATGTCGTCTTCCGTGGGCCAGCTCGCGGCCTGCGCGCGACCCGCAGCGGCAAGGCGGTCACGGTGTCCGGGATCGGCGAGGAGCGAGGCCACCGAGCGCGCGAGTGCGTCCGGGTCCTTGTCGGGGACGAGGACGGCGGCGTCGCCGACGAGCTCGGGCAGGCCGTCAGCGGCGGTAGCGACAAGCGGGGCCCCGGCATAAAGTGCCTCCTGCGCGATCAGCGCATGGGTGTCGCCACGCCCGGCGAGTACGACGAGGTCGGCGGCGGTGAGGAGTTCACCGAGATCGTCGCGGCGACCGAGCAGCCTTACCGGCAGCCCCTCGTTGTCGATCCGCCGCTGCAGGGCCTGACGCCGCCTGCCCTCACCGGCGATGGCGACGAGCGGCGGCGAGTCGAGAGCACGCCAGCGCAACGCAGCGTCGAGCAACTGCCCGTGGCCCTGATCTGGTTCGAGGCGCCCGACCGCGACGATCAACGGCCGGTCGATTGCACCCAGTTCCTCCCGGATCTTCCGGTGCTTCCGTTCACTGTCCTCAGCCGGAAGAGCGGTGTCGAGGGGCGGCGCCGGAAAGGAGAGAGGAGCGAGCCGTACATCACGCGCCCCCATGGCGCGCAGTCGGTCAACGAGATCCGATGACGCGCCGAGCACGACGGTCGCGGCCTTGGCCACCCGCCGCTCGAGCAGCATCGTCATGGCCGACCGCGGACCACTGGGCTGCTTGCTGCCGTGCCAAGTGACGACGAGGGCCGGGCGGTGCGCCCGGGGCAGCGCGAGCGAGGCAAGCAGGCCGGCGCGCAGCCCATGCGCGTGCACCACATCCGCGCCGACGCAGGCGCTGCGGAGCGCGGCGACGGCCATCGCATCAGTACGAGGACCGGGCGGCGCCGCTGTCTCGACAGGCGCGAAGTGCGCGCCCGTTCCGCACAGGCTGCAGGCGTCCATTACCTCGGTCGGCCCGCACACCGTCACCTCGACGCCACGCGCGGCGAGACCCCCCGCCAGCGAGCACGCATGCGCCGCCGCTGTCGCGCCCAGTACCTGGACGGCACGCAACGGCCCCGACACCGGGGTGTGGATACTGCTCACGCGGAGTGCGACTCCTGAACGGACTTGTAGCAAGGGGCGACAGAGGTGACGGACAGGCGCCCGCCACGGGTCCCAGAATGCCAGTCGGGTAGGACACTTGGCATTGACGCTCCCTCCCCTGGATGAATCCGAGGGCTTCACCGCGTCGCACGTGCGGCCTCGAGCAACTCCTCCGCATGCGCCCGGGCCGTATCGGAGTCCTCCAGACCGGCGAGCATACGGGAGAGTTCCCGCACCCGCTCCTCACCTTGCAACACCCGCACCCCGCTTCGGGTGACCGCACCATCGCTTGTCTTCTCCACCAGCAGTTGCCGGTCGGCGAACGCCGCCACCTGGGGCAAGTGCGTGACCACCACGACTTGAGCGGACTGCGCCAGTCGTGCGAGCCGTCTGCCGACCTCGACGGCCGCCTTGCCGCCGACACCCGCGTCCACCTCGTCGAAGAGATATGTCGGCACCGGATCGGAACCGGCGAACACTACCTCGACGGCGAGCATCACCCGCGACAGCTCACCCCCCGACGCGCCCTTGGCAATAGGCCGCGCCGGCGCCCCTGGGTGCGGAGCGAGCAACAGCTCGATCTCGTCGGCCCCGTTCGCCCCGAAGGCGACAGTGCGTCCGTTCACCTCGATGCCATCCGGGTCTTCGCTCTGCTGGATCTCCACCGTGATGCGGGCATGCGGCATGGCCAACTCGGTGAGTTCCGTGGTCACCGCCTTGGCGAATCGCTCCGCCGCTTCGCTGCGCGCATCTGTCAGGAGCTGTGCGAGTTGACCGAGTTCGACGCGCAGCGCGTCCCGTTCCTGGCCGAGTTCGCCGATCCGGTCGTCGTCACTGTCCAACTCGGCGAGCCGCACCGCCCCTTGCTCGGCCCAAGTCAGCACCTCATTGATGTTCCCACCGTACTTGCGCGTCAACTGCGCCAGTACCGCGCGCCGCTCCTCGACCGCGGCGAGGCGGAGCGGATCGGCGTCCAGATTGTCGGCATAACCGGCGAGTTCTCCTGCGACATCCGCCACAAGGATGCCGATCTCGGTGAGCCGGTCGGCGAGCGCGGCAAGCGCGGGGTCGTGGGAGCGTACGAACTCCAGTGCACGGATTGCTCCGCCGATGAGCGTCGTGGCATCCAGGCCCTCGGGGTCCTCGGGGTCCCCGGCCAAAGCCCCGTGCGCGGCAGAAGCAGCGGACGCCAGCGCCTCGGCGTGCCCCAACCGTTCCGCTTCTGCGGCGAGTTCGACGTCCTCTCCGGCCCGCGGTTCCGCAGCGGCAATCTCCTCGAGGCCGAACCGCAACAGATCCGCTTCCTGGGCTCGTTCACGTGCCCGCGTGGTCAGTTCGTCCAGCTCCGTCGATACCTCGCGCAGCCTGCGATACGCAGCCGTGTACTCGGCAAGCGGTCCGGCGACGGCATCGCCCGCGTAACGATCCAGCGCCTGCCGCTGCCGGGCAGGGCGCAATAGCCCCTGCTGGTCGGTCTGTCCGTGCACCGCCACAAGATCGTCTGCCAGCTCGCCGAGGAGTGACACAGGCACCGAACGTCCGCCGACGTGCGCCCGAGACCGGCCCTCCGCCGAGACCATCCTGCTGATCAGCAACGCATCATCGTCCAGTTCCGCACCGGCCTGCTCGGCCCGCACAGCAGCGGGAGAGTGCGGCGCGACAGCGATACGCCCTTCAATGACCGCCGCTTTCGCCCCGACCCGTACAAGTGCGGCGTCCGCCCGTCCTCCGAGCAGCAGACCAAGGCTGGTGACGACCATGGTCTTGCCGGCGCCCGTCTCACCGGTCACCGCGGTGAACCCCGGCGACAACTCGACCACAGCGTCGTCGATGACGCCGAGTGACCGTATCCGCATCTCCTCCAGATGCGGCCTTTTTACCCCGCTGATGTGCACATTTTCCTCTCGGTGAGTGCTCACGGACCCCTCTGGGGAGAATCTGGGCATGAAACGAGCGTAATGGCCGACCATGATCGTCGGCGAGGCACTCGATGTCGGCAACCTGGTGCGTCGGCGGGAATTCGATCCAGCACCTACCGCGGTGCGCCGCGCCATCCCGCGACCGGGAGGGCGAATTTGGCGACAAGACGGTCGGTGAACGGCGCATGGTGCAAACGCGCCAGACGCACCGGGATCGCGCCGCGCCTGACCTCTACCCGGGCGCCGGCGGGCAGCTCGACCGTACGACGGCCGTCGCACCACAGCACCCCGTGCGGCGTCTTCGGCTGCACTTCGACCGCGAGCACCGACTTCGGCGAGGTGACCAACGGCTTGGCGAACAGCGCGTGCGCACTGATCGGGACCATCAGCAGCGCCTCCACCTCCGGCCACACCACCGGGCCGCCGGCCGAGAAGGCGTACGCAGTCGAACCCGTCGGCGTCGCGCACACCACACCGTCGCAACCGAAGCCCGACACGGGCCGGCCATCCACCTCGGTGACGACCTCGATCATCCGCTCCCGTGCCCGCTTTTCGACCGACGCCTCGTTCATCGCCCAGTCGGTGTGGACGATGTGCCCGTCCTCGCGTACGAGCACGTCGAGCGTCATCCGCTCCTCGACCTCATACGCCTTGGTGACCACCCGGTCCACGACCTTGTCGAGGTCGTCGCGCTCCGCCTCCGCGAGGAAGCCGACGCGGCCGAGGTTGATGCCAAGCATCGGCACGCCGGAGCGCCGGGCAAACTCCGCGCCGCGCAGCAGCGTTCCGTCACCGCCGAGCACCACGAGCAGCTCACAGCCCTCGACCGCATCGGGATCGTGCGGCACCACGTCGACCGACGGCGGCAGCGGCAAGTCGCCCGCCTCCTCTTGGAGGAT
>JAFAUH010000032.1 GCA_019243445.1 Streptomycetaceae bacterium | reverse complement strand
ATCTGATCGTCATGAGCGGGCAGGAGGCGGTGGGCGTGGTGTCGGTGCGCGATGTCATCCGCTGCTGGGCCCCGGTGCGGGAGCGGGCGCTGACCCCTTGACGGCCGAAGAGGCCGGAGCCCCATGGCGTCCGGCCTCTTCGGTGGGTACGGCAAGCTTCCCTCAGCCGCGCAGGGCTTGGACCGCGGTCTCCAGCCGCTTGCCGTAGTCAGTGTCCGCCTGGCGGAAGTTGTTGATTGCCCGCTCGACGATGTCGTCACGCGAGACCTTCGCGATGAAGCCCGCGAGATTGGCGATCAGACGCTCCTTCTCCTCTTCCGACATCAGGCGGTAGAGGTTGCCGGCCTGGACGAAGTCGTTGTCCTCGGCGTGCAAGGGAGCCTCGTGCTTACCGGTCGAGCCGGTGACCTCGATCGGCTGCCACAGCGGACGGCCGGTCTCTTGCGGGCCGCCGAAGCTGTTCGGCTCATAGTTCTTCGTCCCGGCGTGCCGGCCGTCGTAGAGGTAACCGTCGCGGCTGTGGGTACGGGCCTCGGTGGCGTGCGGGCGGTTGACCGGCAGGTGGTCGGCATTGATGCCTACGCGGTAGCGGTGCGCGTCGCCGTAGGCGAACAGTCGGCCCTGGAGCATCTTGTCCGGGGACGGACCGATGCCGGGCACGAAGTGGATCGGTGAGAAGATCGACTGCTCGACCTCGGCGAAGATATTTTGCGGGTTGCGGTTGAGCTCAAGCTTGCCGATTTCGATCGGCGGGTAGTCCTCGTGCGGCCAGACCTTGGTCAGGTCGAACGGGTTGAAGCGGTAATTCGCCGCCTCGGCGGCCGGCATGATCTGTATCTGCACCGTCCAGCTCGGGTACTCGCCGCGCTCGATGGCCTCACGCAGATCACGCTGGTGGCTGTCCGGGTCCTCACCCGCAAGCTTCGCAGCCTCTTGCGAGGTCAGGTTCTTGATCCCCTGGTCGGTCTTGAAGTGGTACTTGACCCAGAAGGCCTCACTGGCCTCGTTGTTCCACTGGAATGTGTGCGAGCCGTAGCCGTTCATGTGGCGGTAGGAGGCGGGGATGCCGCGGTCACCGAAGAGCCAGGTGACCTGATGCGTCGACTCCGGGCTCAGTCCCCAGAAGTCCCATACGTTGTCCGCCTCCTGGGAGCCGGTGTACGGGTCGCGCTTTTGGGTGTGGATGAAGTCCGGGAATTTGATGGCATCTTTAATGAAGAAGACCGGGGTGTTGTTGCCGACCAGGTCATAGTTGCCGTCTTCGGTGTAGAACTTGAGCGCAAAACCGCGCGGGTCGCGCACCGCGTCCGCCGAGCCGAGGTTGCCGGCCACCGTCGAGAAGCGCAGAAAGACCTCGGTCTGCTTGCCTATCTCGGAGAGGAACTTCGCACGGGTGTACGGAGTGACGTCCGCTGTCACAGTGAAGGTGCCGTAGGCGCCGGCACCGCGTGCGTGCACGACGCGCTCCGGGATGCGCTCGCGATTGAAGTGCGCGAGCTTCTCCATCAGCAGCTGATCCTGGACCAGGACCGGGCCACCGACACCCGCCTGCTCGCTGTTCTGGTTGTCCGCGACGGGAGCACCCGCCTCCGTAGTCAGCGGGCCGGTCGTCGTGTCCTGAACCGTCACGTACGCCTCCTCAGACGTTCTTTCCTGCCCCCGGGTAATCGCCGGAACAGATCCTACAATAGACAGAGTCTAAGTCAAGAAGATACCCAGTTCCATACGAATTCAGATTCTGGATGCCGCACTGTTAGGCTGGGGGCCATGAGTGACCTGCTGGAACGACTTCGCGGACGCGGCTGGCGGCTGACCGCGCAGCGCCGGGTGGTCGCCGAGGTGCTCAACGGTGACCACGTACACCTGACCGCGGACGAGGTGCACGCGCGCGCCGCCGCACGGCTCCCGGAGATCTCCCGTGCCACCGTCTACAACACACTGGGGGAGCTCGTCTCGCTCGGCGAAGTGCTCGAAGTGGCCACGGACGGCCGCGCCAAGCGCTACGATCCCAACGCCCACCGCCCGCACCAGCATCTGGTGTGCTCGCGCTGCGGTGCCATCCGCGACGTCCACCCTGGCGGCGACCCGCTCGCCGACCTGCCGACGGCCGAGCGCTTCGGCTTCACCGTCTCCGCGGTCGAGGTCACCTACCGGGGGCTGTGCCCGGATTGCGCGCGGAATTGAAGCGGAAGAGCAAGAAAGCCACGCCGTCGTGGTCGAGGGTCGAGAGGCAGGCGAGCTCCAACAGCCCGCCGAGGAGCTGGAGTTGACCGGGATCGGGCAAGACAGCAGGCCGGATACGAAGCCAGGCGCGTACATGTGCCTGCGCACGGACGGCGACTTCGGGCCGCGGGTCGGCGGCGGCGGTCAGTGTCAGCTCCAGGTGGTCCCACGGTGCGGCGGCACGCGCCGCCCGTAGCCCGCAGCCTTCCCACCGGCGGTTCGGGGCGTGCCGGCGCGGTGCCCCAGTGCGTCTCCGGTTCCAAAGGAGTTCTCCGGCCTTTGCCCAGGCTGTACCGCTCCCCTACCGAAGCCGGGAAGGACATATCGCCGATATCCTCATAATCGACATAATCGCATTCTCATATACTGCACTTACTCTTGCGCAGGCTGATCCGACGGAAAGCTGACGGAGATGTGCAGCGGAGAGGAGGGAGAGCCTGGGTGCGCCATCGCAGTCATATGAGAGTCGCGGCCATGTCCACGGTGGGCGTCCTCGCGGTGGCCGGTCTCGTCCAGTACGCACCTGAGGTGCTCGCCCTCGCCGAGTCCAAGCATCACATCTCCGAGGACGCCGGGCCGCCCACCGACTGGGAGAAGAAGGGCGCCTATCTGAGCGCCGAGCAGGCGTATCCCAGCGTTGTGCGGTTGCTCGCCAGCGACGACTCCCCCCTCTGCAGCGGCAGTGTGGTGCACAGTCCCGGCGCGGACATCGTCATCACAGCGGCCCACTGCGTGTACAGCGATGGCACCTGGAACACCGGCCTCAGCGTTTCGCCCGGCACCACCGGCGGCCGGAACCAGCACGGCACGTGGAATGTGGACCGGATCTGGGTCGACCCGCGGTACATGCAAGGTGACGAACGGTACGACTACGCCTTCCTACGGGTCTCACGCCCCGACGGCTCCGAGATCGAGGACGTGGTCGGCGGCAACACCCTCACGGTGAACGAGCCATTCCATCTCGACAAGGTGACCACTACCGGCTACCCGAACAGCAATAATCCGGGCGATCAGCAGATCACCTGCACCATGGGCACCTACCAGTCGGGCGCCCATGACCAGTACCGGGAGATGCGCTGCGGCGGCTATTACGGCGGGGTCTCGGGCGGGCCATGGGTGCTGCTCACGCCGGGAGCGAAGACGGGCGCGCTGATTGGAATCATCGGCGGATACAACGGGGGCGGACCGTCGGACGACGATGCGCACGCGGACGCGATCTCCTACAGCCCGTACTTCACCGAGGACACGATGTCGCTGTACCAACAGGCGGTCGATGACGACGGCGGCCAAGGCGCAAGCTGAATACGGAGGGCCCGGGACCTTGTGGCCCCGGGCCCTCCGCGTCAGTAGCGGGGACAGGATTTGAACCTGCGACCTCTGGGTTATGAGCCCAGCGAGCTACCGAGCTGCTCCACCCCGCGTCGTTGTGATCCCCAGTCTAACCAGGCACCACTGGGCAGAGCAAATCACCTGGCCCCGCTGTGCTCAGCCGTAGCCACCCGTGCTCACGCGCTGAACGCGCTCAGCTCTTGGCGCAGCGCGTCTGCGAGCCGGGCAGCGCGCTCGGCGACCGCCGCCGGGCCCAGCTCGACCGCCCGTCCGCACCAGCTCTCGGCCTCCCCCAGCTCGCCATGGCGGGCGGCGAGCAGAGCGAGGCGCAGCGCGGCACGGCCGTGACCGGCCTTCGCAGCGCGCTTCCACCACAGCGCGGCCTCCGGTTCGCTGCCCTCGCGGGCGAGGAGCAGACCGAGGTTGAAGGCCCCATTGCGGCTGCCGGCCTCGGCGGCGCGCCGATACCAGCGCGCGGCGTCCTCGGTGTTGCCGCGGCGGGCAGCACACATGCCGAGCCGGACCTGAGCACGCCGGTGCCCCCTGCCCGCGGCCTGCTCGTACCACTTCTCGCTCTCCGGCGACTCCTGGTCGAGCAGTGCGCCCAGTCGGAAGGCGGCCTCTGCGCTGCCGGCCTCGGCGGCGCGCCGAAGATACGGCTCGGCGGCGGACGCGTCGCCCTCGCGCTGCAGCACCATGGCTACCTGGAGCGTGGCCTCGGTATGGCCCGCGGCAGCAGCCCTTTCGTACCAGCGGTGGGCCGCTGCGGCGTTCTCAGGGCCCTCACGGCTCGCGCAGAGAATGCCGAGGTTGAACGCGGCGTCCACGCTGCCGGCCTCAGCGGCCTTGGAGAACCACGGCTCCGCACCTGCCGCGTCATCGCGCTGCAGCAGCAGCACGGCGAGCGCGTTGGCGGCCTCGTGGTGGCCGGCGTATGCGGCGCGCCGGTACCACTGCTCGGCTTGCGCAGTGCGCCCGCGCTCTGCGCACAGGAGGCCGAGGTTGTACGCGCCATTGTCGTCACCCGCTTCGAGTGCGGCCCGGTACCAACGCTCAGCGGTTTGTGTCTCGCCTTTCTGGGCGTGCAGCGCGCCGAGGGCGTTGGCGGCTTGGCCCTCGCCCTCCCGGGCGGCGCGACGCCACCATTCGGCGGCGCCGTCGATGTCACCTGTGTCACGCAACAAGAACCCCAGAGCGCAGGCGGCCTTCGGGTCGCCGTCACGCGCGGCGGTCAGATACCAGCGCCCGGCATCCGTCACCTCGCCGCGCGCTTCGAGCAGGGTGCCGAGACGCAGGGCGGCGCGCCGATGGCCGCGGGCTGCGGCCTGCCGATACCACTGCTCTGCTTCCGTCTCCTCGCCGCGGTCGGCGCAGATGCGGGCGACGCGATAGATCGCCTCGCGGTGGCCACATTCCGCGGCTGCCCGATACCAGCGCTCGGCACCCACATCGCGCCGATGGTCGAGCAAGTCGGCGAGTGCGTAGGCGCCGAGTACATGGCCGGACTCGGCGGCCTGCCGCAGCCAGTATTCGGCACCGGGCTCGTCACCGCGTTCGCGGTAGTAGCGGCCGAGCGCGTGCGCGGCTGAGGCGCTGCCGGCGACGGCGGCCATCCGCCACCAGACGGCTGCCTCATCGGCGTATCCGCGGTGGTGGAGCAGGAGCCCGAGGTTGTTGGCCGCGGCGCGGTCACCGGCGGCAGTGGCGCTGCGCAGATAGGGCTCGGCCCCGTCGAGATCGCCGCGGCGCAGCAGTGATGTGCCCATCATGCTTTGGGCGTTGGGGTCGCCGAGTTCGGCGGCGCGGCGATAGCGCGCCTCCAGCTCGGCCTCCTCCCGTGCGGAGAGAACATCATCGTCGAGTACGGCCTCGACCTCAGCTTGAGCCTCGGCCTGGGTCTCAGCCTGAGCCTCGGCCTGGGCCGCGTCGCCAACCTGAGCATCAGCGTGCACCACGAGGTAGGGACGGGTCACTGCCCCGTCCCGTGCTGGACCCCGTGGCTCCAGCAGCTTTGCACCATCCCCCATGGGATCCATCGTCGCACCACCTGCAACCGGTGTACACCAGGTATACCGCAGCCCTTGAGGTCACTTCAGCGTTTTGTCGACTTCCCGACTTCCCGACACACCGCCACCTCAAACCACTCGGATCGCAGTCCCCTCGCGCAAGTGATCAGGAAGGGCGCATAGTTGACGCGACATCAACCTGGTCGGCCTTCGTCATCCCTTCGGCATTCTCTGCCCGCTCAAGCGCTACCTGAAGATCGCTCTGCGCCTTGCCGTACGCCGCCCAATCGCCGTTCTTCAGCGCCTGCTGACCGGCGTTGAAGGCCGCTTGGGCAGCGGCGAGCGCCTGTTTGACCACCGGATTCGCGGACTGCGGCCGGCCCGCGCCGGGTAGCTGCTGCGTCGAGGGTGCCGACATGGGCGTCGAGAACACATCGTCGAGCGCCTGGGAAAGGGTGTCGTCGAACGCCGTGTTGTCGCCGTACGCCACCAGCACCTTCTTCAACAGCGGATAGTTGACGCCCGCGCCGCGTACGTACACCGGCTCGGCATACAGCAGTCCACCGTCGAGCGGCACGGTCAGCAAGTTGCCGTACTCGACCTCGGAGTCGCTCTTCTGCCAGATATTGATCTGATTGGCCACTGGCGGATCGGAGTTGAATTTGCTCTGGACCTGCTTCGGACCCAAGGTCGTGCTGGAACTGGGGAGTTTCAGGATTTTGATCGTGCCGTAATCCGGGCTTGTCGCGTCGGCGTCCACGGCCATGTACGCGCTCAGGTTGTCCCGGCCGTTGGGCGTGAACGTGGTGGTGAGCGAGAACTCCTGTGCGCTCTGTCCTGGCATCTTCAAGCTCTGGTAGTAGGGCGGCACCGCGACGCCGTTCCTCTTCGCCGGGTCGTCCGGCACCTGCCACACCTCGCTGCCGCTGTAGAACGCCGAGGCGTTGGTGACGTGATAGCGGGTCAGCATCTGCCGCTCCACCTTGAACAGGTCCTCTGGATAGCGCAGATGTTGCATCAGCTGGGGGCTGATGGCGGCACGTGGCAGGATCATCCCTGGATACGCCTTCATCCAGGTCTTCAGCACCGGGTCACCGGTGTCCCACTGGTACAGTTTCACCGTGCCGTCGTAGGCGTCCACCGTGGCCTTGACCGAGTTGCGGATGTAGTTGACCTGGTTCTGCTGCGCCAGCACCGAACGGCTGCCGCCGCTCAGCGAATCGGCTGTGGTGTTGCTGAGCGTCGTGCGCGAGGAGTACGGGTAGTTGTTGGTTGTGGTGTAGCCGTCGACGATCCACTGGATGCGCCCGTCGACGACCGCCGGGTACGGGTCACCGTCGATCGTGAGCCATGGCGCGACCGACTCGACACGTTCCTTGGGGGTGCGGTCGTAGAGGATTCTCGACCTCTTGCTGATCGCCCCCGAGTACACCAGCTGCGGTTCGTTCATCTGCACCGCGTAGGCGGCACGCGTGAGGGGGTTTGCCAGGCTCACCCCGTTTTTGCCAACATAGGTGTAGCTCTTCTCACCGTTGTCGGTCGAGTAGTCGATCTCCTTGGTCGAGCCGCCGACGATCGACCACTGCGTGGTCTTCTCACCGTAGTAGATCCGCGGCTGGTAAGAGCCGAACTCCCCCTGCGGCGGAAGGTTGGACTCGGCGAAGGAGGGTGCGCCGGTGTCGGTGATGGAGGTGCCGCTCGCCGCGACTATCCCATACCCGTGGGTGTACCTGAAGTGATCGTTGATCCAGTTGCTGTCCGGAATGCCGTGGATATTTAGTTCACGGAGGCCGACCACGGTGTCCTGGGTGGCCTGGGTGCCCTGCTTCCCACCGTCGGCCGGGTAACGGTCCACGGTGAGCTGCGAGTTGAATGTGTAGTAGCTGCACATCTGCTGCAGCTGCTGGAAGGTGAGCGAGACGAGGTTCGGATCGAGCAGCCGGATACTCGCTGTCGTGCCGACATCCACGCGCAGCATGCTGCCGGGTGTCGAGCCGCTGGTGCCCGGGTAATCCGTCACCTGCGTACCGTCGATCCCGTATGCCATGCGCGTGGCATTGATGTTGCGCTGGATGTATGGGCCTTCCTTGGCTGCCTCATCGGGCTGTACCTGGAACTCCTGGACGATCAGGGGGTACAACCCGCCGATGAGGACCGCGGAGAGCACCATCAGACCGAAGCCGATCACCGACAGGCTCCAGGTGCGCCGCCACAGCGTCGCGAAGAACAGCAGCGCACAGATGATCGCAATGCAGAACAGGATGGTCTTCGCCGGCAGATAGGCGTTGGCATCCACATAACGCAGTCCCGTCCAGCCCGTGGTGGCCTTGAAGCTGCTCGAATTCACTGCAAGCCCGTAACGGTCGAGCCAGTAGGCGACTGCCTTGAGCGAGACGAAGATGCCGAGCAGCACGGACAGATGCCCGGTCGCCGCCGAAGTCGCCCGCGCGTCCGGAGCGCTGATCCGCAGCCCCCCGTACAGATAGTGCACGACCACGGCGGCGAGCAGGCACAGCAGCACAACGGCAAAGCCGAAACTCAGCAGGAACCGATACCACGGCAGGTCGAAGACGTAGAAGGAGACGTCCTTGTGGAACTGCGGGTCCCTGGTGCCGAAGGGGACGGCGTTGACATAGCTCAGCCACGTGCTCCACTCACCGGACGCCGACGCGCCGGAGACGAACCCCACCAGTAGGCTCACCGCAAGCAGCACCCTTCCCCGGTACGGCGCGATGCCAAGCCGGTAACGGTCGAGGCTCTGCTGCTCCACTGACATCGCACCGAGTGGCGGACGCAGCCGGTGCGCGAGATGGATATTGAGGCCGACGGCCGCCCCCGCACCCAAGCCGAAGACGAAAAACAGGCCGAGCCGGGCGGTGATCGTGGTGGAGAAGACGGAGGAGTAGCCAACCGACCGATACCATAGCCAGTCGGTCCAAAAGCCGGAGAACATGACAAACGCCATGGCCGCCATCACCAGCACCACGAACGCCAAGAGCAGCGTCCGAGCGTGCCACGACGGTCGTAGGGCACAAGACCACTGACGTGACGGGCCTGCGCCGCGCTCCGGCATCTGGAAAGCCAAGATCGCCCCTTGAAATCCACGTACTACCGCCACGTACTGTCACGTGTTGACCGAAGGGTGTCCGGCTCGGACACCCACCCATGCAACTTACTCACCGATTGCACGGTTCCCGCTCGGGAGCTCGGAACGGGCAGGATGTTGCCCATGCTCAACATTTCCAGCGAAGGCACGCCCCTCGCCGCCAACCCGCTCACCCGCGCCGTACTCGAGATCGACGGCTACGCCTCCACCCTCGGCTGGGATCAGCCCGCACGGCTCTTCGCCCTGGTCGACACGGCGCAGCTGCGCGCTCAGGAGCCGGAGCTGAGCCGACAACTCGGCCTCGGCGAGGAGGGGGACGGGGAAGGGGAAGCCCCGGCCGGCTCACTGACCCCCATCGAGCAGGACGAGATCCCGGCCGATGCCCCCCTCGACGAGTTCCTGGCCACCATTGCCTGGCCGGATGTGGTGGTGGGCTGTGCGCTCACCGTCGAGCGGCTGATGCTGCCGCCATCGGCTGAAGGGTCGCTGCCGGTGACCCTGAGAGCGGAGGAAACGGAGGTCATCGAGGCCGACGAGATGTCATTGGCGAAGTGGGTCGCTGAACACCCGGAGCGGCAGGATGTGCGGATGACCGTAGGCGTCCTGCGCAACGGCAGCCGCGAGTCGGCGCTCAGACTGCGCGAGAAGGACTCGCCGACCGAGGTGCTGACGGGATCCTCGCTGGTGCCGGGGCTCGCCGACGCACTCGCCGCGACTTTCGAGGAATGAGCTTCTGAGCTTCAAGAAGTGAGCTTCAAGAAGTGAGCTTCGGACACCGCGCACCCGCGAACCTCTACGGTCAGCCTGCCGGGCAACTCGGCAGGTCGGCCGTCTTCCCCTCACGGATGTCCGCCAAGGCGCCCAGCGCCTCCTTCAGGTTCGACACCTTCACCAGCTTCAGCCCGGAAGGGGTGTTCTTCGCCGCCGCGCCGCAGTTGTTCTGCGGCGTGAGGAAGTACTGCGCGCCCGCGTTCCGCGCCGCAATGATCTTCAGGGCGATGCCGCCGATCGGGCCGACGTTGCCGTTGTCGTCTATCGTCCCCGTCCCCGCGACGAACTTCCCGCCCGTCAGGTCAGTCGGCGTGAGCTTGTCGATGATGCCGAGCGAGAACATCAGACCGGCGCTCGGACCGCCAACGTCAGCGAGCTGGACATTAACAGTGAAGGGGAACTGATGGGCGGCCTCGGCCTGGATGCCGACTCTGGCCTTGCCCGTGCTGTCCTGCGCCTTCACTGTCTTGATGGTGACTTGGCGGACAGGCGCACCGGGCTTGTTCGCATCGCCCACCGGGACGATGGCAAAAAGCACGTCTTGGCCGGGTTTGTGCTTGGTGACGAGCTTGGCGACATCTTCGGGCCGTCCGACCGCCGTACCGTCCACGGCCTTGATCACGTCGCCGGCGTGGAGCCTGCCCTCCGCCGGAGCGCCCTTGATGACGGTGCCAACGACAACCTGCATGCCCACTTGGTAGCCGAGCTCCTTGATCGCCGCCGCCTTGGCGCTGTCTTGGGACTGGGTGAATTCCTCGGCGTTCTCCTGGTCGACTTGCTGGGCCGTCTGACCGCTGGGATAGAGGATTGCCTTCGGGACGACTTGGTCGTCGCTGGAGAGCCAACCACTGATCGCCTCCAGCAGATTCATCGAATAGTCGGACCCCGTCACCCGGACCGTCGTCATGTTGAGATTGCCGGTGGTCGGGTACGTCTTGTGCCCGGAGATCTGAAGCACCGGCCGACCGTCGTTCTCACTGAGCGTATTGACGGTGGGTCCCGGCGACATCTCGGCGTACGGTACGGGCATCAGCATCCCGACGCAGAGCAACGCTATGAGCAGCAGTGTCGAAGTGAGCATGGCGGCGGTCCGGCGTGGCATGCCACGACAGTACGGGACGAGGCCCTGCGATGTGCCGTCGAACCACGCGCCAGGACAAGCCCTGGACGGAAGGCCAGGACCAGGCGGCGTTA
>JAFAUH010000206.1 GCA_019243445.1 Streptomycetaceae bacterium | reverse complement strand
GCTCCGTCGGAGGTCTGGTGCGGGGAGTGCCGGGGTGTGGCCGAGCCGGTGCGGAGGGCGTAGGTGTGGGCCTGGTGCCACAGGGCGGTGGCCACGTCTCGCCGCCGAGCCCGGTGGTCGGTGTGGATGTACTGGACTTCTCCGTCTCCGGGACGCCAGATGATCAGGCCGATGGGCCGGTTTCCGTGCAGCTCGTCGGGGATGTGGGCGTCGATGCGGTGGTGTCCGTGGTCGTCGGCCGGCGCGTGGTGGAACGACAGGCCCGCCGGCAGGGTCGAGCGGGGGGTCTGGCTGTCGGCTTCCGGGTCGCGGACCACGGCGGAGGGGGTGGTCATTCGGACGCCTCGAGTGCTTCGTCGGGCGTGAGCGTGACGGTGTAGCCGTGGTGGGCGAGCAGCGCATGGCACAGCTGGCGTACTCCGCCTTCGATCCAGGGCCCCGGTCCGAGCCAGGGGGCCGAGGCCCACCACGAGACGGTCACGGCCCCGCCGCTGCTGCCGACGGTGACTCCTGCGGTCTGCGGGGCGGTCCAGTGGGCCATCCGCACGTGAGTGGCGAGGAGTTGTCGGATGTCGGTGATGCGCTGCTGGATGTGCTCGCGACGTTGCTGGGCGGCGGTACGGATCCGGTGGGCTTCTTGCGCGTCCACGGGTTGGAAGGCTGTGCTGCCCGAGGGGCGTGTGATCACGACGGTGCCGTCTGGTCCGCTGCAGACGCGGGTCCGGCCGACGGCGACGGCGAGTTTGAGTACGTGCGTGCGGTGGGCGATCTGCCCGGTGTTCAGGGTCTGGCCGGCGGACAGGGTGACGTAGTGGTCGTGCCGTACCAGTGCGAGGGCGTGGCGGGCGTCCGTCAGGCGTTCCGTCAGTTCCCGGGCGCCGGGCTGGCCGCTGGCTGCGTACTCCTCCAGGCGATCCAGCACGGTGTCTTCCAGGCCGCCGTGCGGCGGCCGTCCGGCGGTGGTGTGCACGGAGCGTTCGATCCAGTCGATGGTCTGCAGCAGGTACGGGGCGCAGTAGGGGGCCTGGCGGAGGAGGTGCAGAAGGGACTGGGCGTGGGTAGCGGACATGACCGCGCTGGGCATGGCGTACTCCTGGCTGGGGGTGGGGATTATGGCGCGAAGAAGCGGCCCGTTGGCACCCGCACGGGCGGGTTGTAACCATGCGCGTACTCATAGGGGTAAGCAATCATGGTCGTGTGAGGTGGCGGGTGTCGATGAGTTCACCGGCGCGGATCTCTTCCACCGAGGTCCATCGCGCGCACAGGGCCATCACCTCAGCGGATCCGTCGGGCAGTTCCAGGTGGACGGCGTCGTGGGCGAAGGTCCGCGCCAGGTACATCACCTGCGGGCGCTCTTTCGCGACCAGTGGTGAGGACGGGCGGGTCGCCCGGTCCTTGCGGAACCGCGCGGCCGGCATCAGCAGGAACGGGCACCCCGCGGCGGCATGGGTGGCGGCGAAGAAACTGCACTCGACGCACATCGGGGGGTCCATGGCCAGGTGCTGTTCGACCACCTGCGGGCCGCCGATCACCGCGCGGATGAGCGGGAGTTCGAACCCGCACAGGCCGCAGAGGTGTTCGATGATGGCCTGGGCGCGGCGTGGGCCGTCGAGTTCGGTGAAGTCGGGCGTGCCATCCTCACCGATGGCGGTCACGAAGCTGATCGGGAAGCCACGGGCATCCCGGGGGCGCTTGGCGATGCGCGGCGGCAACTCGGCGGCAAAGCGGCGGGCGATCGCGGAGCGGTGATCGGCAGTCATGTTCGGCCCTCCTCGTGCTGGTTGAGGTAGACGACCCAGGCTTGACGTTCGGCGCGGGTGAGCACCGCAGCGGGGTCCAGCGGCGTCACCCCGAAGCAGCCGTCGCACTGCGTCAGACCGTGCTGGCCGCCTGCACCGGCGGCGAGCCGCTGGTCGAGCTGCGTGCCGCAGACTGCGGCGACGCCCGGCTCCCAGGGCTGGAGGGTCAGGTGCAGCAGTGCGGCGCCGTCAGCTGTTGCCGGGGTGACCGCCACAGCGGCGCGGGCGGTCTGCTCGGCGTGGAAGCGCAGCGCCACGCCCAGGACGTGGTCCGGTTCGCTTTCGCAGTGCCACTGGAGGAAGGTCAGCAGCGACGTGGCGGCATCGCGGACCCTGAACTCCTGTCGGGAGGGCCGAGGGTGGGGGGCGAAGTCCTCGTGGTCGGCGGTCACCAGCAGCAGGAGCCTCCCCGCGCCGTGGCCCGAGGTCGTCTCGTCCAGGTGGTGCGCCAGGCAGGTGAAGGCGTCGCGTGCCGCGACGAAGGCGTTGCTGGAGGTCAGGGGGCCGGGGGCGAGCAGGCCGGAGTGCCATAGGGCGCGGGCGACCGCATCGGCGATCCGCTCTTCTTTGCGGGGGAGCTGGTCGGGGAGGGCGTCCAGCAGGCGGCGGGCGGCGGCCCGGTGCTCGGCAGGGGTGTCCATCGGTGTGTCCTTGGTCGTGAGGAGGGTGGTGGGGCTGTAGGGCGCGCCGGTTCAGCGGTGCCCGCTACCGCGCGTGGTGGAGCGGTACGAGAACGGCCCGGGAAGGTCGATGTAGGTGCTGCGGCGTCCGGTCGAGCTGTAGGTGCGGTCGAAGCCGCGGGGCCCGACTGACAGCGAGATCGACTTCTTGTTGATGTTCAGGCGCAAAGACCCGGGGATCAGGGTGATGGTGGTGCGCCAGTAAATCGGCATGTGTCCGGTCTCCTTGCCGGGTTCGAAGGGATGCTCGGTGCCCTCGGGACGGAGGCGGTCTTCACAGCGGTGGGGCCCGGTGCGCGAGCCAGTCCGCACCGGCGAGGTGTTCGGCGTCCTCGGGGTAGGCCAGGTAGAAGTCCAGGACCCCCAGCAGGCGGGCGGCCGGGTCGCGGTAGGGGAAGACGTCGTAGGTCGGTTTGAGGTCCGGCCCCAGTCCGGTGCTCCGGCGCTCGCGCAGCTGGTAGGTGCGCGCGATGGCCAGTTCGACCTCGTCGCCAGCGGCCGAGAGCACCGGGCAGACCTGCAGTGCGTAGGCGGCGCACCGCGCGTGCACCGGCGGTTCGATGTAGAAGCTGGCTCCGGGGCCGCCGATGAACAGCAGTCGGCTGGTCGGCTTGATCGAGGTGGTGCAGATGGCGCAGCGCCGCTGCGCCATGAACTGCCGCTGGCGGTACGGGCACTGGTCGCCGAATGCGGGGATCCCGCGACCGGGTTCGCACAGGCACGCCACGTGCACACCGAGGTCGGCGCTGCGCCGGACGGCCATGGGGCCGTCCTTGTCGGCCGTCTCGTACCAGGGTGTGTTGCCGGGGACGGGGCGACCGGCGCTGTTGCGGGGCATCCGCGCTACGCGGGGCGGCATGGGGATGGCGCGCCAGGAGGCTGTCAATGGTGCTCCCTCGGGGGCTTCAGGGCGGGCAGGCTGGGGCTCGGGCCAGGGGGTTTCAGCGCTGTGGCCGGGCTCTGACGGCGCGTTGGGGTCGGCGGATCCGGGGGTCGCCGTCAGGGCGGTCAGTACCGCGTCCACGACCTCTTGGGCGACGTCGGCTTTTGCCTTGCTGCACGCGATGCTCAGGTCGGTGTCGCTGTAGTCCGGCTTGGGTGCTGGCGTGTACCACGAGGCGGCGTCAACGGCCGCCTTGACGGCGTCGGTCAACTGGGCGCGGTCGGCTTCGCGCAGCAAGCGGTCCAGGTCGGGGACGGCATGGGTGGCTCCGAGGGGTCGTGAATCGGCTCGGCGGTGGGCCGAGGCGCTGGTGGTGGCGATGGCCGGTGCTGAACGGGTCCTGGCCGCGCGATGAGCGCAGCGGACGCGGCCGAACACATGCGGCCGACGCCACCACCAGCGACGCCTACAATACATAGATTCATAGAGTTATGCAATTCCTTGAAACCTCTTGACGTGCACCATTGCGCTATGACAATTCGTCAAAGCGTCACGGTGATTGTTTCCCGGACCTCACCCCTCCGCCGCCGCACAGTCGGCGGCCCCTCACCCGCCTTTGCCTCCGATGAAGGAGAAAGACCCCTATGACCAGGCCTTTCGTGCCGCTCGACCCTGACCACGCCTCCGAGCCGGTCAATCCGTGGTGGACTGCCGCGCCGGGGCTGCGCCTCGACGAGCGCGTCATGGACCGCGTCGCGGGCGTCCTCTTCAGCGCCGCCGTCGGCGACGCCCTCGGCGTCCCATACGAGTTCGCCCAGCCCCTGAGCGAGGAGCAGAAGCCGGAGATGATCGGCGGCGGCCTGGGACCGTTCGCTCCCGGCGAGTACAGCGACGACACCCAGATGCAGGTGTGCATCGCACAGGTCGCCGCGACCGGCACGGATCTGCGCACCTTCGAGGACCTGGACAAGGTCGCCGCCAACTTCCTCGGCTGGTACCGCAGCGGACCGGCCGACGTCGGCAACCAAACCCGCAGCGTGCTCGCCACGGCGTCCCGGCACAAGGGCCCCGCGTCGCAGGCGATGCTGGCCATCTCCCGCCGCCACGCCGAAACTCATGCCCTGAGCGCCGGTAACGGGTCGCTGATGCGCACCGGCGTCGTCGCCCTCGCCTACCTGGACGATCCCGAGGCCAAAGCCGAGGCCGCCACCGTGATCAGCGAGCTCACCCACGCCGACCCGGACTGCGCCGCCGCGTGTGTCCTGTGGTGCTCCGGCATCCGCACCGCCGTCCTGGAGGGCACGATTGACGGGGTCTGCGCGGGCCTGGATCTGATCCCACAGGACCGCCGCGCCACTTCGCAGCGAAGAACGGCTGGGTGGTGGCCGCTCTCCAGGCGGCCTGGTCCGCGATCACCCGCACCCCCATCCCGCAGGACCGGCCCGAGGACGAGATCTTCGCCGCGCAGCACTCCAGCTGGCGCTGGAGGCCGCCGTACGGTCCGGAGGCGACACCGACACCGTCGCCGCGATCGCCGGGGCACTGCTCGGCGCGCGCTGGGGATGCTCAGCCATCCCGCTCGCCTGGCAGCACAAGGTCCACGGGTGGCCCAGCAACACCGGAGCCGATCTGGTCCGCCTGGCTGCCCTGACGGCCCGGGGCAGGGTGCGACGACGCCGACGGCTGGCCGTCCGCGCCGCGCCTTCGCACCCGGCATCCTCCGGCCACGCCTTCTGCGCCGCCCACCCCGAAGGCCCCGGCGTCATCCTGGGTAACCTCGCGCTGACCACGCACGACGGACCCGCCCCCGTGGATGCGGTCGTGTCCCTGTGCCGCATCGGATCGCACCCGATCCTCACCAGGACCGACGTCGAGCACGTGCGAGTCTGGCTGGTCGACAAACCGGGCGCGAACAACAACCTCCACTACGTGCTCGATCAGGCGGCTCGGGAAGTGCTGCGGCTGCGCCGCTCGGGCAAGCGCGTGCTGCCCCACTGCGTGACCGGACGCAGCCGCACGCCCGCCATCGCGGCCCTCTACAGCCACCTCGCCTACGGCATCGCCCCGCTGACCGCGCTGCGCGAGGTCCACCGGACCCTTGACGGCTACTGGACCCTGCCGAACCACCCGGACATGCTGCGCGCCGTCTTCGAGCTGGCGGGCGAGCAGCCGCCGAAGAAGATGCCCCGGCCCCGGCGCCGGGCGCGGTGGCGGTCCTTGATCCCCGGGCCTGTAGCCGACAACTCCAACTCCACCACACGGGCGTGGCCCCCGAGATCCATGTCTCGGGGGCCACGCCCGTGTGGTGGTGCTGCTCGAAGTCACCGGCCCTTGCTTCCCCGCACCCGGCCGACCCGGGTACGGCCCTGCCCCCTACGGGAGTAGACATGCCTGGTGATCGTCTCCAGGAACCACATCAGCTCGAACACCTCAGGACGCTTCCGATCCCCTGGCCTGCGGTCCGGCGGTTCGAGGTGCCCCGAGTTCTTGTAGGAGAGCATCGTCGTCCGGGGCAGCGGCCTGCCGCGCGTCGCGTTGCCGAGGATCACGCCGTACCCGGTGAGGTCGTACAGGTCCTTGGTGTTGCCTTCCGGAGGCGCGATCACCACCAGGGGGCCGGACTCGGTCAGCTCCGCCCACACATGCGGGCGGAGCTCCTTGACCCAGTCGTCGACGTCCTCGCCGCGCCACTTGCCCGGCTCTGCGGGCGCCGGAAACCCGTCGATCTTCGTCCACGAGTCCACGGCGGAGTAGCTCATCCGGTAGCGGTCGGCCAGGCATGACTTCCCCAGCAGCCGCTCGGCGGCTGCATCCTGGGACTTCGTCGGCGTGGCCCGCTTAGCCGGCGCCGCGGGCTTCTGTGCAGGGATCGCGGCATCCACCGCGGCCTTCGCCGGCCAGCACTGAGGGCGGTTGGCCCTGATCCAGTCGTCTACCTGCCGCGCGTCCCACTGGCCTTCGGCCACCGGAGCGGGGAAGTTGGGCAGCCGGATCCAGGCGTCGACTGACCGCGGTGTTTGCTCGTAAGCAGTGCAGATGCCGTCACGGTCGATACGGCCCGCCGGCAGGCTGTTCTGACTCATGATCGCGCCTTCCTGATGGACGACGGCACGCCGGCGCTGCAGCCGGCCTGGTGCCGCAGGGACTGGGTCATCGCCGTGCACCTCCCAACTGGCCCGGCCGACGGATGAACCGGTAGGCCGTCGAGCGGAACCACATCGGCTCGTCCACCGCCGGCTCCAGACCGTCGTCCGGTGTGCGATCCGGTTTGTCCAGCAACCCGTTGTACAGGTAGGTCCGCATTGTCGACACGGTGGTCGCCTTTCCGCGGCCGCGGGCCTTGCCGTCAAGTACGCCGATCTGCTGCAGGGTCAGCAGGTCGGCATCCTTGCCGCCCGGCAGCTTCACGTCGCGCAGCTGGCCCTCCGTCCCCCGTGCCTTCGGTGGCTCTGCGGACGTGTCGGCCCGGGCCCGGGCTCCCAGCCGGCCAGGGCGGCGGATGAAGCGGTAGGCCGTCTCCCGGAACCACATGGGCTCCTCAACAGCGGGATCGCCTCCGTCCCCGGGCAGCCGGTCCGGCTTCGGCAGGACGCCCTGGGAGCGCAGCTTCTTCAGCGTGGAGGCCGCGGTCGGCTTGCCCCAACCGCGAGCCTTGCCATCGAGTGCGCCGATCTGCTCCACGGTCAGCAGGTCGGTGTCCTCGCCGGCAGGCAGTTCCAGGTCCAGCAGCTGCTCCTCGCTCGCCAGCGCCGCGGCCCCCTCCGTCTTCGCCTGGCCCTCGCCCGTCGAACGCTTCACCCGGCGGGGGCGGCAGATGTAGGCGTACGCCGTCTCGCGGAACCACATCGGCTCGGTGACGTGCGGGCGCCTCCCGTCCTCGGGGGTCCGGTCCGCCTTGGGTAGGATCTCCCTTGAGATGTAGGTCCGCAGGGTTTTGACCGGGGTCGGCTCGCGGCGCAGCACCCGGCCCTCGAGCTTGCCGATGCGGCTGAGGGTGAGCAGGTCTCGAGGACCGCCGGCGGGCAGGTCGAAGGAGAGCTTCTTGTCCTGTTGGGACCAGGCGCCGAAGTGGTTCTCGCGCACCCAGGCGTCGACCGCGTCCTCGTCGTAGATCTGCTTCTCCCCCTGGCCGGCGGTGTGCAGGACCTCCGGGAAGCCTTCCTCCTGGGACCACCGATGCGCGGTCGTACGGTCGACCTTGTACCGCTCCGCCATCTTGTCGAAGTGGGTGTACCTGCAGTCGGTGCCTGCGGGGATCATCGTCGCTCCATGTGTGGCCGGCGTGGCGTCGTCGGGTTCCGGCCCGCAGGGGGCGGCCTAACGCGCGACGCTATCCAAAATCATAGAGTTCCGCAATTGGCGGCGGGAGTGTGTCGGCCGGACCTCCGCCGGGGGCGGCCCGGCGGCCGATCTCCGCATGCGAATGGCGGCGCCTGTGTCCGCTTTCTCTCCGCCAGACGCGCGTCCAGGGCGCGCTGAAGGCTGCCGAATGTCTCGTGGCCCTGGCGCTGAAGTCGAGTAGATGCGGAATCCTATTCGCTGGAATTTCCAGATTTCTCCGATTCCGACGCAGTGAGAAAATTAGATTCCGTCTAGTCGTGATAGCCGGGCCGTCTCGAGCTCGGTAGTTCCCGGAAAGGTGTCGGCGCAATGTCACGTAGCTTGTTTTGATCATCAGGCTGTGAGGGCGAGTTCGACGGCGTTGATCAGCCGTACTGTCGGTGGCTGGTCATGGCGGGTACCGGTGTCGCCGGGCTTCTTGACCGGATAGTGGTTGTGGCGGGCGCGCTTGACCTTGCGGGGGTAACTGCGCTGCCGCCTGGGTGGGTTGAGTGAGGAGGGGTGGGTGATGTCGGCGTACAGCTCGGCGATCAGGACGCGATGCCGCTCAGGGGGAAAAGGCCGCCGGGTCGGTGACCCGGCGGCGGACCACGCGCACGGTGCGCGCGAACTTCACTCTCGCCGGCTCGATCCCGGCCGCGTCCGCGGCCCGGCACATGAGCGCCGTCAGCGCGTAGTGGGTGAGCAGGTAGCCGTGGATCTCCTGGCGCACCAGTTGCGGACTCTTGGAGCGCAACACGGTGCCGGAACCGCGTAGATGGGTCTTGACCTGCCCGATTCCCTGTTCGTGCTCCCAGCGCGAGTGGTAAGTGTGCGCCAGCAGGGGCGCGGGGTGCTCGGCGTGGTTGGTCAGTGTGGTGATGAGGCAGATCAGTTCCTTCTTGTCTTTTTCGCCGCGATTGTCGACCTCGTATTCCACCACGCGCACCAGCCGGGCTCGCTCGGCCGGCACCGGTTCCCCGGCCCGGGCCGCCGCGGCCAGGCGGGTACGCTCGCGCCTGGGGACGCGCGGGGCGAAGACCAGCGCGGTGTACGAGCCGTCGGGAAGGGTGGCCACCGTCGCCAGTTCGGTGCCTTCGCCCAGGCGCCACAGCAACTGCGCGCCGGTGGCCTGCGCTGTCCGCCACAGGTCGAAGCCGTAGAAACCGGCGTCCAAGATCAGCAGCATGCCCGGCTCCAGATGCCGCATCAGTTCCTTGACCAGGGAGCGTTCACCGCTGCCCTTGCCGACGCCACCGCCGAGGGCCGCGGCCAGGTGGGCGTGGGTACCGCACTCCATCAGTGTCAGCAGCCTCGCCTTGGGGAACGCCGCGTTCGCGCTCTTGCCGAAGGCTTCGACGTTGGCCTTGGTGTCGGGCAGGTCGAAGGTGGTGCCGTCGATC
>JAFAUH010000118.1 GCA_019243445.1 Streptomycetaceae bacterium | reverse complement strand
CGCACGTCCTTCGGCGCGATCCACGCTTCGGGCAGCCGACCCATCCGCAGCAGATCGGCCAGATCCGCGGCATCCCGCTCATCATTCTTCACCCGCCGGTAGCTGAACGCCTTGACCCCCAGCGGATGCGCCAAGTGCACCTGCGCTCCCGCCAGTTGCAAAGTATCGGCCGCCCAGTAGTCGGGTAGCGGCGGCGCATCACTGCGCCGCCGTCGGGTAGCGGCGGCGCATCACTGCGCCGCCGCCCCCTCGGAACCGTGCAAGCGACTTGTCACCGCACACGGCTCGGGCAAGCCACAAGGGCTGGCAGGCTCTGCGAAGTACGCTGGTGCTCTGCCGGTTTGGCTGAGCGTCGGTAGTGACATGAGCCTTCCCTCGAACGGTTGACATGTAGCTCAATGAGACACGCGAGGCTACACTCCAGCTATGAAGATCATCACTCAGCGCGAGTTCCGCAACAACTCCGCAACGATCATGGACGCCGTTGAAGCAGGCGAGACATACCACATCACCCGCAACGGCACTGAGGTTGCCGAGCTGCGCCCTCTCCGCCGCAGGCCGCACCTGACGGCCGAGGAACTCGTGGCACGCCACCGCAGGCTCCCTCCCGTGGACGCCGCACGCATGCGCCAGGAAGCGGACGACTTCTTCGGGCTCGACGACCTCGTCGGCAGCGACGACCCCTGGGAGCAGCGCCGTGGCTGACCGTCACCCGTCCGGCGTGCTCGACACCTGCGCATACATCGATCTGGACCTGCTCGACCCTGCGGACCTGCCGACCGTCCCCGAACTCACCGCCGTCACCCTGGCCGAACTGCACCAGGGCGTCGCCATGGCCAAGGACCCCGCCACCCGAGCCGCACGCATAGAAAAGCTCGGAGCCGCCGTCGCCGACTTCGATCCCCTGCCGTTCGACGGTGATGCAGCCGCCCGCTACGGAACGCTCGTGGCCCTCATCCTCGCCGCCCGCCGTGACCCTCGCCCTCGCAAGATGGACCTGATGATCGCCGCCATCGCCTCCGTCAGAGGGCTGCCACTGTTCACCCGCAATGCCGAGGACTTCAGGAGCCTGGACAGCACCGTGACAGTCGTCGCGATCTGACCAGCGTCGGCGAGGCCCCATCCAGTTTTCCGAATCCAATTTTCTAATGTCTCCTGCAACTAATGTCTTCTGCAACTCCGCCAGGCCCCGCCTTTGCAAGGTCCAGTGGCCCCACCTGAGCCTTCGATGGCGCTTGACTGCACCTTGCTCCAGCTGCTTCTTTGACCCCTGCCAGTGTTCGAGAGGTGGGGCCAGGCAAACCTGCAGAGGTGAAGCCACTGGACCTTGCAGAAGACCCTTTGGACTTGCTTCCCAAGGTGGTCAAGCGACGGCCGCGACGTGCGGCTGACAGCAACAGCTACGGACGGGGGCAGATTCCGGAGCGCGCTCGCGAAGCTCGGGGTCAGGCAGCAAGCAGCAGACATCGGGATGTCGACGCGTAGGGGATCACTGATAAGGACGGGCTCACTGACAAGGAAGAGGTCAGTTCGCCAGTCAACGCGAGACGCATACTGCGATATGCTTTCCGCATGTCCGCTACGACGCGCATCACCGTCACCCTCCCGACCGACCAAGTGGCCGAGCTGAAGAAGCTGACGGACAACGTCTCCGGCTACGTGGCGGAGGCTGTGGCCCGCCAGATCAGACACCAGCTCCTCGCCGAGGACCTGCGACGCCACCAGGATGCGCACGGCGCCTTCACGGAGAAGGAACTGGCCGAGGCCCACGCCAGGATCCGGGGCTCTTACGGCCCCGCCAATCGCACGGACACGGCGTGAGCATGCCCCACTTCGAGACGGTTGTCCTTGATTCGGAGAGCCTGTCCGCCTGGATCTCACAGGACCGCAAGGTCCTCGCGATACTCCAGGTGCTTCACGGCATGGGTGCCGATCTTGTGGTCGGTGCCACCACTATCGTGGAAGTCAGCCACGCCCGCATGAACCTGCCGCGCCTGAACTGGGCCCTGTCACGAGTCAAAGTCGAACCGGTGACCCAGGAGACAGCCAAGGCGGCAGCCGAACTCCTCAAGTCGGCAAGCCTGCACGGCCACAAGTACGCAATCGACGCCACCGTCGCGGAGACGGCACTACGCCAGCCCGGCCCCGTCGCCGTACTTACCTCCGACATCGACGACATGGCCAAGCTCTGCGGCGACCGCGTCCACCTCGTCGGCGTCTGACAAGCCCGAGCCTTACCACTGCGTCAGCTTTGGTGTTATGCGTTATGCGTTATGCGTTATGCGTTATGCGTTATGCGTTATGCGTTATGCGATGGACGGCATCCTGGCCGGTCAGGACGGATCATCAGCCTCACCAGCGATCACGGCGTCACAAAGCGTAGTCGGCGATCTCCTCGCAACTGCCATCACCGGGCCCCTCCCGCGCCTCGGTCCGAAGTTCATATTGAACTTTCAACACACCAGCTGCGTCTGTGTACCAGTGAGTCAAAAACACTCCTGGTTCGAAGGGGTACGTAGATGATGAAATTTCGGTTCAAGCTGAAGGCCGTAGTTGGGGCCTGTGCGGTCCTTGCGACGGCTGGTACGTTCCTCGCCTCCCAGGCAGGAGCTGCACAAGTGGCATCCAAGAACCTCAAGGTGCGCGCACCTGCAGGCGCGGCCTGCCTCGCGGTCGCGCTCAGAGACACGCACGCCCAATTGGCCCCTGGCCTTGTCATCGGCCATCCTTCGTTCCTCGTCGGGAACGACAATCCCGTGAATACCAACTGGGTGACCACCGATCACCAAGTGCGGGTTGGTCAGTGGGTTCGCGTCATCGCGTTCGCCAGCAATTGTGCTACCGCCCGGAATCAGAACTTTACTCAGCCCTTGTTCATCTCCCAGGCGCAGCGTGTGCCGTCGAGTGCATCCGTCGACGACCAGTTCGCACCCGTCTTCATAAAAGCGGCCACCACCTCGACAACGTCCCAGTCCCAGGCCCAACCGCAGCCGCAGGCACCACAGCCGCAGCCGCAGCCGCAGGCACCGCAGCCGGCCCCCTCATCCGCCCCGCTCACCGCGCCTCGGGGCGGCACTTACGTGCAGTACAACGGCGGAGCCCACGGTACGTTCACCGAGAGCCCCAAGGTGTACCTGGTCTTCTACGGCTCGCAGTGGAACGGGACGGGCGGCGCCACGCAAGCAGCGGCGGAAGGGTTCTTCAAGGGGCTCGGACAAGGTGGTGAGACCTGGTCCCGCACCCTGACCCAGTACTGCAGTGGAGTGCCGAAGGGCACCACGGTCTGCCCCGCCACCGCTGCGCACATCCCCTACCCCACCAGTACCGTCTACGCGGGCACCTGGTTTGACAACTCCAAGCCCGCGCCCCAGGCGCCTGGTGACGACCTGATCGCCGAAGCCCGCGCAGCCGCTACGCACTTCGGTGTCACCGACCCGTCTCGCTCGATATTCATCGTCTTCTCCCCGGCGGGCACCAAGGCCGGTGGCGGCTATTCGTGGCACACCACAACCAACGATGGCTACAGCGTCATCAATGCCGCCTATGGGTGGCAGGACACCAACGTCCTGTCCCACGAGTACGCCGAAACCCTCACCGACGTCAATGCGGGGTGGACGTCTGCGGATCTCACCTCCGAGATCGGCGACCTTTGCGGACCTGACGGCGACATCACCTTGCCGACTGGGTCGTTCCCCGTCGTCTCGCTCTGGTCCAACAGCGCCAACGCCTGCGTCAAGGGCTGAACCCAGCGCCGAAAACCGCGCAATGAGGTGGGGAAGGAATCACGTAAGGTCGGGGGCCGGCGCGGTGGCTATCGCTCCGTAGGAGCATCCTGGGGAGCAATAGGGAGCGGACTCCCTATTGCTCCCCAGGTCCTTAGCCTAGGGAGCGGCGGCCCTGGGCCTGGCGGCTGCGTCGGTGGCTGCGTTGGCCGCGGGCTGGTGCGGCGTTGCGTTTGGGGCCCTCCGCCGTCGGGGTGGTGATGGTGACGGCAATGCCGGAGGGCGCCTGCGCGCCGGTGATCCGGGTGAGTTCGGCGTCGCCGGAGCGGACTTGGGTGGTCTGCGGTGTGATGCTGGCGGCGGCCATGAGGCGGGCCATGTCGCGGCGCTGATTGGGCAGGACGAGGGTGACGACGCTGCCGGACTCGCCGGCCCGGGCGGTGCGGCCGCCCCGGTGCAGGTAGTCCTTGTGGTCACTGGGCGGGTCGACGTTGACGACCAGGTCGAGGTTGTCGACGTGGATGCCACGGGCTGCGACGTTGGTGGCCACCAGTACGGTGACGTAGCCGTCTTTGAACTGGGTGAGTGTGCGAGTGCGCTGGGACTGGGACTTGCCGCCGTGCAGGGCTGCGGCGCGCACCCCGTTGGCCAGTAGGTGTTTGGTGAGCCGGTCGACGGCGTGCTTAGTGTCGAGGAACATGATCACCCGGCCGTCGCGGGCCGCGATCTCGGTGGTGGTGGCGTGCTTGTCGGCTTCGTGGACGTGCAGCACGTGGTGCTCCATGGTGGTGACCGCGCCTGCCGAGGGGTCTACGGAGTGGACCACAGGGTCGTGCAGGTAGCGGCGGACCAGGCGGTCGACATTGCGATCGAGGGTGGCGGAGAACAGCATGCGCTGACCATGGGGACGCACTTGGTCGAGCAGAGCAGTGACCTGGGGCATGAAGCCCATGTCGGCCATCTGGTCGGCCTCGTCCAGCACGGTGATACCGACTTGGTCCAGGCGGCAGTCGCCTCGGTCGATGAGGTCCGCCAGCCGTCCGGGGGTGGCGACAACGACTTCCACCCCGGCGTTCAGAGCTTGGGCCTGCCGGCTGATGGACAGGCCACCCACCACGCTCGTCAGTCGCAGGTGCAGTGACCGGGCGTAGGGAGTGAGGGCGTCAGTGACCTGCTGGGCGAGTTCGCGGGTGGGGACGAGGACCAGCGCCAGCGGTCGGTTCGGCTCGGCACGCTGCCCGGCGATACGGACGAGCAGCGCAAGACCGAAGGCGAGAGTCTTGCCCGAGCCGGTGCGCCCCCGGCCCAGCACGTCGCGACCCGCCAGTGAGTTCGGCAGGGTTGCCCCCTGAATCGGGAAGGGCTTGTTCATCCCCAAGCTGGTGAGCATCTTCAGCACCGCCGGCGGCATGTCCAGCTCGGCGAAGGACGACACGGCAGGAAGAGGCGACGTGGTGCTGACCGGCATGGCGAACTCACCCTGCGAAGCGGCGGAACGGCGCTGAGCGCCGCCGGACTTGGCGCCCCCGGACTTGGCGCCGCCGGACTTGCTGAGAGCTGAGGTTCGGCCGGATCCCTGCGAGCGGAAGCGGCCGCCTCCAGTACCGGAGGAGCCGTAGCGGTCGTTCGTGCGAGCTGTGCGGCGGTTCATGCAGAACCTTCCTCGATGCGGCGCGTATCGAGAAATTCTCGACGGCAAGAAGCGGCGAAGGAATCACAAGAACGGGCCGAAGAAATTACGAAAACAAAGCCAGGGAGCTGAAAGTGCTGATCCTGGCGCGTTGAGATGAGTGGTATCCACCGGAAGGAGAACAACTGCGGAGCCACAGAAGCGGTGGCGGTGGGCGGCACATTCGGCGATGTGCCAGGAAAGACGGTGGGACGGAAGTGTACGCAACCGCTCTCATAGCTGTGCGGTGTCACAGTCCACCGACTGCATACCGCAGACACAAGGCGGCCGGGGCCCCGCCCAACGGCGCGGGCCCCGGCTGCGCGTGCTTCGACGTCAGGCGGGAACGATGTTCTCGGCCTGCGGGCCCTTCTGACCCTGCGTGACGTCGAAGGATACCTTCTGGCCTTCCTGGAGCTCACGGAAGCCCTGGGTGGCGATGTTCGAGTAGTGGGCGAAGACGTCGGCGCCGCCGCCGTCCTGCTCGATGAAGCCGAAGCCCTTTTCCGCGTTGAACCACTTCACGGTACCAGTGGCCATGTCAATCTCCTTCGGGGCAATACTCGGGTCCCGCACTGTGCGGAACCGGCGTTGCCGTGATGATTGCCCGTCCGGAAAAAAGCACCGGCAATATAAAAGCGCACTCGAACGGCCATCAGAGGCCATCGAGCGCACTTGAAGTCCTGGGAACCACAACTGCAACCGAAATTGACACTAGCACACAACGCGGCACACAACGCAGCCCAACGCGCGGTATTCATTTTCACTACCATTGCGGCACCATTATTTCTCATGGTGCACTATGCGAATTTCTGCAGTTACGAAGACAAATATTTCGCACGAACCCCATGCCTTCCGTGTCGGGCCTGGGCGGGGCTTCGACTCGACGATCGGGTGCAGTGCGGCGCGCCGCCATCGGCCGGTGCCAGCCGCGGCGGCGCTGGAGCCTCACCGACTTCCCGCTGGAGATGGCCGCCGAGTTCTCCGTACGTCTCCTCGTACATCTCCTCGCCAGAGGGCGTCCGGTCATGCCCGGGGATCACGGACCCGGTGGCTTCCTTCGGGCTCAAGAGCCCTGGGTCGAGTCCGCGGCATCCGGGGAGCGGCGAAGCCCTTCGTTGAGCCGCAGGGCTTCCTCGAGCTGGTCTTCCAGGATGATGATGCGGCAGGCGGCCTCTATCGGGGTGCCGGAGTCAACGAGCTCGCGGGCCCGTGCGGCGATGCGCAGCTGGTAACGGGAGTAGCGGCGATGGCCGCCCTCGGAGCGCAGGGGGGCGATCAGACATGCTTCGCCCAATGCTCGCAGGAACGCCGGTTTCACACCGATCAGCTCTGCGGCGCGACCCATCGTGTAGGCGGGATAGTCGTCATCGTCGAGTTTGTCTGTGGCATTCACGGGTGATTCTGGGGGCACTTGCACCTCTTCGGAACATGCATCGAGGGGCTCCGGTACCGTACGGCACCGGAGCCCCGAGGGTTTCAACACCATCTGCCGGCACTGTTCGCCGACTTCGTTTTCCGCATGGCCGCCCTCAGAGGGCAGAGATGCGGGGATCGCGGATGCGAGACCGGGGACCACCTCCCAATCGGGGCCTGCGGTACCCGAGCGGGCTGAATCCTCACTCGGGCAGTCCTGATGGCGTCAGCT
>JAFAUH010000103.1 GCA_019243445.1 Streptomycetaceae bacterium | reverse complement strand
GTACCGGTCGGGCCATTCCTTGGGCATCCAGCTTGCAAGCCAGTCCGGGGCCACTACTGCCAGCGCATTCAGTGCCGCGCGCACGGTCTCGCCGATCAACTCCAGCCGGTTCAAGGTGCGTACCGCCGCGAGCACATGCGTGGAGTCAGTGCGGACCGGCCCTCCGCGGCCGAGCAGGCCGGCCTCGCGGCAGGCGTCGAGGACCTGTGCGAACACCCGGCGCTCGGCAGATCCTTCGATCAGCCGGGTGCGGAACTCGCTGAGTACCGAGAAGTCGAAACCCGGATCGTCCAACTCCAGCCCCAGAGCGTATTTCCATGCGATCCGGTCACGCACCGCGGTGGCCGCCTGGCGGTCCGACAGTCCCTCGATGAACTGCAGGACCGAGACCATCGCCAGCTGGCCGGGAGGCCACGCAGGGGGCTGCCGAAAAATAACTACTCGGTTTGATCACGAGGTAGTGGGTGCCCGGCGATGGCCGCGAGTGCTTGAGGGGTGGTGGCCTTGATGGCGCCGGGTGGGATGGTGTGTCCGAGGGTGTCGAGATCGGTGCCTGTCTCTTTGACTGCTCGGGAGATGCCGCCTGCGCCGACGCCGCACAGGGAAGCCAGGGTGGTACGGGGGGTCTTCCAGCGGTGGGTCAGGACGGCGATGAGGACACGGTCGGCGGCGGAGAGCAGCCGGGTGCCGGCGCCCGGGCCGCCGTTGGGGCGTTTACCAGGCAGCAGGACCGGTGGGTGCGCGGCGCAGTGGTCGCGGTAGCGGGCGACGAGGTCGTCGAAGGCGGGGGTCTCCAGGCCGGTGAGGCTGGGGTGACGCAGCCAGGCCGGGGCCTTGTCCCCAGCCGGGAACCGTCCGAACTCGGCTGGTGGAGCGGGTGGTTGAGCGCGGAGGGGTTCGGGGCGCAGGGTGTAGTTCCAGGTGCCGTGCCAGTCGTGTGGGGTGAGGGGGAGGCGATCCATGACGTCGTCGGGGACGGTCACGCCGGTGGGGTAGGCGCCGGGGTCGAGTTCGGCATGGATGGCCAGTCCGGTGCGGGTATGGGTCGCGCCGATGGTGTTGACGACGACTTCGTGGCTGGTCAGGGGCCTGCCTCGCCAGTTGATGCTAATCTGGGAGAATAGCCGGTGTTCTATCTTGTTCCACTTCGACGTACCCGGCGGGAAGTGACAGACAGTCACTTCCAGTCCGGTCGCGTGGGCGAATCCGGCGAGCTCCTTCTTCCAGGCGCGGACCCGGTAGCCGTTGGACCCCCCGGCGTCGGCGGTGATCAGCAGCCGGGAGGCGTGCGGGTAGCGGTGCCGTCCCTCCCCTTCCCACCAGCGGCGCAAGGTGGCCACGGCGAATGCGGAGGTGTCGGCGTCGCAGCCGACCGAGACCCATCCGGTGTCCGCGCCGATGTCGTAGATCCCGTACGGCACCGCCTTCTGGGCCCCCTTCTCGGGGAAGTCGTGCGCGCGCACCTCGACCGGTTGTCCGGCACGGTGCCACTCGCTTCCGGCAACCGCGTAGTTGCCCAGGGATGAGGTAGGCCGTTGGGCGAGGCATAAGCCCGACCCAGCGGCCCCCTCCCGAGTGAAGTAGGCCGCCGACGAGGTGCCCGTGGTTCGGGTCCTTTTCCAACGGCCCCTTCCCGAACGGGACGTGCCAGCTTTCCCGGCATCCCGCTCTCCAGTGATCACTTCCGTGGTGGTGTGGTGCCTCGCCCGGCGTGGATGTCCTCGTGGCAACGGCGGCAGATCACCAGGGTCTTGCGCCGCCGCTTGGCCATCAAGTGCATCCATGCGGGTTTGTCCCGACGTCCGGGCCGGTTGAGGTCGGCGAGCTTGCGGACGTGATGGACTTCAAGGTCCGTCCGGGCTTCGCAGATCTCGCAGCACTCGGCGAGGAGCCGATGGATCAACTCGTTTCGCTTCGCGCTGGCCATGACCGGCCGTTTGTCGGTGAGGACGGCTGTGCGCTGTCGTTTGAGCGGTATCCCGCCGAAGCGGGCGACCAGCGGCTTCCTTCCCCGGTCGCGTGGGACGGTGACCTGGATGCAGTGGCGCGGTCCCTCGGGTGTCTCGATGGTGCTCTTGTACTTCCGAGCCATCTTCGTGACCGTCGACCGATGCTTCCCGGCCAGCGTCTTCAGCAACGAGGTCTCCATGACCCACTGGAGCCTGCCCAGGCGGAACACGTCCTGGGCCAGAAGGTAGTACTGGACGAGCCCCCGGTATTCGGCCTGGTACTTCGCGACGATCGTGAAGTCCTCGTCGTGCAGCAGCATGCCGCGTTGCGCCGGTTGCCCTTTGCTCATGTAGAGCGCGCACTTCTGCCTGATCACCTGCCGTGGCACGAACAGGCCGATCGCTCCGTTGACCGCCCGACGGTTCCGGGTGATCTTCGTGTCGGAGTGCTGGGCCCGGATCTCGTAGCCGAGGAAGTGCGCCGCCTGGCTGGTGGCGTGAGTGATCACGGTCTTGGACTCGGACAGTTCCAGCTTGAGCTCGTCACGCAGGAACGCCCCGATCCTTGACTTGATCTCCTCGGCTTCGTGCTTGGGGCCGGCGAATCCCAAGAGCCAGTCGTCGGCATAGCGGACGTATCGAAGCCGACGGTAGTCCGGGTCGTTCGGGTCCTGGCTCGGCAGGGAACGCAGCCGGGGCCGAAGCGCCCGCACCGCCTCCCGGTCGCCGTGCCGTCTGGCCTTCGCGATCGCGTACTCCACGGCTCGGTACCTCCGGTCAGACCGTCGGTGCAGGCCCCGGTTGTACTCAGGCAGCAGAGACTGTTCGATGAACTGGTCCAGCCGGTCAAGGTAGATGTTGGAAAGGACTGGGGATGCGATCCCGCCCTGCGGACAGCCGCTGAGCGTGTCGTTAAACCGCCAGTCCTCCAAGTATCCTGCCTTGAGCATGTGGCTGATCAGCCGTAGGAACCGGCCATCGTGGATCTTCTCCGACAGGATCTCGACCATGAGCTTGTGGTCGAACGACCCGAAACAGTCGGAGATATCTCCCTCGATGAACCATTTCGTCCCCTTCCAGACATCCACAACCTCGCTGAGCGCGGTGTGGCAGCCTCGTTGGGGACGGAAACCGTGGGACCTGTCGGAGAACTGGACGTCGTAGTACGCATCAAGCAACAGACGTACCACCTCGGCGACCAGCTTGTCCGACCAGGGCGGTAGCCCTAGCGGGCGCTTCTTCGTCGATCCCTTCTTCTCGATGTAGACCCGCCTTGCTGGAGACCACCGGTAGCGCTCGGCGCGCAAGGCGTCGATGATGCTGCCGATCTTCTCCAGCGACATGCCGTCCGCGGTCTCCCTGGTGATCCCGGGCGTCATCGCACCAGTATTGGCGTAGATGCGCCCGTAGGCCACCAAATACAGCTGGGGGTTGAACAGCTGCCGATACAGTCTCTCGATCGGCAGTCCTCTCTCACCGCGCTTACGGATGACGTCCAGCACCGCTTCGGCGCTCTGCATTACGCATGCCTCCCTTCGCTGAACATCCCAATCACCTGTGCCCCTTCGCCCATGTGGACGGCTTTCCCGTCCTCCCTGGCAGGTCGTCACTCCTGCGACTACTACGGGCACTCCGTCGCCGTAGGGCTCGCGCCCCGTAGGCGATCCCGTGGTACGTCTTCGCTGTACGTATCGAGCACGACGTAGGCCGCCCACTCATCTCCTTAACCGCCCTCACTGAGCGATGCTCCACCTCACGGAGGTTGTCCGGTCTCACGGTTCATGCCCGGACATGAGGTGGCGTCGGTTTCAGGTGTCGTTCCGACGGGTGCGCACTCTCACCACTGGAGATTGGGCTTCAAGCAATCCAGCCTTGGCCATATCGCAGCGGGTCTCGCGGCACCCCGCCCCGGACACCTCCAGGCGGCCACCGCTTCCCTGACATGCTCTTGTCCCCTCGCGCTTTCGCGTCCAGGTAAGTCAGGCGACCCAAGAACCTCCCTCCGAGTTCATCCCGACTGCGTCGGGGATACAACGAAGCGCCTCACGGCGCACACCGGACGTGCTCGCTTTCCGAGCATCACGGCTCTCCAGTGACTACTGCGTGGGTGTCGCGGTTGGTTGCCCGCTGTGGATCGCTGCGTGGCATTCGACGCAGACCACGAGGGTCTTTCTGCGTCGTTTGGCCATGAGTTGGTCCCATACGGGCTGTGGCTTTCCCAGTCGTTGGAGGTCAGCGAGTTTGGCGACATGGTGGACGTCCACCGTGCCTAGTTCGTGGCACAGTTCGCATCGCCCTGCTTGCAGACGGGTGATCAGCTCCTTCCTTCGGACGTTGACCGGGAGCGGGACGCGGTCGTTGATGATCGCGTCCTTCTTGCGCCGTAGGGGAATACCACCGAACCGTGCGACCAAAGGAGGACGTCCTTCCCGCTCCACGCTGACCTCGAAGCATCTGCGCGGCCCATACGGTGTTTCGATGGTGGTCTTGTAACGGTCCGCCATTTTTGTCACCGTCGAGTTGTGCTTGCAGGCCAGCGTTTTAAGCATGGAAGTCTTCATTACCCATTCCAACCGGTTCAGTCGGTGGACATCGCCGGCCAGCAGGTAGTACTCCGCCAGGCCCCGGTATTCTGCTCCGTAGGTCCGGACGATGGTGTGGTCGTCGTCGTTGACCATCTGGTTTCTTCGCTCGGGTTTTCCGCGCTTGAGGTACGGGGCGCACTTGGTCTTGATCACGTCGCGGGGCACGCGTAGGCCGACGATCCCGTTAGCGGAG
>JAFAUH010000037.1 GCA_019243445.1 Streptomycetaceae bacterium | reverse complement strand
AAATCAGCAGACAGGGAAGAGTGCCGTAACTGAAGAGTGCCGTAACTACCGTCGGTGGAGGGGCATAGAGTCCTGTCCATGACAGACAGAGGGGTGCTGCACATCAAGGGCCGGGTGCTCACCGGCCCCGAAGAGGCCAGGGACGAGCTGTGGGTTGTCGATGGCCGGGTCACCTACCAACGCCCGGTGGCCGCCCGCGAGGTGCGGACGGTGACGGGCTGGGCGCTGCCAGGCCTTGTCGACGCCCACTGCCACGTAGGACTCGACCGGCACGGTCCGGTCGACGCCGCCACCAGCGAGAAACAGGCTCTTGCCGACCGCGACGCCGGAACGCTGCTCATCCGGGACGCCGGTTCGCCGTCCGACACCCGCTGGATCGATGACCGCGAGGATCTGCCCCGGATCATCAGGGCCGGCCGTCACATCGCCCGCACCCGTCGCTACATCCGTAACTATGCTCACGAGATCGAACCTGACGAACTCGTTGCCTATGTACGCCGGGAGGCGCGGCGCGGCGACGGCTGGGTCAAGCTCGTCGGGGACTGGATCGACCGCAAAGTAGGGGACTTGGCGCCCTGCTGGCCGCGTGAAGTGCTCGTGGCCGCCATCGCCGCCGCTCATGAGGAGGGCGCGCGGGTCACTGCGCACTGCTTCGCCGAGGACTCGCTGCGCGATCTGGTCGAGGCAGGCATCGACTGCATCGAACATGCCACCGGGCTCACCGAGGAGACCATCCCGCTCTTCGCGGAGCACGGCGTCGCCATCGTCCCGACGCTCGTCAATATTGCGACTTTTCCCGACCTCGCGGCTCCCGCGGAATCGAAATTCCCCGACTGGTCGGCCCACATGCGCCGACTGCACGCCCGCCGCTACGACACGGTGCGCTCGGCGTATGACGCCGGAATCCCCATCTTCACCGGTACCGACGCGGGTGGGTCGCTGCCGCACGGCCTCATCGCCGAAGAAGTCGCCGAATTGGTAAAAGCGGGCATTCCGATAGTGGACGCACTGTCGGCGACGACATGGGCGGCGCACGCGTGGCTGGGCCGACCGGCACTGGAGGAGGGTGCCCCGGCCGACCTGGTGGTCTACGACATCGATCCGCGCGCTGACGTAGGAGTACTCGCTGATCCGCGGTGTGTCGTGCTGCGCGGGCGGGTCGTCGGCTGACGCCCAGCTTCTGTGACAACTGTGACCACAGTGAAAGAGTTACACTGATGTTTCGAAACCATCCTTTGGAGTGAAGTAATGCCTCAGATGGCTTCCCCTTTCACGGTCGATACGTAAATATGGCGGGGCCAAAGTCGTCGGCGAACGCGCTGTCCCCTTCAGCGGCGTCGGCGGCTCCATGTCAGTGTGGGGGTTTTCCACTTGTACAAGTCTGTCCTCAGCATGCCCGCGCGCCGTTCCGCCGCAGCGATCGGAGCGGCCGTCGCTCTCTCCGCGGGTGCTCTCGCCCTCGCGCCGTCCTCCCAGGCGGCCACGATAAGCGGCTCCGGTGGTGGCCAGGCCACCGCGACCGTGCTGCGTGCCAACATCGACGCCTCGGTGCTCCAGAGCAACGTTCCGGTGAACGCGGTGCTCGACGATGTGCACGCGCCCGCGGACGCTCACGAGAACACGCTCAATGCCAAGGTCAAGGTTCCGCTGAACCGCCAGATGTTCACCCTCCTGACCGCCGACGTCGCCACCGCCAACGCCACCGCCGACCAGCACAAGGCCGAGGGTTCCGCGAACCTGGTCAACGCCAAGGTGAATCTGCCCGGTCTGCCGGCGCCCGTACTCCAGGCCAAAGTGCTGAATGCGCGGGCGACCTGCGTGGCGGGTGAGCAGCCGAAGGCAAACGCTTCGATCGTCAAGCTTGTTGTGCTGGGCAGGGCGCAGGAAGTCAAGGTGGGTCAGACCATCACGGTGCCCGTTGCGGGTGTCGGTGTGCTCAGCCTCGAGCTTTCGACGACCAACACCACGTCCAGCACTGCCGCCGCCACAGCCCTCGCCCTGCATGCCAACCTGAACCCGGCGAACGCGGGTATCGCCAAGGTGCACGCTGACATCGTCCTCGTGCGGGCGACGTGCGAGACACCGTCGGGCAACGGCTCCACTGGCGGTGCGTCGGGCGGTGGTTCGACCAGCGGTGCGACGGGTGGTGGCAGCACCAGCGGCGCATCGGGCGGTGGCAGCACCAGCGGTGCGACGGGTGGTGGCAGCACCAGCGGTGCGACCAGCGGCGCATCGGGCGGTGGCAGCACCAGCGGTGCGACGGGTGGTGGCAGCACCAGCGGTTCGACCAGCGGTGCGACGGGTGGTGGCAGCACCAGCGGCGCATCGCAGGGTGCCAGCAGCGGGGCTTCCACAGCGGGTTCGCAGACTGCGGGCGCCGGCAAGAACCTCGCCGAGACCGGTGCCAGCTCGAGCACGCCGTACATCGCAGGCGGTGCGGCTGCTCTCCTCGTCGCCGGTGGAGCCGCGGTGTACGTGACGCGGCGTCGCAAGTCGTCCGCGGCGCAGGGCTGAGTGTCCCCGCTCACCGGCCGACCACCGCGGTCGGCCGGTGAGCGACTTCCCGAGCCTATAGCCGCTCAAGCTCCTCCAGCGCTTTTTTCAAAACCTCGATGAAGGCATCTGAAACGCCCCGGTCGCGAACCGCGATGCGCAGCCAGTCCGGTCCGAGCCCGGGGAAGGTGTCCGCGCGGCGTACGGCGAAACCGTTTGCCCGCAGCCGCTCCCGTACCATTGACGCACCCGGCATATGCAGCAGCAGGAACGGCCCTGCGGCTTGATCCACTACCTCTACGCAAGTCAACTCACCGATCCGTCCGAGCAGATACGCCCGGTCCTCGGCGATGCGCACCGCCGCCTCCTTCGCTTCGGCGAGCGCCGCAGGCGCCGAACACGCCTCGGCCGCAGTGAGCGCAGGAGCTGAGACCGGCCACAATGGCTGGGCGCGCTCCAGGGCGGCCACCGTAGCGGAGTCGCCGAGCACATAGCCGATGCGCAGCCCTGCGAGTCCCCAGGTTTTGGTGAGGCTGCGCAACACGACGAGGCCCTGCACATCGCGTCGTCCAGCGAGAGACTCTCTCTCCCCGGGCACCGCGTCCATGAACGCCTCGTCCACCACCAACAGCCGCCCGGGACGCGCGAGTTGCGCGAGGGTGCCGGCCGGGTGCAGCACGGAGGTCGGATTGGTCGGATTGCCGATCACGACGAGGTCGGCATCCTCGGGGACGGCCACTGGATCGAGCCGGAAGCCGTTCGCCGCATCGAGGAGTACCCGGTCAACGGTGTGCCCCGCGTTCCGCAAAGCCGCCTCCGGCTCGGTGAATTGCGGATGCACCACCACCGCACGGCGCGGCGCGGCCGTACGGGCCAGCAGGACGAATGCCTCCGCCGCACCCGCTGTGAGCAGTACCTCGTCGGTCGACCGCCCGTGGCGCTCCGCGACCGCCTGCCGCGCCGCCCGCCCGTCCGGGTAGCGGGCAAGTCCCTCCAGCGAATCGGCAATCCGCTTCTGCAGCCACCAAGGGGGCGTTCCGGTACGGACGTTGACGGCAAGGTCAACGAACGCCGCGCCCTCGTCACGTACCTCCGCGTCGCCGTGATGACGCAGATCGTGGCCATCAGTGGGTGTGGACATGGGCGCCGTGGTGGTGATTGTGGCGGTGTGCGAGGTCCTCAGGGTGGTGGTGCGGCTGCTGCGGCAGGCCGACATGGTCCTCGAAGCCCGGCAGAGTAACGCGGTAGATGCACGAGTCGTAGTTCATCCGCAGATCGCGTGCACCGGGTCTGAGACCCACGACGGCGAGGCGGCCTCGCGGGCAGCGGCGAGCCACGGCCGCGGTGGCCCTCGCAGGACCGGACGGCGGGGCGGACTTGCGCTTGGGGACGAGGAGTTCGGCGCCGGCGCCCGCGCAGGCAAGCGCCGCTGCTTCGGCGACGCTCGGAGTACCGACGGCGGCGAGCGGCACCGCGGAGGGGTTGGGCACCTCGATCGCGCCCAGCCGCTCTGCGTCGTACGTCACCAGGGGCACCCCAAGCCGCTCGGCGACCGCGAGGATTCCCGGCTCGTCCGCCTTCGCCTCCACAGTGGCCAACGCGCCGACCGAGCGCGGCGAGAGCCCGGCGTCCGCCAGTGTTTCATCGATCAGCTGCCAGATCTCCTCGGCGAGCGCCCCGCTGCTCGCCCCGACGCCGATGACGAGTGTCGGCGGCCGCAGTACGGCGGTCCGTTCGTCGGGGACGACGACAATGACGTCGGCGGAGCGCAGCACGTTTATGCCCTTCACCGTCACCAGCTCCGGGTCATCGGGGCCGACGCCGACGCCGACGCCGATCAGCCGTTTCTTCCCCCCGTTCATGTCACCGCTCATGCCGCTGCTCTTGCCATCGCTCATGCGGCACACCTCTCGACGAACCTCCGGGCGAGCGAGGGCTCGGCTGCCCAGTGCACATGCAGATACGAGGCGTGCACACCCGCATGGACAAAACCCTCGACACGGCGCTCCGGCGTCTGATTCTCTGCTTGCCCCGCCGCGCCCGGAGGTATCTCCCTCCCCCTGCCTGCAGGGGGTACCTCCCGCCGAGGGCAGGGGGAGGCTGATGTCGCTGTCGTCCACCCCCAGGCAGGCACGGCACCCGACCCCGGCTCCGTCACCGTGCGGTGGAATTCGTGCCCGCGCAGTCGAGTCCCGGCCACCGCAAGGACGCTCTCGGAGAGGGCCACCGCCTCCCGGTAACCAAGCGTCAACCGTTCCGTCATCCGTGCCCTGGCGTCCAGCACCCCGCACATCGGCGCACCATCCAACTCCCGCGCCAGATACAGCAGTCCGGCACACTCTGCGGCAATCGGTGCTCCCGAGGCCGCAAGCCCGGCGACCGCTTTCCGCAACCGTTCGTTCGCCGACAGCTCCGGCGCGTACACCTCGGGAAACCCACCACCGATCACCAGGCCCGCCGTGGACTTCGGCAGTTCCTCGTCCCGCAGCGGATCAAAGCTGACGATCTCGGCACCCGACGCAGCCAGCAACTCGGTGTGTTCCGCATACGAGAAAGTGAACGCGGACCCGCCCGCAACGGCCACCACCGGACGCCCCGCCACCGCGCCACCTGCGACCTCCGCTGCCGGATCCCACGGCGCCTGTGCAAGTGGCGGAGCACTGCGCGCCAGCGCCAGCAGCCCGTCCAGATTGCACCCGGCCCGCACCCGTGCGGCCAGCGCCCGCACGGCATCCACCGCTGCATCTCGCCGCTCCGCCACCGGCACAAGCCCCAGATGCCTGCTCGGCATCCGCACATCCGCCTCGCGCCGCAACGCCCCGAACACCGCGACGCCCGACTCGTCCAACGCCGCCCGCAGCAACTCCTCATGGCGGTCCGAACCGACCTTGTTCAAGATCACCCCGCCGATCCGCACCCGTGGATCCCACGACGCGAAACCGTGCACCAGCGCTGCCACCGAGCGCGACTGCGACGAGGCGTCCACCACCAGTACCACCGGCGCGCTCAGCACCTTCGCCACCTGCGCCGTCGACGCGAGCTCCCCTTGCCCCGCCGCCCCGTCGAACAGCCCCATCACACCCTCGACCACGGCGAGATCACAGCCCTGCGCGCCGTGCAGGAACAGCGGGGTGATCCGCTCCTCGCCGCACAGGAACGCATCGAGATTACGACCGGGACGCCCCGTCGCCAGAGCGTGATAGCCCGGATCGATATAGTCGGGACCCACCTTGTGCGCGGATACTTCAAGCCCGCACTCGGCGAACGCGGCCATCAAACCGGTGGCGACAGTCGTCTTGCCGCTCCCGGAAGCCGGCGCGGCGATGACGAGACGGGGCACACTGCTGCTCACCACTCAATACCCCGCTGGCCCTTCTGCCCGACGTCCATCGGGTGCTTGATCTTGGACATGTCGGTCACCAGATCGGCGGTGTCCACCAGTGCCTGAGGCACGTTGCGCCCGGTGATGACCACGTGCTGGGCCCCTGGCCGGTCGCGCAGCACCGAGACCACTTCACCGGTGTCGACCCATCCCCAGTGCAGGGGATACGCGAACTCGTCCAGCACATACAGCCCGTAGCTTTCCGCCGCAAGATCGCGTTTGACCTGCGCCCAGCCTTCGCGAGCCGCCTCCTCGCTCGACTCCAGGTCACGCTGCACCCAAGACCAGCCCTCGCCCATCTTGTGCCAGGCGACGCTCCCGCCCTCGCCGGAATCACCGAGCACTCGCAGCGCCCGCTCCTCGCCGACCCGCCACTTTGCGGACTTCACGAACTGGAACACTCCGATCGGCCAGCCCTGATTCCATGCCCGCAGAGCCAGGCCGAAGGCGGCGGTCGACTTTCCCTTCCCCACGCCGGTGTGCACTATGACCAGCGGCCGGTTACGGCGTTGACGAGTCGTCAATCCATCGTCAGGTATGACACTTGGCCTTCCCTGCGGCATTACGCGGCCCTCCTCGCATCCCGTACCAGTGCGGACACGGTGTCCGCACGCAGCTCGTCCAATGTCACCAAAGTCCCGGCGAGATCGCGGGCGAGGGTGCCGGCAAGACCGAGTCGTACCGGACCGCTCTCGCAGTCGACCACCACCGACGCCGCACCATCGGCGGCGAGCAGCCGTGCCGCCCGCGTCGCGAGCCCCACCGGCTCCGGTCCTCGCGCCACTGCGCCGGTTTCCGTCGCCCGCCCATCCGTCACCACCACCAGCAGCGGACGGCGTGACGGATCGCGCAGCCGCTCGATCCGCAGCACCTCACGGGCCTTGAGCAGCCCGGCAGCGAGTGGCGTACGGCCGCCTGTCGGCAGCTTCTCGAGTCGGCCCGCGCCTGCTTCCACCGACGAGGTCGGCGGCAGCGTCACCTCCGCGCCCGTACCGCGGAAGGTGACCAGCCCCACCTTGTCGCGACGCTGGTAGGCATCGAGCAGCAGTGACAGCACCGCGCCCTTCACCGCGCTCATCCGCTGCCGCGCAGCCATCGACCCTGACGCGTCCACCACGAACAGCACGAGATTGCCCTCACGGCCCTCCCGTACTGCCTGCCGTAGATCGTCGCGGCGCACGATGAGGCCGGGCTCGCTGCGGCCGCGTGCACGCTGGTGCGGGGCGGCCGCCTGTACGGTCGCCGCCAGATGCAGCGCGGTCAGCGCCCCCTGGGGACGCCGGGCGCTCGTGGTGCGCCCGTGCGCGGTACGGGCGCGGGAACGGCGGCCTGCGATCCCTTCGCCCAGGCCCGGTACGTCGAGCAGCCGCGCCTGGAATGGCGTCCCGGCCGGTACGGCGGACTGCTCACCCGCGCCCTGCGGAGCGGAGCTGCCCTCGTCCGTCCGCTCGTTCGTCCGCTCGTTCTCGGGCGAGTCACGCGGCGCGGGTGCCTGCGGACCGCCGCCCTCAGCGTCCTGCGGCGGTCGGCATCCGCCGCCACCGGGTCCCTCCGGATCCGGGTTCTCGTCCTCGCCGCGGGACTGCTCCAGCGTCTCGTCGAGCTTCTCCTCGTCAAGCCCCGGTGCATCGAACGGATTACGCCTGCGGCGATGCGGCAGCGCCAGCAGCGCCGCCTTCCGTACGTCCTCAGCGAGCACCTGGTCGCGGCCCGCCCACGCGGCGAGTGCCGTCGCGGTGCGCGCCGTCACGATGTCCGCGCGCATCCCGTCCACCTCGAACGCCGCGCATACCGCCGCGATCTGACGCAGCGCGCCGTCACCGAGCCGTACCTGTGGCAGGAGCGCCCGCGCCGCGGCGATCCGCTGGCGCAGTGCGGCCTCCTCACCCCTCCAGCGCGCCGCGAACCCGGCCGGATCCTCGTCGTATGCGAGCCGCCGCCGTACCACCTCGACGCGCTCGTCCGGCTCACGCGAGGCCGCAACCTCCACGGTGAGCCCGAAACGGTCAAGCAACTGGGGCCGCAGCTCGCCCTCTTCGGGGTTCATCGTCCCAACCAGCAGGAAGCGGGCGGCATGCCGCACCGAGACGCCTTCCCGTTCGACGTACGAGGCGCCCATCGCGGCGGCATCCAGCAGCAGGTCTACCAGATGGTCGTGCAAGAGATTGACTTCGTCGACGTAGAGCAGCCCACGGTGCGCTGCGGCGAGCAGACCCGGCTCAAACGCTTTCTTGCCCTCCGACAACGCCCGTTCGATATCGAGCGCTCCGACCAGCCGGTCCTCGGACGCCCCGACCGGCAACTCCACCATGCGGGCCGGGCGTACCTCGCCGGGCTCCGGTTCGTGCGGCCCGTCCGGGCACGCAGGATCGGGCGTCACCGGGTCGCAGGAGAAGCGGCAGCCGGACACGATCCGCAGCTCCGGCATGAGCGCCGCCAACGCCCTGACCGCGGTGCTCTTCGCGGTGCCCTTCTCGCCGCGCACGAGTACGCCGCCGACCGCCGGACAGACCGCATTGAGCAGCAGAGCCAGCCGCAGATCGTCCATTCCCACGATCGCGGTGAAAGGATACGGGGTGCTCATGCGGTGATTACTCCTTCGAGTGGTTCGGCAAGGACGGAGGACCCCGGACCCGATGGTCCTGACACGCTGGATGTGTAGTCCCCGCCAGTGCGGGGGTGTTCCCGCGGGGGTGTTCCGACGTACTCGCTTGCCAAGCCCTCCTCCATGCAGTAGTCCCGGAGCGTGTCGAACAGCCGCACCGCCGAGGCACGGGCCGCCGGCAGATCGGTATCGGCGGTGGAAAGCAACAACACAGTGGTCATAGCGGTCACGGTGCCCCTGGGGGTACGAAGGGAAGGCCGGACGGGATCCCGTCCTCGATCAGACGTAGCAATGCGGCGGTATCGACATGTTCTTCGATGAGATCGCCGAGGCAGTCCAGCTGTTCCTCGCGCAGCGCGCCGAAGCTGGTGCCAGGCGCGGGGACGAAGCGCCGCCCAGCGTCCGCCGCGACCCGCCGCAGGAACGCCCGGCGAAAGCCGTCGTTTTCCAGCAAGCCGTGCCAGTGGGTGCCCCACACAGCGCCCACTCGGCAGCCGTCCAGGCTGCCTCCCTGGTCATCAAAGACGAATGGTTCACCGCTGCCCGCCACATCGGCGATCCCGTGATGGATCTCATAGCCCTCGACGTGCTCGCCGAGCGCCTTACCGACCGGCCGTGCCAGGGTTTTCTCCACGGCGAAACGGATCCGCACCGGCAGCAGTCCGAGGCCGTCCACCAGACCCGCCCGCGATTCGACCTCGTCCTCGATCGTCGCGGCAAGCATCTGGAACCCGCCGCAGATGCCGAGCACCGGGCGTCCCTCGGCCGCACGCCGGGCCACCGCATCAGCGAGACCGCGCTCGCGCAGCCAGCGCAGCGCCTTCACCGTCCCACGGGTGCCCGGCAGCACGACGAGATCAGCATCGGCGAGTTCCTCGGGCCGATCCACGAAGCGCACCACGACGCCCGGTTCTGCGATGAGCGCGTCCACATCGGTGAAGTTCGACAGCAGTGGGACCGCCGGCACCGCGACCCGCAGCACGTCCTCGCCGTATGGCGGCGCGACCACCGACTCGCGCACGGCGCCGCGCAGGGAAATGTGCTTTTTTTGAAAGACGTTCAGCCCGTCCTCTTCGTCGATGCCCAGGCCATGCGCGTACGGCAGCACTCCCAGTGTGGGCCGCCCGGTCAGCCCGCGCAGCATCTCAAGACCCGGCTCCAGCAAAGAGACATCACCGCGGAACTTGTTGACGAGATACCCGGCTACCAACGCCTGGTCCTCACGGCTCAGCAACGCCGTCGTGCCGAAGAACGATGCGAAGACCCCGCCGCGGTCAATGTCCCCGACCACCACCACCGGCAGCCCAAAGGCCCGCGCCAGACCCATGTTGACGATGTCGGTGCGCCGCAGATTGATCTCGGCAGGGCTACCGGCGCCCTCGCAGATCACCACATCGTACGTCTCCCGCAACTGGCGCAAGCAGTCTGTCACCGTGCCGAACAGCGTCTCATACCTGCCCTCCTGCTGCGTTTTCTCGGGCGACACCGCAGCCGACAGCGGCTCCCTCGCGGACCCAAACCCCCCGAAATATCCGCGCGCGCTCAGTTCGCCCACCGGCCTGCCCAGCAGCACCACTTGACTGCTGCTGTTGCCACCCGGCTTGAGCAGCACGGGATTCATCAGCACGCTCGGCTCGATCCGCGCAGCCTGCGCCTGCATTGCCTGCGCCCGGCCGATCTCCGCACCCTCGCGCGTCACAAATGAGTTCAGCGACATGTTCTGGGCCTTGAACGGCGCCACGGCGATGCCCTTGCGCGCCAGCCAACGGCAGATACCGGCCGTCACCACGCTCTTGCCCGCGTCCGAGGTCGTCCCCGCGACCAACAGCCCGTTCACCGCTTCCTCCTCGCGCGCCCCAATACCGCACCCGCTGCCAGCCGCCCGCCCATGCACGCCGCCAACGCCAGCGCCGAGACCCGCCTTGACAGCCGTACCGCACGAGCGATGTCCCGTATCTCGACCGCCCGGTTGTGCGAGCCCAGCACCGGCCGATATTCCACCCGCCCGCCGTACGCGAGCTTCCCGCCGAGCCGCACGCCGAGCGATCCCGCGAACGCCGCCTCCACCGGCCCCGCGTTCGGGCTCGGATGCTTCCGGCCGTCGGCCCGCCACGCTCGCCACGCGCCGCGCGGATCGGGTCCGGCAACCGTCGCCAGCGCCGCCGTCAGCCGCGACCCGGGAAAGCCCAGCACATCGTCGAGCCGTGCAGAAGCCCAGCCGAAACGCCAGTAACGCCCCGATTTATGACCCACCATGGCGTCGAGCGTGTTGACCGCCCGGAAACCGACGAGCCCTGGCACACCGCCGAGAGCCCCCCACACCAGCGCGCCGACTACCGCGTCCGAGGTGTTCTCGGCGACGGACTCCACCACAGCGCGCGCGAGTTGCTGCTCGTCGAGCGCCTGCGGATCGCGCCCGCACAGATGAGGCAGGCGTCTGCGTGCCGCGGCGATGTCCCCGGCATCGAGAGCACGCCCGATCGCCTGTGCTTCACGCCTGAGTGAACTTCCCCCCAGCACCGCCCAGGTGGCAGCCGCGGTCAGCGCGACCTCACCGACGGTCGAGCACCGCACGCTGCGCCTCAACGCCCCCACGAGGGTGAGTGCGCCGCCCGTGCACAGAACAGTGTGCAATGCACCGCGTCCGCGGGCGTCGTCCCACAGCCGGTGTTCGACAGCAGCAGCGGCACGGCCGAACGCGGCGACCGGATGCCCGCGGCGCGGATCGCCCATGAGCATGTCGCCGAGGAAACCAAGAGCCGCGCCGTACGCGAAGATGCGGTCGGCACGCATGATCTCAGACCGCCGTCAGGATGAAAGGCGTTCGGCACATACCGGACATGGCAGAAGTCCTCACTCAGGGTCCGCGCCCTGGTTCGACGTGACCGGCGATGAGAGTCTCCTGGCTCCCGGATCGGCACGTCCCCGGGCCTTCCAGCCGATCCCTCGGCCGTGACGCTCGGGTGGGGACGCACTCCCCGGTGACAGTGGCGGGACCGCGCCGGATTCTCACCGGCTTCCTCTTCTGTCGCCGTTTGGCACCGTGAAGTCCACCATGTTCCGCGAACGGCAGTCAACTTCCCCTTTACTGGTAGGGGGGAGTGTGCCGAGGTACACATGGGGCGCATAGCGGTGACATCAGCCTCTCCCTGCCTTCCGGGGCGCGCGGCGGGCGAGACATACCTCCCCGCCCAAAGACACCAGCCGTACCGAAAACCCGCCCGGCTTTGCCCACTGGCCGCATGCGTCCAGGTTGCCGACACTGGAACGGATGCGCTTGCGTACTGCGGCGACCGCGGCCGCCATATGTCTCGGTGCCGGCGCTGTCGCCGTGGCGGCAGGCCGGTACGTCTCCGGCCTCGCCCTCAACCCGCGACTGAACGGCCCGGCGCTCGGGCCGCCGACCGGCGAGAGCGATCTGCTCACTGTGCACGGCATCGAGCCGGGGGCCATCACCTTGAGCCGGACGCTCGTCTCGCTGCGACCGGGCGTCTACGGGCTGGCCGCCGAGGGCTGCCACGCGCTGCTCGGCCCGGTGCTCGCGCACACCCCCGACTCGATCACCCGCCGCCTCGATCAGGTCCAGGAAGGCACCCTGACTGCCGGCATGCAGGTACGCCTCACCCCCGAGGTGTACACCGGCGATCCGCTCACCGCGCACGGTCTCGAATACCGCGACGTGGACATCGACGGCGAACTGGGGCCGATGCCGGCCTGGTTCGTGCCCGGTGACCGTTCCACCTGTGTCATAGCCGTCCATGGACTCGGCACCACCCGCTGCCAGCCGCTCGTCGTCCTGCCGCTCCTGCACCGCCTGCGCTTCCCCGTCCTCATCATGACCTACCGCAACGACGCAGGTGCACCGAAGTCCCCCGACGGCATAGGGCACCTCGGCGACACCGAGTGGCACGACGTGGACGCAGCGTTGCGTTATGCGGTGCGCCATGGCGCCGAACGGGCCGTGATCTACGGCTGGTCCGTCGGGGCCGCGATGGCCCTTCGCGTCGCCGATAATTCGCCGCAGCGCAGCCGAATCAGCGGCATCATTCTCGACTCGCCGGTGCTCGACTGGCAGTCCACGCTCCGTGGACTGGCCCGGGGACACGGCGTGCCGACCTTGCTCCTACCGCTCGCGATACGTGCCGCACAGGGCCGCACGGGATTGCATGCGGAACACCTCACGGACTTCGCGGAACCGGCCAAGCCGGCCGTCCCCGCACTGGTCTTCCACGGTCCTGACGACACCATCGCCCCTTGGCGTTACTCGCGCCGATTCGCCACGCTCCGCAACGATCTGGTCACCCTGCACACCATCGCCGACGCCGGGCACCAGGCAATGTGGAACGCTGATCCGGACAGATACGAAGAGGTGCTGCGCCGCTTCCTGATCCCCTTGATGTAGCGCATGCTGTACCGCCCCCAAACGGTGCCCGACACGCTCGTTTAGGTTTCCGGAGGCTCACCCGGTAAGACTGCTCCCGTGACGTCCCGTTCCCCGCGTGACAGCAGGCTTCGTCTCGTACCCAGTAGGCCCATGGCGGCTGTGCGCAAGGTGGCCACAGTCCGCCGGAACGGGCCGCCGCGACCGCCCGACGGGACGCCGGCCCCCGTCGAGCTTGCCGCACAGGCGCGGCAGGTCCTCGCGGACGCCGTCCGGCTGGCCCGCTGGGCAGAGGCGCAGACCGGACACAAGACACCGTTGCGGCCGGCGCCGAACGGAGCACTGCCCGAGGCCGATCTGGAACGCGCCGCACTTGCCCTTGAGTTGAAAACCGATCAGGTACGCACTTCCTGGGATCGCGCCCGGTTGGCCGGCCTCGTCGAACTCCGCGACGGCGCCGCCCGTCCCGGATGGCGGCTGCGCGCCTGGGACCGGGACGACACCGTCGTGTTGCGCGGTTGGGTCGCGCTCTTCGACGCCTGGTCGCTCGCCCACCTCGCCCACCTGTGGCATCTCGTTCCCAAAACCACCGACCCCGCGCTCATCGCCGAGGTCATCGAGGCTGCCCCGCAACTGCTGTCGTTCCTGCACCTGTCCTCGGGGCCCGTTTCGGTCCCCGCACTGCTCGACCTGCTCCGGCAGCGGGTCGCCGAACTGCGTACCGAGCGCCATGAACCGCCCGCCGACGGCGTCGGCGACCCCATGCCGGGGCTACTGGAGTGGATTTTGCAGGCGCTGATTTCGACCGGCGCGCTGAGGTCCGGCACCGACGGCGGGGACGGCTGTGGAGGCGCCGACAGGGGCGCCGCCAGGGGAGAGGAAGTCGCACTCACCGCGCTCGGCAACTGGGCGGTATGGGTCAAGCTCGAACAGATCTGTGTCGCTGCACAGTCACCGGCGGGCCACATCGAGCAATCCGCCGAGGATCTGCTGCGCGCCTGCACCGACTACTCGCCGGGGCCCGCCCGCGTCGAATACCGCGCCTGGCTCGCCGCCCGCCCCATTGCCCAAGCTGTCGCCGAGCTCCTCGACGTAGCACGCGGCGAGGACGCACTGCTGCGCGGCCTCGCCTTCGAAGCGCTGCGTACTGTCGGCACCCCCGCCGAGACCGCGGTGCGCGCCGTCGTCGACGAGCCTCAGCTGCGCCCGTACGCGCTGCTCTGGCTCGCCGAACAGCAGGGGTGCGAGCCGAGTGAGCAGATGGCGCTGCTCACCCGGGAGGAGGCCACCTGGCTGTGGGTCGACACCGCGGCTGCCGTCGCCGACCACGGCGACGGGCATCTGCTCGTCGGCCATCTCGACAGCGCAGTCCAGGAATCTCTGCCCCGGCTGCTCGACGAGGTGCGTGGCACCGGGCACCCGCGCACGGTGCAGGTGCTGGTGGCACTGGCCGCAGCGCACCCCGACCCGGTGTTGGCCAAGGCGGTACGCAGGGCGGCCTTCCAGATCCATCAAGGGGTCCACGGCGGGAGCTGAGCTGCCGGGCCAGATGCGTGGAGGCCACGCGGAGCCGGATGCTGCCCGCACCGGTTGCCAGGCCGTCCGTTGTACCAGTTGCCGGGCTGGTTACAGGGCCCCGGTAGACTCTCCCCATGGCAGTTTCGCTCACGGATCCCACGGATTAGACGGCAACCGGCCGACCCGTCCGACCGTCCCCCTTGTCCTCGATGTCCTGGAGTCTCTTCCGTGATCACTGCCACTGGCCTGGAGTTGCGCGCCGGCGCCCGCATTCTGATCGAATCCGCAACCTTCCGCATCGCCCGGGGCGACCGCATCGGTCTCGTCGGCCGCAACGGCGCGGGCAAGACCACCTTGACCAAGGTGCTCGCCGGCGAGGGGCAGCCCGCCGCGGGCAGCGTCGCCCGTACCGGCGAGGTCGGCTACCTCCCGCAGGATCCGCGCACCGGCGACCTCGATGTGCTCGCCCGCGACCGCATCCTGTCCGCCCGCGGCCTGGACACCGTGCTCCGTAAGATGCGCGAGAACGAGGAGCGGATGGCCAACGGCAAGGGCGCCACCCGTGAGAATGCCATGAAGAAGTACTCGCGCCTGGAGACCGAGTTCCTCACCAAGGGTGGCTACGCCGCCGAGGCCGAGGCCGCCACCATCGCCGCCGCGCTCGGCCTGCCCGACCGGGTGCTCGGCCAGCCCCTGCAGACGCTCTCCGGCGGTCAGCGCCGCCGCGTCGAGCTCGCCCGCATCCTCTTCTCCGACGCCGACACTCTGCTCCTTGACGAGCCTACCAACCACCTCGACGCCGACTCGGTTCTGTGGCTGCGGGACTTCCTGAAGACCTATCGTGGCGGTTTCGTGGTCATCTCGCATGACATCAACCTCGTCGACGAGGTGGTCAACAAGGTCTTCTACCTCGACGCCAACCGTGCCTGCATCGACCTGTACAACATGGGCTGGAAGCAGTACTTGGCCCAGCGCGAGGCCGACGAGAAACGCCGCAAGCGCGAGCGCGCCAATGCTGAGAAGAAGGCCGCCGCCCTCAACGCCCAAGCTGACAAGATGCGCGCCAAGGCCACTAAGACCGTCGCCGCACAGAACATGGCCCGCCGTGCCGAGAAGCTGCTCTCCGGCCTGGATGAGGCGCGCCGGTCCGACAAGGTGGCCAAGCTGCGCTTCCCCGACCCTGCGCCGTGCGGAAAGACTCCGCTCACCGCCTCAGGTCTGTCCAAGTCCTACGGCTCGCTGGAGATCTTCACCGACGTCGACCTCGCCATCGACAAGGGCTCCCGCGTCGTCGTTCTCGGCCTCAACGGTGCGGGCAAGACGACGCTGCTGCGGCTGCTTGCGGGAATCGAAGTGCCGGACACCGGCGAGGTGGTGCCGGGCCACGGTCTCAAGCTCGGCTATTACGCACAGGAGCACGAGACACTCGACGCGGACCGCACGGTCCTGGAGAATATGCGCTCCGCCGCCCCCGATATGGACCTCGTCGAGATCCGCAAGATCCTCGGCTCGTTCCTCTTCTCTGGTGACGATGTCGACAAACCTGCGGGTGTGCTCTCCGGCGGCGAGAAGACCAGGCTTGCGCTCGCCACCCTCGTGGTCTCCAGCGCCAACGTCCTCCTGCTCGACGAGCCCACCAACAACCTCGACCCGGCCAGCCGCGAGGAGATCCTGGGCGCGCTCCACTCCTTCTCGGGTGCCGTCGTACTCGTCACCCATGATGAGGGCGCCGTGGACGCCTTGCAGCCGGAGCGGATCATCCTGCTTCCGGACGGTGTGGAGGACCTGTGGGGCGAGGACTACGCGGACCTGGTCTCGCTCGCCTGACATCTCTGCCGGTGCCTGTGCCCGAGATCTCTCCCGACGCCGACCTGGCCATGATCCGATGTCCGGACCACTTCTGGATCATTCGGCTCATGGGTGATCCTTCAATTGCGTGAGACGGGCTCGTACGCCCCCGGTAGACATGCGCGTACCGCCTCGCGCCGACCGCTGATCACTTCTGTAACTGCGAAAGACTCCTTACTCACCCTGTTGACCAGCCACTTTCTGACCCCGTGCGGAATCCGGCCCCCACGCAAGGGCAGAGGATCCACAGCCGTACGAACCGTGTACCGCGTGTCCGTCTCCGCCGTGACACGAATGTTGTTTTACGGACCTTGCCGAATGGGTGGCCAGGAAGCGCCGTAGGGGTGATCATGAGAGTCCAGAGCGCACTTCCCTGGAGGAGGCACGGGTGGCCGAGACTCTGAAGAAGGGCAGCCGGGTGACCGGCGCCGCGCGCGACAAGCTCGCGGCAGACCTGAAGAAGAAATACGACGCCGGTGCGAGTATCCGGGCGCTGGCCGAAGAAACCGGCCGTTCCTACGGATTCGTGCATCGCATGCTCAGCGAGTCCGGTGTGACTCTGCGAGGCCGTGGCGGGGCGACCCGCGGCAAGAAGGCAGCGACGGCCTGACGGGTATCGGGCATTCGGAAAGCGAGGGCCCGGACGGCGACCGCCCGGTCGCAGCGAGTCCGACCGGGTGGTTACTGTTGGGTAGCCCAATCTGTGGCCTGCTTGTCCGGGGCCTGCTCGGAGGTGTCCGATGTCCGATCACACTGCGGCCCGTACCGCTCACATCGGCGCGGACACCGCCCAGTCGCCACTGCTCGAGCGCGATGGCGTACGGCTCACCGTCGACGCCGCGCACGACGGTGCTGCCGTCGCCACTGTGACGTTGTGCAATGCTGCCAAGCGCAACGCCCAGTCGCCCGCCATGTGGCGGGCCTTGGCCGAGGTGGGGCGCCTGGTGCCCGGCACCACGCGCGTTGTCGTGCTGCGTGCCGAGGGCGCCTCCTTCTCCGCAGGCCTCGACCGGCAGGCGTTCACGCCCGAGGGATTCGACGGCGAGCCCTCCTTGCTGGACCTCGCGCGCGGCTCCGACACCGAACTGGACGCGACCATCGCCGTGTACCAGCAGGCGTTCACCTGGTGGCGGCGCAACGACGTGGTGAGCATCGCCGCCGTGCAAGGTCACGCCATCGGCGCCGGCTTCCAGTTGGCGCTCGCCTGCGACCTGCGGGTCTGCGCGAACGACGTGCAGTTCGCCATGCGCGAGACCAGCCTCGGCCTGGTGCCCGACCTGGCCGGCACCAAGCCCTTGGTGGAATTGATCGGCTACGCCCGGGCATTGGAGGTCTGCACTACCGGCCGTTCCGTCGGCGCCGACGAAGCCGAACGCACCGGCCTCGCCAATGTGGTGGTGGCCTGCGACGAACTCGACGCCGCCGTGAACGACCTCGTGGCGGCGCTGCTCGACGCGCCACGGGATGCTGTTATCGAGACCAAGGCGCTGCTGCGTGGGGCCGCTTCGCGCCACTACGAGGAGCAGTGCGCCGCGGAGCGCGCCGCTCAGGCACGCTGCCTGCGTGATCTCGCAGGTGTGGGGGAATAGGAGGCATCAGCGCATCGCCCCAGCTTCATCGCGGTGTTGACCAAGCCGATGTGACTGAACGCTTGCGGGAAGTTACCAAGCTGGCGGCCCGCCACCGGGTCCCACTCCTCGGCGAGCAACCCGACGTCGTTGCAGAGCGACAGCAGCTGCTCGAACAGCTCGCGTGCCTCTTTTTGCCGACCGGTCGCGCTCAGCGCGTCGGCGAGCCAGAAGGAGCAAGCGAGGAAAGCGCCTTCGGAGCCCGGCAGGCCGTCGACCACAGAACTCGTCAAGGAGTCCGCACCGTCGATCGAGTAGCGGCGGACGAAACCGCCATGGCCCAGCTCGTCGCGGATTGCATCGACGGTGCTGATCACTCGCGGATCTGTCGCCGGCAGGAAGCCGACCTGCGGGATGAGCAAGACCGCCGCGTCGAGCTCCTTGGAGCCAAAGTACTGGGTGAAGGTGTTGCGTTCCTTGTCGTAGCCGCGCTCGCACACCTCGCGGTGCACCTTGCCGCGCATTCGCCGCCAGCGGTCGACGTCGCCGTGCAACTCCGGGTGGGCCTCGACCGTCCGCACCGCACGGTCCGCCGCGACCCAAGCCATCACCTTGGAATGCACAAAGTGACGCCGGGGCCCGCGCACCTCCCACAGGCCCTCGTCCGGCTCCTGCCAATGGGACTCCAAGAAATCCATCAACGCGCACTGAACGTTCCACGCGTGCTTCTTCTGCGGCATCCCGCGCTCGCGGGAGAGGAACAGCGAGTCCATGATCTCGCCGTAGACGTCGAGCTGGAGTTGGTACACAGCAGCGTTGCCAATGCGCACCGGTGCGGAGTCCTCGTACCCTGGCAGCCAGTCCACCTCGACCTCCGGCAGCCGCCGCTCTCCGGTGATCCCGTACATGATCTGCAGGTCGGCCGGGTTCCCGGCTACTGCGCGCAGCAACCAGTCGCGCCACTCGGTGGCCTCCTTGCGAAAGCCGCTGTCGACCAGCGCGTTCAGCGTCAGCGTGGAGTCACGCAGCCAGCAGTAGCGGTAGTCCCAGTTGCGCATCCCTCCTATCTCCTCGGGAAGGGAGGTGGTAGCTGCGGCCACGATCCCGCCGCTCGGCTTGTAGGTGAGCGCCTTGAGCGTGATCAGGGAGCGCAGCACGGCCTCCCGGTAAGGGCCCTGGTAACAGAACTGGGCGGACCAGCGCTTCCAGCCCTCGACGCTCTGCCGCAGCGCCTTGTACGGGTCGATCAGTTTGGGGCGCGGTTCGTGAGAGGGGTTCCAACTCAGCACGAAGGCGATCTGCTCGCCCCGGGAGACAGTGAATTCCGAATGGGTGCAGTAATCCTTGCCGTAGGTGTGCACCTCGGGATCACTGCGAAGCCACACCGAGTCGGGTCCGGCGATCGCGACGCGGGTGCCATTGGTGCGGCGCACCCAAGGGACGATGCTGCCGTAGTCGAAGCGCAGCCGCAGCCTGCTGCGCATAGCGACCTGGCCGGAGATGCCCTCGACGATGCGGACCACGTCGGGCGCCTTGTCACGCTGCGGCATGAAGTCGATCACCTTGACGGCCCCGGAGGCCGTCTCCCACACCGATTCGAGGATCAGGGTGTCGCCGCGGTAGGAGCGACGGGTGGCGTCGCCCGCACCGGCGGGGGCGAGGCGCCAGTGTCCGTTGTCCTTGGTCCCCAGCAGGGCGGCGAAGCATGCCGGTGAGTCGAAGCGGGGGAGGCAGAGCCAGTCGATTGAACCATTCCTGCCGATGAGCGCGGCGCTTTGCAGATCGCCGATGAGCGCATAGTCCTCGATGCGTCCTGCCACAGTGCTGCCTTCCTCGTACGCTCCGTACGCTCTCCGAGGCTCTTACGACCTGGGGAGCAATAGGGAGCGGGCTCCCGACGCCCTGCGACTGAAGCCTCCTGCGTTGTCGTCGGTCAACGACGCTCCGCGTCGCCTCCCTCCTCCGCTTGGATGCGAAGCCGCATGACGCCGCTCGCTGATCCACTCCCTATTGCTCCCCAGGTCGTTACTCCGCTACCCCACTACTCCCTTGCTCCGCGGCGGAGGCATCCGCAGCGACGGAGACCGCGCCGCGGCAGCGGCTGGTGTCGCCGTCACTTTGCACTGTGTCGGGTGCGCCATCCTCGCCGCTGCCGGGGGCGGGGCCTTGCCTCTGCCCCGGCTGCGCCTTCGCTTGCTGGGCGCGTCGGTCCTTGAGCTCTCGTCGTACCAGGATGACCCACCCGGCCGGGACCATGGCAACGAACAGCCACCACTGCCAGGCGTACGCAAGGTGCGGGGGGTTGTAGCCGCCGTTGCTCTGGCCCGGGGCGGGTGCGGGAACGGGCTGGGGCTGGCTACCGACGGATTTGGGGGAGGTGTTGGTGAGCTCGATGTAGCCGCCGAGCACCGGCTCAGACAGCTCCTTCGTCAACTTGCCGCTGTTGATGAGCATGATCATGTGCGGCGGCAGGCCGGGACGCTCGACGATGCCGGTGCTCGCGGTCGTCTCGTCGGGGCGGACCCGGCCGGTGATCGAGACCTGCCCGGAAGGGGTGGGCGGCAGCGCCGGGAATTGGGCGTCGCCTCCGGTCTGCGGGGCCGGGATCCAGCCGCGGTTGACCAGGACGGCCCTGCCGTCGGTCATCACCAGGGGCGTGATGAGGTAGTAGCCGATGGTGGAGTCGTCAGAGGAGGTGCGGTGGCGTACGACGACCTGATGGGCCGTATCATAGCGGCCGGTGGCCGTCACGGTCCGGAAATTGTCATGGGAGGCCACACGGGCGCCCGGCGCGGTCAGCTTCTCCACTGGTGCGGCGGGCGCGGCCAGGCTCTGCCTGATCAGAGCGTTGTTCGCATCCTCTTGCTCATGGCGGTGCATCTGCCAGACACCCAGCTCCACCATGACGGGCATCAGGATCAGGCCGATCAGGGTGAGGATCACCCATTGCCTGGACAGCAGGAAGCGGTACACCCAACGACCGTACAACCCGATTCCGCGCGGGCAGCCGTTAGGGGGTGCGTGTCACAGCGACGCGGCGGTCTCGACGTGGTCGACGATGCCGACCGCGCCCTCGGCCTTCGCACAGTGCGCACAGCAATACATATGGCCGTCCGCCTCGACGCCGTGACCGACGATCTGTACGCGGCAGTGCTCGCAGATCGGCGCCATCCGGTGGATCGCGCACTCGAAGCAGTCGAAGGTGTGGCGAGCCCCTTGGGCCTCCACAGTGAAGGCCATGTTGTAGTCGTTTCCGCAAACCTCACATCGTGCCATGCATCCCAGCCTGCGCTGCCTGGAGCCCTCCGGCAACCGCGCGCAGCCCGAGGCGCGACGACTCCGCTCGTACGGCCTATTCACGGCTTAGCAGAGAGGGGGCGGGCACGACGGCCTCCAGGAGTTCGCGGAATCGGTGCTCATCCACGATGGGCGTACCAAAGCGGTGCGCGTTGACGACCTTCCCCGTGCGCGACTGCGCGTCATTGGTGACCAGCACACTGGTGAGCCGGGAGACGGCGGAGGCGACATGCAGCCCGGCCTCGCTCGCCCGGTCCTCGAGCAGTTCGCGGTCGACGGTGGTGTCGCCCGAGAAGGCCACCCGCATCCCCTGCACCAGCGGGCCGTCCGGCTCCAGCCGTCCAGGGTTGGGGTAGGGGCACAGCGGCCGTTTGCGCGAATGCCGCCAGTTCGACGATATGTAGCCGGTCGCACGCAGAGGGTCGTCGGTCCGGGGCCACTCGGTGAGTTGACGGCAGGCATGCAGTGGCAACTGCAGCCCTGCCGCGGCGGCCAGGTGAAGGCTGGGGCGGAACGCCTCGGCGAGGACGCGCGCGTCGTCCAGGGCATGGTGGGCGCGCTGCTGGACGATGCCGTAGTGCGCGGCAAACGACTCCAACTTGTAGTTGGGCAGCGGCAGTTGCAGATCCTTGGAGAGCAGGATGGTGCACAACCGCTGCTCCACCGGCGCCTGGTAGTCGGCGCGTGCGTACTCACGGGCGAGCATCGACCAGTCGAAGACCGCGTTGTGGGCCACCAGCACGCGGTCGGCGAGACGTTCGGCGAGCTCGTCGGCGATCTCCTTGAACAGCGGGGCATCCGCGAGCTGTTCGCGGGTCAGGCCGTGGATCCACACCGGGCCCGGGTCGCGTTGAGGGTTGACCGTCGAGTACCAGTGATCCTCGACGGCGCCGCGCGCGTCGAGCCGGTAGACCGCCGCCGACACTATCCGATCATCGCGTCCCAGTCCTGTGGTCTCCACGTCCACCACCGCGTACCCGTCGGGGTAGGCAGCGGGCCATGGGGAGACGGGCTCGGTCGGCGCCTGAGTCGGCGCTTCGGTCGGCGCGGTGGTTCGGTCCTCCAGCATGGTTCATGAGGATACGGGCCGCCACTGACAACTCCGCACGTGCACGTGCCTCCACCTTTGTCCACCTCTTGCGCATTGAACCATGAACATGGCGGTGAACCATGAACATGGCGGTGTATCAAGCAGATGTGTCAAGCCGCCCTGAAGATGCTGCTCAGGCCCTGAGCTGCCAGTCGCCGCGGAGCCCTTCGATGCTCAGTGGCGGTATCGGCACCTGCGGCCCGAACCACACGCCGGACGGCAGACGCCAGGAGACTCGAGTGGCGGTCATGGGGGCCATGGGGGTCACGGGACCCGCAAGCTGCACACTGCCGTACGGCCGCTTGCCAGATGCTGGGTGCGAAGAGGGCGGCGGGGGGCTCACATGAAGTAGAACGAAGCGGAGCGTGCGCGGTGTCGCCCCGACGCCCTAAACAAATTGTTGTAAATGGCAGGTCATCGCGTACGCTGCCGAAGCGCGTGGATACGGGCTGGGGCGGCGTACGCGGACCGCGCCCGGCAGTGTGTCGGACCCCGGAACTACGCTTGAGCAAGATGTTCAAGAGCGCGCCCGCGCCCGAGGGGAGGCCCACCCGTGCTGATCGACACCTATGGGCGGATCGCCACCGACCTGCGGGTCTCGCTGACCGACCGGTGCAATCTGCGGTGCACCTACTGCATGCCGGAGGAAGGCTTGCAGTGGCTCGCCAAGCCCGAACTGCTGACCGATGACGAGATCGTGCGGCTGGTTCGGATCGCCGTCACCGACCTGGGAGTCACCGAGGTGCGCTTCACCGGCGGCGAGCCGCTGCTGCGCCCCGGTCTGGTCGGTATCGTCGAGCACTGCGCAGCTCTCGAACCCCGCCCCACGCTCTCGCTGACCACCAACGGCATAGGCATGGCCCGCACCGCGGTGGCACTGCGCAATGCCGGGCTCGACCGGGTCAACGTCTCACTCGACACCTTGCGCCCCGACGTCTTCCAGACCCTCACCCGCCGCAAACGTCACGCGGATGTCCTCGAGGGGCTGCATGCGGCCCGCGAAGCAGGGCTCACCCCAGTCAAGATCAACTCTGTGTTGATGCACGGCATCAACGACGACGAGGCCCCCGAACTGCTCTCCTGGGCCCTGGGCCACACCTACGAGCTGCGCTTCATCGAGCAAATGCCGCTCGATGCCCAGCACGGCTGGCGGCGCGAGAACATGGTGACGGCGGAGGAGATCCTCGAGAAGCTCTCCGCCCGCTTCGCCCTCACTGCCGAGGAGCCCTCCGAACGCGGCTCGGCACCCGCCGAACGCTGGCTCGTCGACGGCGGTCCGGCGACGGTCGGTGTGATCGCCTCCGTCACTCGCCCGTTCTGCCGTGCCTGTGACCGTACCCGGCTCACTGCCGACGGACAGGTGCGCAACTGCTTGTTCACCCGCGAGGAGTCCGATCTGCGCACGCCGCTGCGTTCCGGAGCGCCGGACGCCGAAATCGCTGAACTGTGGCGTGCGGCGATGTGGGGCAAGAAGGCGGGCTCCGGCCTCGACGACCCGTTGTTCCTGCAGCCGCAGCGCCCCATGTCCGCCATCGGCGGCTGATCGCCCTACTTACGGGACTCCCAGTCCCGCAGCGCCATCACATCCTTGAGGAAGCCACGCACCCCGAGGAACTTCGACAGGTACTCGCGGTGTTCGTCGCAGGCGAGCCATGTCTTGCGCCGCTCAGGAGTGTGGACCTTGGGGTTGTTCCATGCCAGGACCCACTCCGCGTCCGCCTGACAGCCCTTGGCCGAGCAGACCGGCTTCCCGTCCGCGACGTGCTCCATAGACCGAACTTTCATTCAGGGGAACGCAAAAGAACGACGCCGGGCAGCCACGGGGGGAGCCGCCCGACGTCGGTTCGCCGCTCCGACGGGGGATGCGGAGCGCCTAAGAAGAAGTATGTCACGCACATGGCCCGTAAGAGCACCGGAACGACGGCATTGATCTGAGCATTTCTCGAGTTTTCATAAACTGATCAACTCAGTTCACTCCGTCGCGCTTCGGCTCCTCGGTGTGTTCCGTACCAGGTCGGACTGTGCTCTGCTGCTCCTGCTGGGTTGTGTCCGCTGCATCAGGTGCGCGATCCAGCATCGGACGTGCCGGCGGAGGAACAACCGCGGAGGGGAGATCCGTGGCGTTCGCCCGTCCGGCATTGGCGATCACTACAGCGATATACGGCAGCACCCCCCCGAGGACCAGTGCGATGGCAGCGAGAACGATCTGCACATGCCACAGTGCGATGGCGAGCAGGAAACAGACCGTGCGGACCGACATCGAGATCACATACCTGCGTTGCCTGCCGCGCACGTCCTCGCTCAGCCCGGAGCGAGCACTGGTGATCCGGAAGACCTCCGTGCCGCCGTGCTTCCGCATCACGTCCCACCACCTGATCCACCTGCCGAAACTGTCCCTGGCCCGGCACTTTCCACGCTACGCCGCAGGTGCGCGGCATAGGAGGCCGGCCCCGTCACACACCCTGGCTTATCGAGCTCATATTGAAGTCGGGGACCCGCAGTGCCGGGAAGGCAGCACGGGTGAACCAGTCGCCCCATTCACGCGGCAGTGTGCGTTCGGTCCGGCCGGCCTCAGTGGCCCGCCCCAGCAGAGCGACCGGCGACTCATTGAAGCGGAAGTTGTTGACCACGCCCGTCACCTCGCCGTTCTCCACCAGATACACCCCGTCCCGCGTCAGACCGGTGAGCAGCAGCGTCGCCGGATCCACCTCGCGGATGTACCACAGGCAGGTCAGCAGCAGTCCGCGCCCGGTCTGTGCCACCAGTTCGTCCAGCGTCTTCGTCCCTCCGCCGTCAAGAACAAGATTGTCCACCGGCGGCGCCAGCGGCAGCCCGGTGAGCCCCGCCGTGTGCCGGGTGGTGATCAACTTGCTCAGCACTCCCTTGCGCACCCACTCCGTCCGCCCGAGCGGCAGCCCGTTGTCGAACACCGACGAGTCGTCACCAGAGGAGTGCGCGAGCAGGAACGGGGAGGTCTCCAAGCCTGGTTCGTGAGGGTCGCTGTAGAGCGTCAACGGCAGCTCCGAGAGCTTCTCGCCCACCCGTGTGCCGCCACCAGGACGGCTGAAGACCGTGCGGCCCTCCGCCGCCTCCCGTGCCCCCGACGACCACATCTGGCAGACAAGTAGATCCGCCACCGCCGTCGGCGGCAGCAGCGTCTCGTACCGCCCCGCGGGCAGCTCCACTCGACGTCGCGCCCACTCCAGCCGCTGGGCCAGGTCGGCGTCCATCGCTGCCGGGTCCACGTCCTTGAAATCCCGGCTCGCCGCGCCTGCCCACGCCGAGCGTGCCCCGTCGGGCGATTTCGCATTGAGTTCGAAGGTGCCACACGGCTGATCCGCCCGCAGTCGCACCCCCGCCGAGGTACCCAGATAGCTGGAGGTGAGCGAGTGCGAGGCAAAGCCGTACAGCTCGCGACCGCCGTCACGCGCCACCGCGAAGCACTCGCCGAGCGCGGGTGCGAAGTCCGCGAACACATCGGAAGAGGTCTCGTCGGGCGCATCGGTGAAATCGGCGGACGCCGGCACGCCTGTCACCAGCGGTTGGGCGTCCTCGGCCGGCCCCGCTTCGCGTGCAGCTGCCTCCGCCGCCCGGACCAGTGGCTCGAGATCCTCCGGGGTCACCGCGGAGCGCGAGACCACACCGGACGCCGTGCCCTGCGCGCCCTCGACGGTCGCAATCACCGTCAGCGTGCGGCCGCGTGTCACACCGTTGGTCGTCAACGCATTGCGCGCCCACCGCAGATTGGCCGTGGACTCCTCGTCGGCGATGACGACACAGCCGTCCGCCCGCGACAACTCAAGTGCCCGCTCGACGATTTCGTGGGGTGCGGTCGTACATGTCATCGGCCCGTCTCCTGCGTGGTGTTGAGGATCGTGACGCCGCGAAACAGCGCCGACGGACAGCCATGACTGACGGATGCGATCTGACCCGGCTGCGCCTTGCCGCAGTTGAACGCGCCGCCCAACACATAGGTCTGCGGGCCGCCGACCGCCTCCATCGAGCCCCAGAAGTCCGTGGTGGTCGCCTGATAGGCGACATCGCGCACCTGTCCGGCCAGCCGTCCGTTCTCAATGCGGAAGAAACGCTGCCCGGTGAACTGGAAGTTGTAGCGTTGCTGGTCAATAGACCACGACCGGTCGCCGACCACGTAGATGCCCCGGTCCACGCCGCCGATCAGATCCTCGGTCGACGGGCCTTCCGGTGCTGGCAGCAGCGAGACGTTCGCCATACGCTGCACCGGCACATGGGCCGGGGAATCGGCGTACGCGCAGCCGTTGGAACGCTCGAAACCGCACAATTGTGCGGTGTGCCGGTCCAGCTGATATCCGACGAGCGTGCCGTCCTTGATCAGATCCCAGGACTGCCCGGCCACGCCCTCGTCGTCGAAACCGATGCTGGCAAGGCCGTGCTCGGCAGTGCGGTCGCCGGTCACATTCATGATCTCGGAGCCATACCTGAGCGTGCCCAACTGGTCGAAGGTGGCGAACGAGGTGCCCGCGTAGGCCGCCTCGTAACCGAGAGCCCGGTCGAGTTCAGTGGCATGCCCGATCGATTCATGGATGGTAAGCCACAAATTGGACGGATCAATCACAAGATCATACGAGCCTGGCTCAATGCTCGGCGCCCGCATCTTCTCGGCCAGCAGCTCGGGGAGCCGCGCCAGCTCACCGTCCCAGTCCCATCCCGTGCCCGTCATGTACTCCCAGCCACGCCCGACGGGCGGGGCGAGCGTGCGCATCGAATCGAACTCGCCGGACTCCGGGTCCACCGCAAATGCCGTCAGCTCAGGGTGCAGCCGCACCCGCTGCTGAGTGGTGCTCGTGCCCGCCGAGTCCGCGTAGAACTTGTTTTCCTCAACGGTGAGAAGCGCGGCATCCGTGTGCGCCACGCCCTCGGCCGCAAGCAACTGGGAGCTCCATTCCTCCAGCAGCTCCGTCTTCTCCCTGTCCGGCACATCGAAAGGATTGACCTCGTAGCAGGAGACCCACACCTG
>JAFAUH010000390.1 GCA_019243445.1 Streptomycetaceae bacterium | reverse complement strand
TAGGTGTGGTCCGGGTCCGACAGGTACAGCGCGACTGCATCCGCCTTGAACTCGGGTGAATAGAACCTCATCACCATAATCGATCACCTTCTGCCAGCCCCACCCGGGGCCTGCGGTCAGGTGTCCACTACTCGGGGGGAAGTCCCATCCGTCATCAGGACACCGAAGCACTCACGCTTTGGTGACACCGTTACGAACCTTTCCGGCCGAAAGGCCGGGATTGCTGAGACCCACTGAAATCTCGGCAACGGAAAAGCCATCGGCACGCGACGCCGCGGGTCCTGTCCGTGCGGCTTTTTAAGCCGCGCTGTTTGTCGGCCGGGACGAAACGGGTGGTGCGCCATCTTTGAGCACGCTCTGGTCGCACAAACAGTCGGGGCACATCTGTGGCATCGGCCGTTGGGATGTTGCGCAGGCGGCCTGTCGGCAAGTCGCCTACGCGCTCACGTACGCGGCATCGGCTTCAACCCCGAAGGAGCTGGCTTTGTTTCAGGTCGGCGCACCGCAGTGCACCGCAGCGTCGTGGCAGTACCGTTCGCGCCTGATCGTCGGATGCTCCCGAGTCAACCGCGCGTCAAAATCGCAGGATGCGAACAGATTTGACTTTATGCAGGGATCACTATTGGCAATAGCTGCCAACTTGTACGTACATTTTTTCGATGCGGGGTGGCCGCAGCAGCCGGGCCGGTTCAGGGCCAGTCGATCACACTCGCGGCCCGCAAGCCCGCCGCGTGCGAGGGGACGGGCAGGGGATGGGCGGCAATGCAGGCGCAGGCGCCCGGGCGCGGTGCGGCGGGGGCTGGGAAGAAAGTGGCAAGGGTCTGCAAGGGGAGCTTCATGGTGGATACCTCACTTCGTTGATTCAGTGCTCTTGGGCCGTACTTCGGCCAGGCTGTGCGGCCCGGCCCGATGCGCTGGGTGCATGCCAGGCGTGGCGCCTTGCGCTCACCTCGTGCAGAGAGGTATGCCTCCGCCGTGACGGGGTAGTCCCACGGTACGGACATGCCACCCGCTAGGCAAGTGTTGACAGCAAGTTGGCAAATAACCTCGGGTGTGGTTAACCGACTCGGCCCGTTCCCCGGCAGGTGGCAACGGCCATCGAAAGCTCTCGCCCAGGAGGCAGACCGCAGCAGCGTGAACCTGCACGGGAATTCGCCAGGAAGCGACACAGCCCGGCACGCGCAACCCGCTGCCCGCACCCCGAGGGCAGCTCAGCGGTCGGCGGTCTGGGCCTGTACGCCCGCGTCTGCTCGCACGACCAGAAGGCGGACCTTGAACGTCAGGTGGCCCGCTTGTCGCCGTGAGCGGCGAAGGCCGGCCACCGAGTGGTGCGCGTCGAGTCTGAGACCGCCTCAGGGATGAACGGCGCCCGCGCGAAGGCGAAGCGTTTGTTGGCCGACCCGGCGGTGACCTGCGTGGTGGTCGAACGCAAAGACCGGCTCGGGCGGATGAACGTGGAACTGGTCGAGGCCGCACTGTCCGCCACCGGGCGCCGCCTGGTCGTGCTGGATGACGGCGAAGGCGAAAACGACCTGGTGTGCGACATGGTCGAGGTGCTGACCTCGTTCTGCGCCCGCCTGTACGGGCACAGCTCAGCGAAAAATCGCGCTCGCAAAGCGCTTCAGGCCGCCGAACATGGCTGACTCCATGCTGCGCCCGATCGCCCCGCCGTTCGTCACCTTGAGACCCTCCGGGGTGGCAGTACGAGACCGCCTCAAGGGCCTGACTGCCCAGGACGAGAAGGTGCTGCGGCTGGTCGGTGCGCACCTCGGTGCGCTGGCTTCCCGCGACTTGAAGTTGCGTTGCGCCGATGATCTGGAGCACACCACCGACACGTGGACGGCGCGCAAACGGCAGCTGACGATTAACAACTGCCGATTGATACATCAATGGACCGCGACGAGAACGCCGCACGTAATCTCATCGCCCTCGCGGCGGCCTGCATGACTGGTACCAAAGTGGCCGCAGACCAAGAAGCGCAAGCTTCGAAGCCTCATGGAGCCGACCAGAAGACCCGCGCCACCCGCGCCACCCGCCGCAGCCGCAAGGCCACGGCGAGGCGGGCAGGTGGCGCAATCCCGCACCAGCGGACAGAAGCGAAAGACCGTACCCAAGCCGAAGCCCTCACGCTTTGGGGACGGACCTTTATGGCCGAAAGGTCGGGATTGCTGAGATTCCTAGAGGATCGAAGCAACGGAGAGCCGGCGCACCGCCGGCTGAAGGAGCCTTGCTGCGCCGATGCGCTGCGCCGGGCTGTGCACGGTCATCGCGGCGCCGTCCGCACCGGCAGTGTCTGCATTCCGTGATGGAGCATGCTGGAGCGCCAGATCAGCTCTTGGGGTTGGACTGCCAGCGTGAGCGAGGGGAAGTGCGCGAGCAGCTGCCTGAAAGCGATCTCGCCTTCGGCCCTGGCCAGCGGCGCGCCCACGCAGTGGTGGACGCCGTGGCCGAAGGCGAGGTGTCCGCTGGCTGGGCGGGTGATATCGAGCCGGTCCGGTGCGGCAAAGCGCGCCGCGTCCCGGTTGGCTGACAAAAGCCCGATGAGGACGAACTCGTCGGCCGGCACCGTCACCCCTGCGATGCGCACCGGTTCGGTGGTGCGCCGGAAGTGGCTGATGTTGGCGGAGCCGTTGAAGCGCAAGAACTCCTCGATGGCGTTGGGCAGCAGTGAGGGATCGGCCCGCAAAGCGGCCAGTTGGTCGGGGTTGTGCAGCAGTGCGAGGGTGCCGTTGCCGATGAGGTTGACCGTGGTGTCGAAACCGCCGACGAACAGCACGATGGTGAGCGAGACGATCTCTTCGTGGGTGAGCCGGTCCGAGCCGTCGACTGCGAGGATCAGCGAGCTGAGCAAGTCCTCGCCAAGGTTGGCACGTTTGGCTTCGATGATCTCGCTCACCAAGGTGAGCAGCGTGTCCGAGGCCTGCGTTATGGCCTGGCGGCCGACGTCCAAGGTCAGCACGGTCGACCGGGCGCGGAATTCGGCGCGGTCATCTTCTGGTACGCCGAGCAGTTCGGAGATGACGGTGCTGACCAGTGGTGCGGCGAATTCGGCGATGAGGTCGAATTCGGCGCGGTCGGTCAGTGGGTGGAGCACCTCATTGGCGATCTGCTCGATCCGGGGGCGCAGGCGGGTCACCTGGCGTGTGGTGAACGCCTTGGCGACCAGGGTGCGCAAGCGCGTGTGGTCCGGCGGATCCATGTTGATCATGGATTGATGGATCGCGTGGGAGTAGTCCCGCTGTCGGCTCATGTCGGTTTGGTGATGGGCGAACAGATGGTCTGCGTCGGTCAGCTGCTTGCTCAGGCGCGGGTCCGCCAGCAGCGCACGGCCCTCTTCGTAGTGGGTGACCAGCCAGACTTTCAATCCGGTGGGCAAGATGGCCTGGTGCACGGGGCCCTGGTCGCGCAGCCGGGTGTAGACGGAGTGGGGGTCTTGCAGGAAATCGGAGCCGAGCACCACGGGTTCGGTTGGCAGATGCTGCATACGTCGCTCGCCTTTCACGATGAGGTGAGACCGTTTGAGGGCACGCTCGCCATGGTGAGGTGGGCACGGGCACAGGCGGCCCAGGGGAGTTAGCACACGGAGGTTTGGAGGGGGCAGCGCCTTGTGCGGGCGGGGGTGGTGGTAGCCCGTCCTGTGCGCAACACCGCCAGTACCGCTTTGTCCTGGTGGGTGCTCCAGGCGGTGTGCAGCCCGCTGCTTGCCCGGCCGAATTCACCGTACAGCGGCTGCGCGGCGTATCCGGCCTCTGTCAAGGTGAGCCATAGGTGCATCAGCGCCGCTCCCGCCTCGATCCGGTCGGTGACGGTGCGGCGAGGGCCCCACAAGACGAGTACGGCTGCGCAGTTGCGCAGTTTCCGTGCCCGCTGCCGGGCTGCCATCAGTGCCAGCGGACGGGCCGCCGCCCAATGCGGCACAGCCGAGGTCGCCAGGACGTGGGCGAGATAGCCGGCTGCCGGCGAGCCGCCGAGCAGGTCGCGCGGGTTGCCGAAGAAGCGTTGGCCGTCCTTGGTGCGAGCCCGTGCCCGCAGCCAGGCCCACAGTTCGGCCTCAGCCGCAAAGTCGATGGCCGCGGCAGCCTCCAGTTCGGTTCGGGCCAGCCGGTCCAAGGCGGCAGCGCCTGTGATCGTCTCCAAGGCAAGGTGCTGCTCGGTGCACACAGCCTCGATCCGCTTTGCCGTGGTGGCGTCCAAAGGCGTGCGCAGCAGGTCGTCTCGGTGGGTGGTGCGCAAGCCCACGGCTCCTTGCCGGGCCAAGATGTCCTCGTGCAGGCGGTGGCAGTGGAACTGGCCGGCGAACCAGTCGGGCCGGCCCGGCTCGGCGCTATGGGCCTGCCACTGGCCGTGCGCGAGGTAGGTCATCGTGCCCAGTGCGCAGCCCAGGCTTTCCGCCCAGCCCAGCGGGTCGGGGTCGGTGGTGGGCCAGCGTCCGGGCTCGGGTGCCAGCTGGATGGTGTGGTCCCCAAGGAGTTCAAAGCGCCATGGCTGGGCGTTGTAGGGCGAAGGGGCCAGCCGGGCGCCCTGCAGCACGGTGGCGAGCCGTTCGGGCAGCGGGCGCGGCGGCGCAGGGCTGGCCGCCGGGCGGCGCGGGGTGCGCCGGGCAGCGGTGCGTATCGTGTGCAAAGTCCGCAAGAGTTCCACCGGCATGCGGGCGCGGTGGGCGAGGGCCAGCGAGCGGGGCATGGCCGCAGCGTGCAGGTCCACGGTCACCACATGCCGTGTCCTGCGGTTCATCAGCAAATCCAGCATGGTCCTGCTGCCCAGCGCGGCCAGGCCAGTGATGCAATAAGAGATCTGCGGCCAAGTGCCGCCGTGGGAGTGCCGGTCGGCCATGATGGGCAGGTAGTCGCTGGGGAAGTGGGTCTTGCCGCACCATCGCATGGATTCCCAAAGCCGGTTTTTCCGGTGGGCTTCGGCGGTCGCCTGACCGTAGAAGGGGACGGGATTGCGGCGGTAGTCGAAGACGTAAAGGACTGGTTTTCCGCCGAAGTCCATCCCCGCGACGACAGGGATGCCCCGCTGCGCGGCGCGTTCGTGCAGCTGGTATTTGACCCAGGCGGACATCTGCGGGTCGATGCCGTCGAATGCGACATGGACGCCGTCCAGTGCTTCGTCGAGGTTTTCCAAGGTCAGCCCTTCGAGGTAGACCCTCACCTGGGCCGAAGGGTTGATAGCGCGCACCCGGTGGGCCAGTACCTCAGCCTTTGGTTTGCCGACATCAGCCCGTACACAGGCCTGCCGGTTGAGATTGGAGACGTCAAAGTGCTCGGGGTCGGCAAGTCGAAAACGCGCCACGCCAAGCCGTGCCAAGGGTTCGACCAATGCACTCCCGCCACCGCAGCCGCTCACCAGCACAGTCGCGGCGCGCAGCGCCGCCTGCTCTCGTTCGTTGATGATCTCAAGATTGCGGCTCACCGCCTGTGCCCCGGCCGCCACCACCTCGATATCCGCCTCAGTCTCCATGACCGGCCCTCTTCCAGGAATGCAAAGACCGGCAGCCAGGACGCGGCGAGGCCAAGAGGCGCGGCGAGGCGGGATGGGGCGGCGAGGCCAGGCGGTGCCCCATCGGCCGCCGGGAAAGCGCAAGGCGCACTTGTCGCCGAAGACAGGGAGTACGGCTGTGGCCCTGCGCGCCGGCGAGCCGAGCCGGCCCGGGCACCGGCAGGCCGGGAGGAAGAAGAGCGAGAGCGAATGTCTTTTGGCCTTTCAGCCGCAAGACCTTGCTGAGGTGCGTCTCCAGCCATAAGTGGCCGTCTGGGCTGAGTGGATTGCGCTTTTTCGGCTCCAGCATGGGTGCCTACCCTTCAAAGTTGAACGGAGCACAGGTGCGCTACAGGCTCCGGCCTGGCCAAGTAGGTGCTGATTGGTTGGCGCGCCCACTGTAAATCAACAACTGTGCGGAGGAAATGACATTTTGGCCACTTCGGGATCGCTGGCTTGATCTTTAAGGTTTTCGGCCACGACTTGTCCGGAACGGCCGACCACCGCCAGATCCGGCGTGCCTTCGCCTCCTTGCCCAAGGAAGCCAAGACCTGTGGCATGAAAGCCATCACCATCGAAGACTTGCACTTCACGACGGAGAAAACCCGCCAAAAACACAACCGTAAGAACCTGCAGCAGCAAAGAATGCAGACCAAAGAGCGAGTCGAGAACCGACCCCGGGCAAGGTGAGAGCCGATCCCGAACGGGGCCAGGGCCGAAGTCCGGGTGGGGCCGGAACCGACTCCGGGCGAGGTGAGGGCCGAAGGGGCCTTCACCCCGAAAAGTGGGCTCTGGCCCGTAATCGGTGGTAGCGCCGTGTAGTGATCACTGGAGCAGGATTCGCTGACGGAGGAGGGGAAAGCCTGCTCGGCCGTGCATCTGCCTCATGATCCGCTTGGTTCGCGTGTTGACGCCCTCGGTGCGGCCGTTGT
>JAFAUH010000089.1 GCA_019243445.1 Streptomycetaceae bacterium | reverse complement strand
CCGGCCCAGCGCGCATAGGCGTCGGCCTCGTACCAGCTGACGTGGAGCACCGGCTCGTGCGGCGGTACGGGCTCGACCACGCCGAAACGGCGGCGCGCCCAGCCGCCGCCGTTTCGGGACCAGAACAGCGGCGCCCCCATGCCTCCTTCGCGGACCATGGCCCAGCCTTCGGGTGCCCACCAGCGCGGGTTGTGGTAGCCGCCGTCTTCGATGAAGCACTGGTACGCACCGCAGGTCACCGGCACGGTGTCGAGGTGGAACGGGGCGAGATCGACGCGGTGGCCGGGGCGTTCGTTGTCCAGAGCCCACGGATCGGTGCTGGTGCCCATGATGAACGGTCCGCCGGGGATGAGCGCTTCGGTCGGGAGCAGTACGGCATCCGAGGGGTGAGGGGGCGGCAACGCAGCCGTCAACACCGCTGGCCCGCAGCGTAGTTGGTGGGTGATGAGCATGGTCTCGTCGTGCTGCTGCTCATGCTGGGCGATCATGCCGAACACGAAGCCGGCATCGAGCAAGGCGGTGCCGTGCAGCGCGGTCGTCTCCAGCACGTCCATGACTCGGCTGCGGACCTCGGCGGCATAGGCGCGGGCCTCGGCGGGCGGCAGCAGCGGCAGGCTCGGCCGCTTGGCCCTGGGATGTGTGAAGGCGTCGTAGATCGAGTCGATGTCGGGGCGTACCGCCTCCCGGCCGGCGACCGCGCGCAGCAGCCACTGCTCCTCCTGGTTGGCGATGTGTGCGAGGTCCCAGACCAGGGGCGACATCAGCGGTGAGTGCTGGGCGGCCAGCTCATGGTCATCGACACAGGTGGTGAGGTAGCAGGTGCGGGCGCGGGCGGCGGTGAGATGGGCGAGCGCCCTCCCCCGGAGGAGCTCGGGAGCGGCCGTGCGGTGGCGGACACCGCGGGTGAGCGCCTCCGCCTCGCTCTCACTGACCAGACGGTTGTTCGGCATGGCAGGCCCCTTCACTCGACATTGGCGCTGAATGCACGCCACATGCGCCAGGTCAACCCGCTCGGGCCTCTCCTTCCCTTCCGCTCCTGTATCACCTCCACTGCATCATGAGGACGCTGAAACCGCACAAGATACATGAACTCACGTTCGATAAGGCTGTGTCTGAGTGTTTTCCTGGGCCGTCTTGCCCACCCTCGACCAAGCACTCCGCCATGGCCCGCTCAGCACTCCGTCACGGCCCGCTCAGCACTCCGCCACGGCCCGCTTGACATACAGCGACATACAGCGCCATAAAGCCCTGCACATCAGGGCCTGTTCCTATCCAGCGGTGCCCGAAGCCGCTCCTTTGCCTCGCTCACCGCGTCCACAGCCTCGATGCACTGTCGCTCCCGGGATCCGCAGACGCGGCGTCCAGCAGATCGTCGGCTGGACATCGTCCGCGGGCGAGGCGAAGCTCATAGAACTCGTCCACCGCGGTACGTATGGCAGGCGAGGCGTCGAGTCTGGGCAGAGCCTCCCGCGCAGCGTCGAAACAGGCGAGAGCGGCCCGGTGGAGTGCAGGGTCGGCCGGGCCATGGCGAGCCGCCCGCTGCCACAGCGGATTGCGAGGCGCCAGCGGCAACGGCGGCTCGGCCAAGCCGAGGACGGCACGATGCGCCGCGGCCGCCGCCGTGGAGTCGTCGAGCAATGCCGCGGTGACAGCAAGCGGCACGATCCAGCCGTCATCACCCGGCTGCGCGTCGATCATGCGGAATTCGAGGTGACCATGCGGACGCACCGGCGGGAAGAGGGTGGTCAGGTGATAGGTGAGGTCGTCGGCTGTGACCGGCCTCGGCAGGCCGGTGCGCAGCCAGTGGCGGAAGGTGATCCCAGGTGGCGCGGACCAGCGGTTGTCGTCCGCACGCACCACCATCACGTCCGCGTCGAGTGCGTAGCGCGCCCATGCCTCACGAGGATGCATGGCGTGATGCGGTGCGAGGGTGCGGCCCGAATCCATCGCCGCCCATATCCCCTGGCGCGAGGAGCGCAATCCGGTCGGACGGCCCTGGCGGAGCGGGGAGTTGGCGAACGCGGCCACCAGGACCGGGCCCAGCAGGTGGGCCAAGCGCCAGCGGGCCTGGTAATCGCCGGGACCAGGTCCAGCAATGCCGGCGTCGAGGCAGACCTGGACGGAGGCAGAGCTGCACATCATTGCCCGGCCGAACGGTCCGTCGCGGTCGAAGTACTCCTCCATGGCGTCATAGCGCGGCAGTTCAAGGACGCGGCGGGGCGGATGCCAGGGATCAAGGCCGTAGCCGGCAAGGCACAGACGGTGGTGGCTGAGGTGTTCCCTCACGGCGGCGAGATCGGCGGACATGCTCTCGACGCACTCGGTGAGGGAGGCGGCCGGTGGCGAGCTGAGTTCGAGCTGGCCACCGGGCTCTTGAGTGAGGGAGGACCGAAGCGGTAGACATCGCAGCTCGGCGACGGCCGCGGCGAGCCGGGACGGGTCGACGGAACGCATCGAGTCGAGCGCGTCGTGGACGAGCCACTCCAGTTCCACTCCGATGCGGCGCGGCGGGCCGTTCTTGAAGCAGATCCCACGGGCAAGCGCTTCGGCCTCGGTTTCACTGATGGATCGGATACTCGGCATCGCCGGGTTCCTTTCGATCGACGGACGCGCAAGGACAACCCTCTGGTACAGCCGTTCCACTCCACCGCATCACGATCACTCATCCAGTATCACCGCCCGGAGACAACCCGTCACAGACACCGAGCAGCGCGCGTACCCGGTCCTTCGACTCGTCGGCGGCGTCCACCGCGTCAATGCACTGCCAGTAGAGCTCCTCGTCCTCTGTGGCACAGACGGCCGCCACCAGCGCCACGACCACCTCCCCCAATACCGCCAACAGCCCGCGCAACACCGCCCGTGGATCCCGCACCCCGCTGAGTCTCGCCGCGCGCACAGGCGCTGCCGCCCTGACGCCGGCAGGCCGTTGCAACGCCCCACACGCCCGGCCCCCTGCCTCGCACAGCGACAATGCGGCAGAGCGAAACGCCGGATCACCGTGCAGGGCGAGATGGCCGCCCACCGCCTCGGCGAGCGCCTGCGCCTGCCATGCCTCCGCAATGAGATCTCCCACGTCCCGCGCCCGGTCCAGAGCATGCCGGGTCGCCACGATGAGTCGTGCTGCGTCCATGCCCCTCTCCCCCTCTCTTTCCTGCGTCCTCATCCTGTCGGCCGAAGCCGCTCCGACCCCCGTCACTCAGAGTGACATATCACGCTCGGTGAGGAAAGAAATGGCCGGATTCCGGTGGATAATCCAACCGTTGTGGAAAACTCGCTCACCCGATCGGGGAAAGCCGGATCACTCGCCGCCGCCGGGCAGGTCGCCAGGCTCATCGCCAGACTCATCGCCGGCCCCGTCACCGGGCGCTGGGAAACGCTCCTCATTCCGGTCGATCTTCGCCGCGAGCGCCGCAAGCGGATCGATCCCCAGCACCTCGCAGAACTGCAGCAGATACGCCAGCACGTCGGCGACTTCGTCTTCCACACGGTGCGCGACAGTCGCGTCCGCCATCACGCGCTCCGACTCCTCCGCCGTCAGCCACTGGAAGATCTCCAGCAGCTCCGATACCTCGACACTCAACGCCGCCGCCAGATTCTTCGGCGTGTGATACGGCGCCCATCCGCGCACCTGCGCGAAGGCGGCAAGCCTGCGCCGCAGCGCGTTCACATCCTCGCTCACCATGCCAGGTCTACCTCATCGCTCCTCTCCACGCCGCCTCCCGACGAGCACCCTGCTCCAGCACGCGCTCGACCGCCCGCTCGGGCAACCGCTCCCGCAACAACACTCCCGCCCCGCCCCTTCGCTCGACCGCGATCACCGAGACCCCGTCGATTCCTTCCGCCACGACTCGCCAGGCATCGTGCACTACGCCGACCAACCGCACCTGCCCGCGACGCGCCACCTGCACCGCCAACGACAGCAACTCCCGCGTCTGTACCGCGTCGAGACCGCAATCGAGCCCGTCCGCGACCACAGTCATCGCCCGCCGGGCCGGCAACACCTCGGCGCTCTGGTCCATCTCCAGTACGCCCGGCCCTGTCAACAGCACCAACGCAAGTGCGAGGAAACGCAGTTCACCATCGCCGAGCCGGTCGACCGGGGTCAGCCCCAGGAGCGGCCCACGGTCGACCGCCGCGAGCACCGCTTCCCGTGCCGCGCCGCCATCCGATCGCGCGAGCACCCGCCGCATCACGGTCAGCCCCTCGACGGGCCCGTCGTAAGCGGCCCGCGCCGCCGCCACGAGCACCGCATGCCGCGTCCGGCACTCGCCCTGGGTGCGGTGCAGCACCGCCGAAAGGTTCTCGCAGTCAGCGCGCAGCATGCCGTCCCCGACGCCCACCGGATTGCGCATACGCCGCGGCTGCGGATCGACGGAGAAGACCGCCCGCAAAGCGACGAGCACCTGCTCGGCAGCGGCGAGCACGAGCAGTTGTCCTGCTGTCTTGCCCGCAACCCGCAGCGGCAGCAACGCCGTCGCCAGCCGGTCGTCGGGCAGCGGTGCCCGGGTGACCGGCGCAAGACCCGCGGTGTGCCAAGCCGCCTGCACAGTGCGGCGCGCCGGATCGCGCAGCGCCGTACTGAGCAGCACCTCCCCCGCACCCGTCAAACGCTCTCCCACGATGCGCAGTTCCGGCTCCGCCTGCACCGCCAGGTCGAGACGCACCGGTCCGAGCGGCCCGTCCACCGTGCACCCGATCCGCATCCCGCGCCGCCCTTCGGCATCCGGCCGCGCACCCTGCGGCACGCACGCCGCCGCACCTCCGCGGACCGCGCCGAAAACCTCCCCCAGGCCGTCGCCGCAAGCCAACCGTGCCAGCACACCCAGCGCCTCCAGCACGCTCGACTTCCCACTGCCGCTCCTTCCGGAGAGCACAGTGACCGGAGCGAACGTGAATTCGGCTCCGCGATGTGATTTGAAAGCAGAAAGCCGCAATTCGGTCAGGGTCGGTCGGGTGCCGGTCGCAATCATGGCGCGAACGTAGCCATGGCCTGACACGGCGAACCGTTCCATCCAGCCCGGCATACTCCGAACGGGGGAAGGGCGAAGTGATATGACGACCTATGCGCCTGATGCCCGTGGGCGTCGCGTCACGAAGGAGTAGGCCGGTCTGAGACGTCGGTGGCCCTCATGATCCGCTGACCACGAGGGCCACCGATGGTGAAGCGACGCGGCCGACTACCGGTGTTCGGGATTTTCGTAGCCGTGGCGGCAGCCGGCGTCCCAGGCGGTGCGCTGATTGCCGTAGACGGGGATGCCGCCGGCGTCCTTCAGCATCCGGGCCAGGTGCAGCAGATTCCATGTCATGAACGTGGTGTTGCGGTTGGTGAAGTCGTTTTCCGGGCCTCCTGACCCCGGGTCGAGGTACGAGGGGCCGGGGCCTGCTTCGCCGATCCATCCGGCGTCGGCCTGAGGGGGGATGGTGTAGCCGAGGTGCTGGAGGCTGTAGAGGACGTTCATGGCGCAGTGCTTGACGCCATCCTCGTTGCCGGTGATCAGGCAGCCGCCGACGCGTCCGTAGTAGGCGTACTGCCCGGTTTCGTTGAGGAGGCTGGAGCAGGCGTAGAGGCGTTCGATCACCTGCTTGGTCACGGAGCTGTTGTCGCCCAGCCAGATCGGGCCGGCCAGCACGAGGATGTCCGCCGCCAAGACCTTTTCGTACAGCCCCGGCCAGGCGTCGGTCTGCCAGCCGTGTTCGGTCATATCCGGCCACACGCCGGTGGCGATGTCGTGGTCGACGGCCCGCACCACCTCGACCTGGACGCCCTGCCCCTCCATAATGCCCACGCTGCGGTCGATAAGCCCCTGAGTGTTGCTGCGTTCGGGCGACCGTTTGAGCGTGCAGTTGAAGACAAGGGCACGCAGGTCGTCGTAGTGGGCAGGCGGTGCGTCGGCGATCGGCGACTGGGTGGTCACGGGGCCCTCCTCAGGGCTTGCAAATGATCAACATATGCGTTGAATTATCTGCAAGCCCTGAGGAGGGCGCATGGCGAAGAACCGCACCCGTAGCAGGGCCGCTCGCACCGAGATGCAGCCAAGATGCAGAGGACCAGCGCTCCCCGCCCCGCTTCCCAAGGCTCTTCCGTGGGCCCGGCGGCGGCTGGCAGGATCCCGTCTATGACCGCCGCTGCCCCACTTTTCCCGGCCAGGGGTGAGTCCCGGCACAGGGGGGCTCGTCCGGCTGGAGGCGGTCGAGGATGAGAGAACGCCCGCCCCCAGCCGCGAGCTCGCTCCCATACATGAACGACTCGTCTCAGCGGCCCGAGGAGCATCAAAAGCGCTCCTGGCTGGACACCTAAACCCCCATGTACGAAGTCACCGGCTAATCTGAGCGCGGTGAGGAGGGCGGCATGCTGCTGAGATTCCGTGTGTCGAACGTACGGTCCCTGCGCGACGAGCAGGAGTTGTCCTTCCTCGTGCCGCCCGGCGAGGACACCTCCGCAGCCCGGTCAGTGAAGCTGTCCGACGGCAGCGTGGTCGAGGTTTACCCGTTGGTCGGAATCTTCGGGGCCAATGCCTCGGGCAAGTCCAACGTTCTGGCCGCACTGACCCAGATGCGCAATGCCGTCCTCAACTCCTATGCCCAGTGGACATCGTACAAGGGCATCCCCCGGGAGGAATTCGCCCTCGACGCCGCATCCGCCAGTGAGAGTTCGTTCTACGAGGTCGACTTCGTCGACGATGACGGGGTCCGCTGGACCTACGGCTTCGAGCTCGGCGCGCAGCGCGTCGAGGCCGAATGGCTGCACAGCTACCCGCGAGGCCGTCGGCAGGAGTGGCTGGACCGGGACGCCTCACGCGAACAGGAATACGTCTTCCCCGGCAGTCGCATCCAGGACCGGGCCCGACTGGCCCGCACCACCAGGCCCAACGCCCTCTTCCTCTCCCGTGCGGCCACCGACAACCACCCGCAGTTGTCGGCCATCTACCAATGGTTCAACGACAACCTCTGGCTGATCAATCCGGAGGACGACCGCGCGGCTCGCGAGGGGTTCACCGCCGAGCAACTGCAGGGGCCCCGCAAGCAGCGGATCGAGGAACTCCTCAGCGTCGCCGATCTGGGGATCACCGGTGCCCATGTGGAGCGTCGGCCCGATGGAACCCATGAAGTGGCACTGCTGCACACCGGGGAGTCCGGAGCGGTCACGGCACTCGCCTGGTCGCAGGAATCCTTCGGTACCCGATCGTGGTTCGCCCTGTTGGGGCCGGTGCTGCTCGCGCTGGATACCGGCGCGGTCCTGCTCGTGGACGAATTCGACGGGGGTCTGCATCCGAGGTTCGCCGCCGAGGTGGTACGGATCTTCCATGACCCCCAAGTCAATCCGCGTGGCGCACAGTTGGCGTTCACCTCCCACGACCCTTCGGTACTCAGCACCCCCAGCGGAGGCCGCCTGCTGGATGCCGGGCAGGTATGGCTGACCGAGAAGGACGCCCGCGGCGCCACCGAGCTGTATCCGCTGACCGCGGCGGAGCCAGGCCAGGAAGAGGACCTCACCAAGTCCTACCTGGCGGGCGCCTTCGGCGCGGTGCCCGGTGTTGTCGAGGGGCAGATCGGTCGCCGCCTGCTCGCGGTTCGTGACACGGATACGGATACGGATACGGAGGCAGAGCGTTCCTGATGGCAAGGACGAGGGGGAAGGACACTCTGGCGCGCCCGAAGAGGGGTGGCAAGCGTAGGCGCATCGTCCATGTCTTCACCGAAGGCGCGGTCACCGAGCCCTCGTACATCGACATCCTCAAGACGCACGGGAAGCCTGCCGACGGATCCGTGGTCGTCGAGGTGCACGTGGCGAACTTGAAGGCGCCTGGTTCACAGCGCAAACCGATCGCACTGGTCGAGGCCGGGGTCAAACTCATGGCCGAGCTGAAGCGCGACGCCAAACGCGCCAAGCTCGCTCCCGAGGAGTGGCCGCAGGTCTGGTGCCTGTTCGACCGCGACGAGCACGACCGCATCGAGACCGCGCTGGCGCAGGCCCGCAAGGGCGATGTCAACGTCGCCTTCTCCCACCCCTGCTTCGAAGTGTGGCGGCTGCTGCACTACAAGGCCGCCACGGGAACGTTCGACGGAGTCTGCGGCAGCGCCGCCGGCCGCCTTCCATTCGCCGCCGCCGACCCCAGCCCGAAGCTGGTGCGCGAAGACCAGATCCGCACGCGTTACCTGGACGCGAAGAGCCGCGCCCAGGCCATGAACGACCAGCACCCCGACCACAAGCCCCTTGTCAACCGCGATCCCTACACCGACGTGTGGAAGTTCGTCGAGAACGGCATGGGCATCGCCACCTACTGAGCCACCTACTGACGACCTGGGGAGCGCTGCCGCCCACGGCCACCGCACCGGTTTCGGCCGGGGGCGAAAAGGCCGTAAGGTTCCCGTGCACACGGGACAACAGCAGAGGGAGCCGTACGTGGCCAAGCTCACGCTCGCGCAGCTCGAACGCCACCTCTTCGCGGCGGCGGACATCCTGCGTGGCACGATGGACGCCGCCGAGTACAAGGACTACATCTTCGTCCTGATGTTCCTGAAGCGGGCGAACGACGAGTTCGAAGCCGCACGCAAGCGGATCATCGCGGAGGAGCTTGCCAAGGGCCGCCCTCAGGCGATGGCCGAGGGCCTGGCGAACATCCCCCAGCCCTACGTCAAGCGGAACATCCTCTATGTCCCGGAAGAGGCCCGCTGGCAGCGTCTGCTCGGAGCGGTGGACGAAGTCAACGACCAGTACCTCCAGCCCGCGCTTCGTGAGCTCTTGGCGATTAACGCACACCTCAATCTCCAAGGTCTGTTCGACCACGTGAAGTTCAGCCGCATCGGCGGCGGAGGCGGCAGCGCGTCCGCCGCCAAGCTGGCCGACCAGCGGCTGCGGGCGCTCATCGGCCACTTCGACCGGCTCTCGCTCAGAGGCGAGGACTTCGAGTTCCCCGACATGATCGGCGCTGCCTACGAGTACCTGATCAAGGAGTTCGCGGACTCGGCGGGCAGCAAGGGCGGTGAGTTCTACACCCCGCGCTCGGTGGTACGGATGATGGTGGAGCTGGCCCGGCCCAGCCAGTCCACCCGGATCTACGACCCGTGCGTCGGCTCCGGCGGCATGCTCATCCACGCCAAGGAGTACATCGACGAGCACGGCGGGGACTCGGGGGACCTCCACCTCGCCGGTCAGGACGCCAACAGCGGTTCCTGGGTCATGGCCACCATGAACATGCTCTTCCACGGCGTGCGCGACTTCGACCTGCACACGGGCGACACGCTCACCCACCCGCTGCACAGGACGGGCGACTTCGACCTGGTCCTGAGCAATCCGCCGTTCTCCATGGACTACACACTCGCCCAGATCAAGGACGCCGACCAGCGCATGCCGTTCGGCTTCACTTCCGAACGCGGCAAAGCCGACCTGATGTTCCTCCAGCACATGCTGGCGATGGTCGGCAGGCGCGGCGGCACAGTCATCACGGTCATGCCGCACGGCGTCCTCTTCCGCGGCGGTGCTGAACAGCAGATCCGCACCGCGCTGTTGGACGCTGACCTGATCGAGGCCGTCATCGGCCTGGCCCCCAACCTCTTCTACGGCACCGGCATCCCGGCCTGCGTACTGGTCCTGCGGGCGCCCGGCCGCAAGGTGCCAAAGCGGCGCGGCAAGGTACTGTTCATCAACGCCGACCGCGAATTCCACGCGGAGCGCGCGCAGAACACCCTCCTCCCCGAACACGTCGAGAAGATCGTCTCTGCCTTCCACTCGGACGAGTTCCCGGACGCGGACTTCGCCCGCATGGTCAGCCGCGAGGAACTGGCGGAGAACGATGACAACCTCAACATCCGCCGCTATGTGGACAACACGCCGCCGCCCGAGCCGCAGGACGTGCGGGCCCATCTGGTGGGCGGGGTTCCGCGTGCCGAGGTCGAGGCGAAGAAGGGTTTGCTGGACTCCTACGGGATAGGGGTCGGCGACCTGTTCGCCGACGACGGTTCGGATTACCTCCAGTTCCCGCCGGAGGCGCAGCGGGCCGATGCCGCGCGCTTGGCTGAGCTGGCGGGGCCGCGCGAGGTCATGCTGCAGGCCGCTTTCGAGGAGTGGTGGTCGGCGGAGGCCGAGAAGATCGCCGCGCTCGCTCCAGTTGAGGGCGACGATCGCACGGAATCGGAGCGGCGCGGCCAGCTGGTCCGGGTGCGGGCGGATTTGCTGGAGTCCTTCGGATCGGAGCTGGGCCGGGTGGGCTTGCTCGACCGGTACGCGCTCTCCGGCGCGGTCGCCGGCTGGTGGCAGGCGGCCAAGTACGAGCTGATGGCGCTGGCGGGGAACGGTTTCGGCGGGGTCGTCGACGGCTGGGTGGAGACGGTCGAGACTGCGCTGGCCCCCGAGCCCGATCCGCGTACCGGCAAGGAACGCAAGCGCACGAGCGCCGAGCGGCGGCAGGCGTACGACCACAAGGTGGTCGCCGCGATCGTCCCGGAATTCCTGGCGGAGCTCGCGGCGGCGGACGCGCACAAGGCGGACCTGGACGCGAAGTGGAAAGCGGCACAGGCGACCGACGCGGCCGCAGGCGGCGAAGCCGAAGCCGACGAGGACGGGGATGCCGCCGAGACGGGAGCCGACGCGGCCGAACCCGCACTCAGCGAAGACGAGTTGGCCCAGCTGAAGAAGGACCGCACGAAAGCGAACGCGGCTGTCAAGCAGTTGGAGGCCGATTTCTGGTACCCCTGGCCCCCAGCGGGCCAGCCCACCCTGGGCGAGGAGCCACCACGCTTGTTCCGCGCCCGGGAAACGCTGGACGCGGAGGCCGAGCGGAAGGTCGTGCTCGGCGTGCTGCGCGATGACCTCGCGGCCAAGCTGGAGGGGCATGCCACCCGAAGGCGGCGGGAGTTGATCGCGGCGGTACAGGTCTGGGAGGACAAGTACGCGGTGTCGCTGCGGGAGATCGAGGCACGACGGGTTAAGGCTGCGGCGCGGTTGGATGGGTTTTTGAAGGAGCTGGGCTATGAATGAACGGTGGCCACGAGTTCCGTTGGCAAGCGAATTCAAGCTGTGCAGCGGCAAGCCTGTACCCTTTGGTAGTAACGGCTTCGTTCCCGTCTACGGAGGCAACGGAGTTGGAGGAAGTGTCGGTGTCGCGCTCACGGAGGACCAAACCTTCGTGATCGGCCGGGTAGGCGAAAATTGCGGCTCTGTCCATTTGACCGCTGGTCCTTCATGGATCACAGACAACGCCTTGTGGGCCACTCGTATTCAGGACGGCTGGAACCTTGCCTTCGTGGCCGCTTATCTCCAGTGGTACGACCTCGGGCGCTTTAAGAGCCGTACGGGCCAGCCTCTGGTGAATCAGCGGCAAATCGGTAAAGTTCTCTTGCCGAAGCCAACGCTTGCCGAGCAGCGGCGGATCGTTGAGGTACTCGATGCTGTCGCCAAAGCCAAGCACTCCGTCGAGTTGGCTATCGCGAAGCTCATGCGGGTGCGAGAGGGACAGTTGTCTGCCGCACTCGACAGTCTCGATGGCATTCCCATGCGCACGGTTGCGGAATTTTTCGAGGTGAGATCCGGGATCACGCTTGGCCCGGACCGCAGGCCCAGGAACAGTACCCGTCCGTACCTGCGCGTGGCGAACGTCCAGCGAGATCATATCGATCTGTCTGATGTAGCAGCGCTGGAGGAGTTCCCTGGTGACTCCGCAAAGTATTCGCTAGCTGCGGGTGATCTGCTTGTCGTGGAAGGCCACGCGAACCCCCACGAGATTGGCCGATGCGCACTCGTCGGATCTGAAGCAGCTGGACTTCTTTACCAGAACCATTTGTTCCGACTGCGGAGTTCGCTTGTCAATCCTCAGTTCTCCCAGATGTGGTTGAATTCAAAAACTGCCAAGTCTTACTGGCTAGGAACTGCAGCCACGAGCTCGGGGCTTTATACGATCAATAGGTCCATGGTGGAGGAGATGCCGTTCCCTGCCCTTTCTACGGGCGAGCAGGTGGGTCTGGTAGACAAGGTTAGCACTTTCGATAATCGAGTCCGGTTTGAAGTGGATTCGCTGAACAAGCTTCGGATTATTGAACGGGGCCTCATGGATGATTTGCTAACGGGACGCTTGCGGGCTGAAGAAATCTAACCAACTCTGGCCGGTGTGCTAAGGGCCTGCATAAGTGCTGAGGAGCAGTCAGGAGTAGCGCCCGGCCTTCACGTCGCTTGTGAAGGTGGTCCATGCCTCGGCGGAGAATATCAGCGCCGGGCCGTCCGGATACTTGCTGTCACGGACGGGGACCATGGAGGGGAAGCCGTCGGCGACCTCAACGCAGGCACCACCATTATTGCCGCTGTAACTGCTCTTGCGCCAGGTGGCGCTGGCCAAGCTTGTTTCGCTGGTCATCAGTTCGGATCCTTCATGATGCTGGCGATCAGGTCGATGGAAGCGTCGGGCGGCAGGGCGATTGCCCTGAGCAGATCATAGGCCCGGTGTGCTTCTTGCAACACTTCTGGTTCGCCTCGTAGTTCGCCCTGGTAGAAGCCGTCTACGTAGAGCACATCTGGTCCCTCGTCGAAGGACAGCGTCCAGTACGGCCAGTACGAGACGTGAGCGCGCACGTCGGCGGGGACGACCTGGATAACGATTCGCGGGACCTCGACAGCCTGGAGCAGCCGGGCCAACTGAGCACGCATGACAGACCGCCCGCCGAAGTTCGTGCGCAGCGCATTCTCGTCCATGACCACCCACAACTGCGGCGGATCATCGCGGGTCAGGATGCGTTGCCTGTTGAGTCGTGCCGCAACCAGTTCCTCCATCCTGTCGGGCCGCCCACCGGCGAAGATGGCCCGCGCGTACTCCTCTGTCTGAAGCAACCCCGGAATCAGCCGGGTCTCGAACGACTGGATGGCGGTGGCCTGCTCCTCCAGATCTACGAACGGCCGGAACCACGCCGGGTACGCGTACTTGATCACCAGCGGCCACAGCCGCGCCAGGTGCCCGCCCGTGTCGAGCACCGCATCGCACCGCTGCGCCAACTCCTCGCTCGGCACACGCTGCGCGGACTCGATCTTGCACAGCAGGGACGGCGTGCAGTACGCGAGCTTCGCCAGCCGCGCCTGCGAGATGCCGGCCTCGGTCCGCAGCCGCCGCTGCTCCGCCCCGTAGAACGCCAGCATCGATGACGCCGGATCGTGTTCCGTCTCCTGACCTCCTCCCGGGCCTGAAGGCCCGGGGTTCCTGCCACCCGCGTGGTGCGGGTCTCGGCGGGTTCCTGCTTCGCTGCCCACGGCCTCGGCTTGCGGGGTCTTACATGGGCTCCACAGGCGTTTTACCTCTCCGCAGGCCCT
>JAFAUH010000259.1 GCA_019243445.1 Streptomycetaceae bacterium | reverse complement strand
GCCCGATACGCCTCACGCTGGTCCATCGAGCAGTCGATCAAGGACGGAAAGCAACTCCTCGGCGCGGGCGACGCCCACAACCGCCTGCCCACCGCCGTCGAGCGCACCACACCCCTCGGACTGGCCAACCTGACCATCCTCGTCTTGTGGTACGACCACGCCGGTCAACCCGCTGATGACCTCAACTCCCGCCGTGAGCAGGCACCTTGGTACCGCCGCAAGCGCTACGTCTCCATCGAAGACATGATCATCGCGTTCCGACGCACCCGGATAACTGGCATCACCGCAGCCCAGGCCACCAGCGACCAATTCGCCCCCAGCGTCCCGACCAGCGAAGCTGCCGCCGCATAACGGCGAAACTTCAGGTATGAAGAGGGCTTGGCCTCGCCCGAGTACGACCCAGGATGGCGCCCCGCCGCGGCAGCGGCTGATGTCACAGCGGCGCCTTGCGGCTGACCGCACCAGGGGACCGCCTCGCTACCGAGCAAATGTTGGCGGGGGCGGCCCTAGCTCCTGTCGGTATGGTGCGAAATCCGGAGGGTAAGTCCATAACGGGAAAGAAGACAGACAGCGCGCAGTGCAACCTCTTGACTACCGTCTGGACACGAGTGGCGAGTGACGACTGGCACGCTGCTGACCTGACCACTCGAATGGAGGAAATTCGATGGTGCTGTTCCTGCTGTTCATCCTCGTGGCCATCGCGCTGGGCATCATCGGTGCGGTCGTCAAAGGCCTGTTTTACCTGCTCATCATCGGCATCGCCCTCTTCCTCGTTAATCTGTTCCTGTCCGGGCTACGGCTGGGCCATCGGCGGGCGAAGAGCCATCTTGGATAACGACTTGGTACGCGAGTAGGGAGTGGATCAGCGAGCGGCGTCATGCGGCTTCGAATCCAAGGCGGAGGAGGGAGGCGATGCAGGGGGTACCTCCCAGCAGCGAAGCTGCCTGGGGGAGCATCGTCGACCGACGACAACGCAGGAAGCGAAGTCGCAGGGCGTCGGGAGCCCGCTCCCTACCGCGTACCAAGTCGTAAGCCCTGCAGTGCTGTCGGCACACTTTCCGGCACGGTCAGATTCACCTCAGGATTGTGGCGAGGGCGAGGGTGACGCACTCGATCCAGTCGATGGCGTCGGTCATGTCCGCGTCGGTCACGTCCGCGTCGGTGATGAGGCGCCAGTGCTTGAGGTCGTCATCGAGGAGGTCCGCGACGCGGTGGAACAACTCTTGGTGGAACCGAGGGTTGATGGCGCTGACGGTTTGCACTCACGCGGCACCTTGATGTTCTCTCCCGGCTTCAGCCGGGAGAGAACATCAAGGGTGCGGAACTGCCACGGGATTCCCTGTCTCGCCGTCTCGGCGAGGTCCAGCTTCCAAGATCTCGGTGCGGGCGGGTGCGGGTGCCTGCGATGATTGGTGCATGGTTGAACGAGTCATCGCAGCGTGTGACGGAGCCGCCAAGGGCAATCCCGGGCCAGCCGCTTGGGCCTTTGTGGTCGCGGACAGCGCGGGGATTCCGCAGCGTTGGAAGGCTGGTCCGCTCGGTCACAGCACGAACAATGTGGGCGAGCTCACGGCATTGGAGCAGTTGCTCGCCGAGACGGATCCCACCACGCCCTTGGAGGTCCGTCTCGACAGCACCTATACGCGTGACGCGGTGACAAAGTGGCTGACGGGTTGGAAGCGGAACGGCTGGAAGACGGCCAGCGGTAAGCCGGTGGCCAATCGTGAGCTGATCCAGCGCATTGACGCTTTGATGGAGGGTCGGGACATCACCTTCGTGTATGTGCCCGCCCACCAGGTGAACGGTGATCCGCTGAATGCGATCGCCGACAAGGCCGCCAGCGACGCAGCCCGCACTCAGCGGGGAGCGGGCGGCACCGCGGCCGATCTTCCCGTACCGGCCATGGTTTCTGTTTCCGGGCCGCGACCCGGCCGTGCTTCTGCCGCGTCGGCCTCGCCCGCGAAGAAGAATTCCCCGAGCCGTCCTCGGACCGTGTCCGCGCGATACCCCGGGACTTGCCCATGCAGCCGTCCCTACGCCAAGGGCGATCCGATCACCAAGGTCGGCACGAGCTGGGGGCACCTGGAGTGCGCGGGCGCACCAGACTAGGGCGGACAGGGCTTGGCCCCGTACGACCCCACTGTGCGCCTGCGAGTCGGTTGCCGCACGCCGACTCCTCTTATCATGTCTCGTCATATGCCGATGGAAAATGTCGAAAGTGCACTCGTCCGGAATCGTGCGGAGTAGCGTAGCAGCGCAACGGTTACCACGAGTGAAAAACGGTGACCGCATGTTCGGTATGGGCAAGGAGAGGCGTGGGGCAGTGGCGGTGATCGACCGATGCCTTGGCGAGGTCATGACCATCGACGGGGCCCTTGGTGTCAGCCTCGTGGACTGGGCCAGTGGCCTGGCGCTCGCTGTGGCCGGCCAGGGAGCCGGGGGTGACCATGAAACCGGCGCTTTGGACGCGGCCGAACTCGCGCGCACCCTCGTCATGCGACCGACTTTCGCCGATCCCGCTCCCGATGCCGCACGCTTGCCCGCCGAGGACGTGATCATCAGCTCGGCAGGCATCTACCACCTGATCAGGTTCCTCGACACCGTCTTCGGTAGTAACATCCTGATCCACTTCCGGCTCGACCGGGCCACGGCCAACCTCGCCATGGCTCGTCTGCGCCTGGCCGCGATCACCGACCGACTGGTGGAGGCCCCTTTCCTCTTATCGTCTCACGAGTCGTCAGATCCGGAACTAGCCCTGCTGCTTCGGCTCAGAACCGCTCTGGAAGCCCGCTTGTGAGTGTTCCTCCTGCCCGTATCGAAGGCCTTGTCCTGTCATGAAACGCACCCTGCGACACCTCTCCGGAAGGAGGCAACACATGCTGCACGAACGCGAATTGGTCAAGATGCCCGACATCCTGACCGAACTCCAGGGCCTCCGTACCCAAGTGCCGCATCTGACTGGCGGCCTGGTCGCCACCACCGACGGGCTAGTCCTCGCGCATGACACCAACGGCCTGGAACCCGAAGGCGTCGCCGCACTGACTGCGGCTGCGCTCAGTGTCGGCGCCCGCCTGGCCGAAATGACCGGGCAGGGGGTGTTCCAGGAACTTCTCACCCGCGGTGAGCACGGTTACATCGCCACCTACGCGGTCGGCACCCACGTGGTACTGACCCTGTTCGCAGGGGCGAACGCCAACGTCGGCCTACTGCACTTCGAGGGCCGCCGGGTCGGCGAGCGTATCGCCGTGCAGACCGCGGCGCTGCTGCAGAGCCACGACAGGCGCTGATCCTGCAGCAGCGCACAGCCCCTGATATCCAACCCACTCATTCAGAGAGGACCTCTCACCATGGCCAACGTCGAACTCGCTCTCAAGGACGCCATGAATTCGATCGACGGCGCCATCGGCGTCGCGCTGGTCGACTACAACAGCGGCATGGCCCTCGGCACTCTCGGCGGCGGAACCGACCTGGACCTCAATGTCGCGGCTGCCGGCAACACCGACGTGGTCCGAGCCAAGGTCCGCGCCATCGAGATGCTCAATCTTCAGGATGCCATTGAGGACATACTGATCGCCCTCAGTAGCCAATACCACCTGATACGGCCGCTGACCAGCCGTTCCGGTAAGGGGCTCTTCCTCTACCTAGCCCTGGACCGCACCCGCGCCAACCTCGCCATGGCCCGCCACCAGCTGCGCCGCGTCGAATCCGACCTCGAGGTCTGACCTTTCCCTGCCTTTCCTACCTCGAGACCGGAGCTTGCCGCTCAGTGGCCTGCGGCGATCCACTCCTGAAGGTGGGGGGCCTCGGTGCCGACAGTGGTGGACTCCCCGTGACCGGTGAGGATCACCGTCTGCGGCGGCAGGGGCAGCAGCCGCTCCCGGATTGAGGTGATGATGGTGGGGAAGTCGGAGAAGGAGCGCCCGGTCGCACCTGGCCCGCCGCGAAACAGGGTGTCGCCGGTGAAGACGGTGTCCAGCTCCGGCACGTGCAGGCACACCCCGCCCGGGGTGTGGCCGGGGGTGTGCAGCACCACCAAATCGGTCCCGGCGACAGTCAGGCGTTGCCCGTCGGCGAGGGCGCCGTCCGGCTCGCGGTCGGGGTGGGTCAGCTCCCACAGCGGCATATCGTCCGGATGCGCCAGGATCGGCGCCCCGGTCTTCCTGGCGAGGACCGGGGCGGCGTCGATGTGGTCGTTGTGCGCATGAGTGCACACGATGGCCGCCAACTTCCGGCTGCCGATCGCGTCGGCGATGGCGTCGGCGTCGTGTGCGGCGTCGATGACGATCGTCTCGGCGTCGTCGCCGACGAGCCACACGTTGTTGTCCACCTGCCAGGTACCGCCGTCCAGGGAGAAGGTACCGGAGGTGATCAGGTGCTCGATGCGGGCGGCCACTACAGGATCACCACCGAGCGCAGCACGTCGCCGTGGTGCATCCGCTCGAACGCTTGCTCCACCTCGTCCAAGGCGATGCTCTCGGTGACGAAGGCGTCCAGATCCAGCCGTCCCTGCCGGTATAGGTCGATCAGCATCGGGAAATCGCGGGAAGGCAGGCAGTCGCCGTACCAGGAGGACTTCAGCGTCCCGCCGCGGCTGAAGACGTCCAGTAGCGGCAGCTCCAGCTTCATCTCCGGAGTGGGTACCCCGACCAGGACCACCGTGCCGGCCAGATCCCTGGCGTAGAACGCCTGTCGGTAGGTTTCCGGGAGGCCCACGGCGTCGATCACCACATCCGCGCCGAAGCCGCCGGTCAGCTCGCGGATCGCCGCCACCGCATCGGACTGCCGGGAGTTGACGGTGTGCGTGGCGCCGAGTCGCTCGGCGGTTTCCAGCTTGTGGTCGTTGATGTCGACAGCGATGATCTTGTCCGCTCCGGCCAACCGAGCGCCCATGACGGCTGCGCCGCCGACGCCGCCGCAGCCTATTACGGCCACGCTGTCCCCGCGGGTGACGGAGCCGGTGTTGAGGGCTGCGCCCAGACCGGCCATCACCCCGCAGCCCAGCAGCCCGGCCGCCGCCGGGGAGGCATCCGGATCCACCTTGGTGCACTGTCCGGCCGCCACCAGGGTCTTCTCCGCGAAGGCGCCGATCCCGAGGGCCGGGGTGAGCTCGGTGCCGTCGGTCAGGGCCATCTTCTGCGCAGCATTACAGGTGTTGAAGCAGTACCAGGGGCGCCCGCGCCGACAGGCCCGGCATCCTCCGCATACTGCCCGCCAGTTGAGGATGACGAAATCGCCTTCGGTCACCTCGGTCACGCCTGCGCCAACGGATTCCACCACTCCGGCCGCCTCATGGCCGAGCAAAAACGGGAACTCATCGGTGATGCCGCCTTCACGGTAGTGCAGATCGGTGTGGCACACTCCGCACGCTTTTACCTTCACCACTGCCTCGCCCGGCCCCGGATCCGGTACCACGATCGTCTCGACCCGTACGGGGGCACCTTTACCGTCGGCGACCACGCCTTTGACCTGTTGGGACATGGCTGACAGCCTCTCTTCGTAAGGTTCGGCATCGTGAAATTTACCCGGGTGCCGATCCATTGCTCAGGAGAACCGGCTCTTCCTTTTTCGCCTTTACCAGCAGGCGGCGGCTCGCTGCGGGGGTGCCGACGACCGGATCGCGGTCGTCCTCGGAGCCGTTGATGGGGCCGGCCGCGGAACCTCCTTTGCAGGCGGGCCAGGGAATCCACCCAGGCGTCCAGCGTTCGTAGCCACCATCTTGCCTCCTGATCTGATCGATCGAGGGGAAGACTCCGGTCCTGCCAGGACCAACACTAATCGCTGGCAAGGTCAAGGTCTGCAGACTCGTTCAGGAGCGGCATCAGGCGGCACCAGTAGGGGAAGAGGTCGCTTTTCGGTATTCCCTTCTGCTGGCCTTTCCTGCGGAAGTTGATGGTTCTACCATTCTGCGATGCGGATTAATACACACCATATTCGTGCGGAAAGCAGCCGGCTTCTGGGGGCTGAAGGCCCCGCGCTTTGCGCGGCTGGAGCCGGCATGGGCCGAAGTGGTGCTTTGGCCCGAGGCACGAGGCGAGAGACGGCGATACGAGAGACGGCGATGCGGGACACAGCGATGCGAGAGATGGCCTTGAGGGCGCCCGTGTCAAAGCAGCGGTAACCGGTGCGAGATCGCCCTGCGCCGGACCTTCGGCACGCAACCCGGTGCCTGTAGCCCGCAGATGGAGCAGATGTGCAATGAGTCGACTTGGTGTCACCACCTGGCGCGGTGGGTTAACGTAACAAGGTAAATCTGCGGCACAACGCCGCGTAGTATCACCGGCAGCCCGGCCGCCTACGGCGTAGCTGTGGCCATCTGAGAGAAGCAGGGAACACAAGCGGTGGCAACCACGACGCGTAGCAGTATTGCATCCACCATCGAGGTACTGCAGGCAGAGCTTCCCCAACTGCAGGATCGTAAGCAGGAGTTGGAGAAGGATCTGGCTGCTGTCACTGAACGGCTCGAGGCCGGACGGGCGGCCTTGAACAGTCTCCAGGCTCTCGCCGACGCGCCTGCGCCGTTGGCTGAGCCGGCGCCTGCGCTGCCGGAGGGGAACGACGACCTCGTCGCGGAACAGCAGTCGCAGCCTGCTGTCGAGGACCAGGCGTCAACTCCTCAGCAAGAGGCGGTACCGGCACCCCGTCAGGCGAGCGAGTCCAAGCCGCGCCAGGGCACGAAGACCGGCAAGGGAGCTGCCGAGCCGAAGAAGGCACGCAAGGCGGAAAAGCCGCAGACGGAAAAGCCGCAGCAGACCGCGGGCCGCACCGGCAAGTCCACCGGTGCATCCACATCGGCGAAAACAGCGTCGGCAAAGACAACCTCGGCAAAGACAGCGTCGGCGAAGGCAGCGTCGACAAAGCAGGCGAGGACGCCGGGGCTGTCGCAGTCCATCGTGACGGTGCTGGCCAAGGCCAAGGGCCCTCTGCGGGCCGGCGAAGTGAACCAGGCCCTCGGGCGTGAAAACACCAACGGCAGCGTGAACTCGGTGCGCACCGCGCTGGAGCGGCTGACGGCGAATCGGGATGTCCGGCGTGTCGGCCGAGGGCTGTACCAGGCGTAGCCAGTGCGTGGCGGAGGTTCTCCGCTTCGGTATTCGTCCGGGAAGCTGCTGAACTGAGCAGGGCGGGTACGGCGCCGGCATCGGCACCGCATACCCAAAGGGCATGAACGACACCATTGGCTCAAGGTCGGGCCCCACCAGGATCGCCTCGTGGGGCCCGACCGAGCCAACGGTGCTCTGGAGGGAGGGGCGAGGGAATTTCGCAGTGCTGAGGTGACCGAACAGCGCCAACAGAAGAGCTTGGGCGGGAAGCCGAGCATGAAAGTGCATGGAAGACGTAAAAGCGCGCAGTGAGTGGTGGGGCTCAGCTGATTCGCGCGTAGCCCGTTGGGTCCCAGGCCAGCAGGGAGAAGAGCTGGACGACGGCGGACTGATTGAGTGTCTGCACAGGCAGAGTTGGGTCGGGAGCTCCGCCCTGCTCTGCTTTGAATTGGAACAACCCGGTGGTCGGGTTGCGGTTGGCCACCCACAACCGTGCCGCATAGTACTGAAGGGTCGCCAAGTAGCGTGCGTCGTGGTGTTGGGAATCCAAGAGCAGGAGGTCCCGGAAGAAGTAGACGTTGAAGATGGCTGGCTGGTTGTACAGACGGTCGCCCTTGGTCCAGTAAGCAAGTGCCCCGTTGGCGTCGGCGATTGCGTTGTTCAGGAATCGCCGGTCACCGGTGGTGCGATACAGTTGCACAGCTGTGCCGATCATCGAACCGGAGTTGTAGCTCCAAAGCGCTGTGTTGACGGTCCCATCGTCTCTGCAGCTGTCCCAGTAGAGCCCGGCCGACTGCATCAGGCAGGTACGGTTCCACTGGTATGCCCGTTTCGCCCAGTCCAGGTAGGCGCGCTGCCCCGTGATCTGGTACAACTCCACGGAAAGTTGAGCGGAAAAGCCAGTGGAGTTGGCGGCGCGCTCGGCGTCGCTGCTTTTCTCGACCCAGCGCACGCCGCCAGGGCAGATGCGGCCCGGTGCGGTGTCCCAACCGCGGACGTCAGCGGCGAAGGCCGTGCGGGCACGATCGATCAGGCTCCGGTCACCGTTGGCGTGGTACGCACTGAGCAGGGACAAGCCCACTTCTGCATTGTCATCGTAGTAGAGGTCGCCACCCTTGCCGAGAGGCGGTGGCAGATAGGAGTTGAAGCCAGGGCGGGCGGGGTTGGTGGACACGTATTGCTGGAGTGCGGCGAACCGGGCGGCGATATCCGATCGGTAAGTGCTCTCGTTACCGGTTATGTTCTGCAAATCAAGCGTGGCCTGGCTGGCCTCACGGAACTCCCACACATAGGAATAGGGGTTATGCCCAGGAGATGTGGAGGTGGTCTCCCGGTAGAGATTATGGCCAGCAGCGCCGTGATAGAGGTTTTGCTGTAGTGAGCGGTATGAAGCAGCGGCGCGATCCGCCCACACCTGTGGCGTGCCGATGGCGGCCCGGACAGCCCTGTCGGTCGCCTTCCCGGGCTGAGAGGGGAGGACGGCCGAAGCAGCCAGGAGTGGGGATAGTGCGGCCAGTACGGCGATGATGCGTCGCGTGCGGCGACCCACTCTCATCCCAATCTCCTTGCGTGGAAAACCCCAGCTTCAACCGGTGGAGACAGGCAATGAGACCAATGAGAGTCGGCAAGGCAACTGAGAGTGACATCGGCAACATCGCCAGCCTCACGAGCGAACGTGTCACAGAATCGAATGTGTCACACAATGCGGATGAACGCCGGTCCGGAGACGACGGCACTCACCGTACTCACTCTCACTGGCCGGTGATCTGCTGGGCCATGCGGTGCGCGATGCCCTCCAGACCGGTGAGGTCATTCACGACGTGTACTTGGTCGCAGTACTCGGCATAGGCCGGCAGGTCGCAGCCACCAAGCCGCCAGGAGTACTGCGGTTCCGGCGTCAGCCAGACAATCTGCCGCAGCCGCCTGGTGATCTCCTCGAAGACGTCGAACCTGGGATCGTGGCCGTTGCCTCGGCCATCGCCAAGCACTATCAGCGTCGTCTTCCTGGTCAGCGCCGCACGATGTTCCGCCAGCATCGTCTCGAAGGTGCGGCCGTAGTCGGAGTCTGCGTCGACGTCGAGCAGTTCTCCGGTGGGCAGGCCGTCGAAGAAGAGACTGAGCGCGCGCTCCGCCGAGTGCTCGGCGAACAGTTCAGTGACCTCCACCGGCTCATCGACGAAGGCGAACGAGCGGACGTGCGCAAAGAGCGACTGCAGTCCGTGCGCCAGTTGCAGAATGAATCTCGCGGTGGCCCGCACCGAGAGCGAGACGTCGGCGAGGACCAGGAGCCGGGGGGCGTCCTCAGTGCGGCTGGTGGTCACCGGCCGGAACGGCACCCCGTCATAGCGCATGTTGCGCCGCATGGTGCGCGCCGAGTGTGCACGCCCACGCGGGCTGTCACGCCTGGCGGCGGTAGGCGCCCCGGGCAGGGTACGGGCCATGCGGCGCAGCGACTCCTCCAACTCCCGGCGGTCCGCCTCGTCCATCTGTTCTTTGCGCACACGCTCCGCTGCTCGTGACTCGACCGTGGTGGTGAGTTCGGCCAGCATCGCGAGGTGACGGGCGAGCAACTCGCTCAGGCCCTCGGGGGCCTGGTCGGCGCGGTCGTGCGGCAGGGCTGGTCCTGGCCCGGCGGGTGCCGCTTCGGACTCCTCGGACTCCTCGGGGAGTGCGTTGTTCGATGATTCCGCGATGGTCAGCTCGGTGCCCACCCGCAGCCCGTTGCCGCGGGAGAGCCGCCCGGGTATTCCCGGGTTGTGCAGATGCTCGGCAGTCAACTCCACACTCGCGACCGAGGTGCCGTCGGCAAAGGACTGCTCCTCGTCCGGGGCCAGGACGAGCTCCGGGGTCGCTGCCGCCAGGTCGATCCTGTTCGCCTCCTGGTGGCGGTTGTACTGCTGGGAGAGGTCCTGCCGGTCGAAGTAGTCGCGGAGGTCCTTTGGCGGTCCGTGGCTGTGCCCGGGACGCGCATTCGGTGAGGGCTCCTCGCCGATGGTGAACGACTGCAGTTCGCCGGTGTCGGACAGGTCGCGGTGGCTGTGGCCGTGCCGGACCTCAGTCGGTGACGTCACGGGCTGGATTGCGAAGAACTCGTTGAACAACTCGTCGAAGACCGCGTCGTCGCGCCGGTCCTTGATCAGGGTCAGCCGCAGCGCCTCGCGCAGCGCCTCGCGATCACCCAGCATGCCGGGCTGTGCCGCGGCCCGCATGGCGTCGACGGTCTCGGAAGCCGATACCCGCGGGCCCGACTGGCGCAGCAGGCGGATGAAGCGGTGCAGGCCCGCTTCCACCGCGGGTCACCGTCCTTTCGCGAGTGCCCGGTGGTGTGTCGCCGCGGCGAAAGCCCGGTGCCCCTGGCCCGTACCGTCGTCTCCGTCCCCGTTGCCGGTCGCGTCCCCGTCCCCGTCCCCGTCCCCGTTGCCGTTGCCGTTGCCGTTGCCGTTGCGGGTCGGGTCGGTGTCCCCGTTCGCGCCCCCGATCGCGTTCGCGGCGTTGCGGGGGTACTGCTCCTGGGCGCCCGCGTGTCCGTTCATCTCGCTGTAGGTGGGGCTGTCGTCCTGCTCTGAAAGGACGGGCATCGCACCACCCGGGGGCAGCAGCCGCGGAAGGGCTTCCCGCGCGCGGACCAGATCGCGTTCGTACTTGAGTACGACGTTGACGGTTTCCGCGAGCAGCTGCGCATCAAGCTCCTCGGCGCCGAGCACGGCCAGTGCATGGGCCCAGTCGATGGTCTCGGAGATGCCCGGGCTCTTGCGCAGCCGCAACCCGCGCAGCTCGCGAACGACCGACACGAGTTGCTCGGCCAGCGCGTCAGGCAGGCCGGTGTGTTTGGAACGTACGATCTCCAGCTCCCGAGCGGCATCGGGATAATCCAGGTACAGGTGGAGGCAACGCCGTTTGAGGGCGGCCGACAAGTCCCTGGTGTTGTTGGAGGTCAGTACGACATACGGCAGCACCGACGCGGTATAGGCGCCGATTTCCGGTACCGAGACCTGGTACTCGGCCAAGGACTCCAACAAGACCGCCTCCAGCGCCTCATCCGCGCGATCGATCTCGTCGATGAGCAGCACTGCCGGCTCCGGGCCGCGGATCGCCTCGAGCACGGGCCGTGCGACCAGGAAGCGGTCCGAGAAGAACACGCTGTCCTGGTCGCCGATCCTCGCGACGGCGCTGGCCAGGTCAGGCGCATCGGCGACGATTTCGCTGATCTTCTCCCGCAGCATCTGGGTGTACAGCAGCTGCTTGCCGTAATCCCACTCGTAGAGTGCTTTCGACTCATCCTGGCCCTCATAGCACTGCAGCCGAAGCAAGCGGCGCCCGCACGCCGCGGCAAGAGATTTCGCCAGCTCAGTCTTGCCAACCCCTGCCGGGCCCTCCAGCAGCACAGGTTTGCCCAGACGGGACAGCAGGAAGACAGTCGTCGCCAGCCGGTTGTCCGCGATGTAGCCATATGCGGCGAGCCGTTCGGTTACCTCCGCCACCGATGCGAACACGGGTGCTGCGGCGGTGTTGACTTCGGCGCTCTGGGTCACTGTGCCTCCAGTTGTTGTAACAGAAGGACGAAACCTTCGGGCCGCCGGCCGGCCCTGCAGGCGGACGGTGCAGATGGTTCAGACGGTGCGGAGGGTGCGGATGCTGCGGAGGGTGTCGTCGGTCAGGTGGTCAGATCGTCCAAGGAACCGTCCATGCAGTGTTGGACGAGCGGGCGGACGGTGTCGTAGGTGGATTCCTTGGTGTTGGTCGGGACGCAGGAGTCTCCGAGGGTGTGCCGCGTGATGCGGTCCACATCGGCGTCGTCGCCTCGGATCTGCCCCGACCGCTGGTAGAACTCCGTCGGTCCCATCCCGAGCCGGTTCTTGGAGTAGGTGTCCTGCTTCACGTCGTTGAACCGCTCCGGCAGGCCGAGGTCGCGGATCAGGCGGATGAGTGCGGCGAGTGCGGCATCGGCTGCCTGCACCACGGTCATACCGCTGGTGTCCACGCCCATTGCGCGGGCGATGTCGGCGAACCGCTCGTACGCTACGGGCATGTTGAATGCCCACACACGGGGCAGCAGGATGGCGTTGTTCAGCCCGTGGTGGAGGTCGTAGAAGGCGCTCACTGCATGCGAGATCGAGTGGGCGAGGCCGAGACCGCCCGAGTTGAACGCCTGCGCCGCGACGTACTGGCCGTACATCATCCCCTCGCGGGCAGCCAGATCACGACCGTTCCAGGTCGCGGTGCGCAGATACCGAGAGGCGAGTTCGATGCCCTGCAGCGCACTGCCCATCGAGGGTGTGAAGTCCAGCCGCGACACATACGCCTCGGAGGCGTGCGTGAGCACGTCGATTCCGCACTGCGCTGTGTAGTCAACAGGGCACTCGTAGTAGAGCACCGGGTCGTCGATGGCCAAAGTCACCCGTGCTGTGCGGTCGAAGGCAGCGTACTTGTGTGGCTGGTCGGGGTCGGTGGTGGTGTCGGTGATGACAAACAGCGACGTGGTCTCGGAGCCGGTGCCGGCTGTGGTGGACACCGCGATGTGCGGCGGGTTGTTGGGGTTCTCCGACTTGTGGTACCCCTCGAACTCGTTGATGCTCCGGCCGTCGTGAGCGAGGGAGAGCCGGGCGCCCTTACAGGCGTCATGCGAGGAGCCGCCGCCGATAGAGACGAAGGAATCGCACTTGTGCTCCCTGAAGGCTGCCGCGGCGTCCATGACGTTGTAGTCCTTGGGGTTGGACTCCACCTTGTCGTAGACCACGAACTCCACGCCGTGGTATTTCCCCGAGTCGACGATCCGCTGGACGATGTCGGTGCCTCGCAGGCCGGATGTGACGACCAGCGCTCGTCTGAAGCCGAGCCGCTGAGCTTCCGGACCGACGCGCTCATGAGAACCCGGGCCGAGAAGTGCGCGCGGGAGCGGGGTGAACTCCTTGATGGGAGTCGGCCTGAAGAGGTCTTCCACATGCATGGCCACTGGTCCTCTCTGTGGAGCGGGGACATCCCTTGTCGAAGGAGTTGGCCTTCTCGAAGGAATTGTCGGACTTGTTGAACCTGTCGCAGGAGCAGGCTGGACCGCTGCCTTGCGACACGGCGGCGAGGGCTTGAGGGGACGGGGAGTCGAGGGCAGCGGCAGCTCCGCCCAGATGACCTTGCCACCCGCGGTGTAGCGAGTGCCCCAGCGGGGGGTGAGCTGGGCGATCAGGAAGAGGCCACGGCCGCCTTCGTCGCTGGTGCCGGCTCGCCGCATCCGGGGTGAGGTGCTGCTGCCGTCGGAGACCTCGCAGATCAAGGTGCGGTCGCGGAGCAAGCGCACCTGGATGGGACCGCGCGCGTGCCGGATCGCGTTGGTGAGGAGCTCACTGACCAGTAGCTCGCCCGTGCAGACCAGCTCCTCCTCCAGGCCCCAGCACTCAAGCTGCCGCGCCACCGCGGCACGCGTGTGGGGGACGCTCTCCGAGTCCGGGGCGACGTCCCAGACAGCGACCTGTTGGGCGTCCAATGCCTTCATACGCGCCACGAGCAGGGCGACGTCGTCGCTGGGACGGGTCGGCAAAAGGGCTTCCAGCACTGCAGAGCAGGTCTCCTCGGGCGGGCGGCCCGGCTCTGAGAGCGCATTCCGCAGCAGTTCAAGTCCGACGTCGATGTCGCGAGTGCGGTCTTCGATAAGTCCGTCGCTGTAGAGGACCAGCTCACTTCCTTCGGGTATCTCCAGTTCCACCGTCTCGAAAGGCAGGCCGCCCAGTCCCAGAGGAGGTCCTGCGGGCACCTCCGGGAATTCCACGCTCCCATCGGGGAGGACCAGCGCTGGAAGCGGGTGCCCGGCACGGGCCAGCGTGCAGTGCCGGGATACCGGGTCGTACACCGCGTACAGGCAGGTGGCGCCAACGATTTGACTGTTGCTGTCCACTTCCGTGCCCGCCATCTCCTGATCCGCGTCGAGTCCTTCCACCAAGTCGTTGAGGCACGACAGCAGGTCGTCGGCGGGTAGGTCGAGTGAGGAGAAGTTGTGGACCGCGGTCCGCAGGCGACCCATGGTGGCAGCCGCGTGCACCCCGTGACCGACGACATCGCCGACCACGAGCGCCACCCGGGCTCCGGAGAGCGGGATGACGTCGTACCAGTCACCGCCCACGCCGGCGTACGCGGGAAGGTAACGATGCGCGACCTCGACTGCGCTGTGCGAAGGCAGGCCGCGCGGGAGAAGACTGCGCTGCAGAGCCAAGGCCACGGCGTGCTCACGGGTATAGCGCCGGGCATTGTCGATGCACAGGGCGGCGCGGCCGACCAGCTCCTCAGCGAGCATGATGTCGTCCTCTACGAACGCATCGGGGTGTTCGGAGCGGTAGAAGCTGACCACGCCCAGAATCGTGCCGCGAGCGTGCATGGCCACCACCATGAGCGAGTGGAAGCCGGCTTCGAGGATTTTCGCCAGGCGCGGGGGGTCCTGGGCCTGCCAGCCTGGGGCCTCGGAGAGCACCGGTTCGAGTATCGATTGGCGGGTCACCAAAGATCGGGCCTGCGGGGTGGACGGCACGAGGTCGATCGACTCGCCCACCTCAATCAGAAGAGGCTCTTCGCAGACCCCGGCCACCGCCGCACGGCGGATCCCATCATGATCCGGGACCGGCTCCGCACCGTCCAGCACAGGTTCCAGAAGATCCACTGTGACGAAGTCCGCCAACTGCGGGACGGCCACCTCAGCCAGCTCCTCGGCAGTCCGCGTCACATCGAGGGTGGTGCCCACGTGGACACCGGCGTCGAAGAGAAGCTCCAGACGCTGCCGCGCCTGTACGGCGAGCTCGCCCACACCAGGCTCGCCGAGCAGCAGCAACCACTCATTGCTACCGCCCGCCGGAGCAGTGACCGGAATGGTCCCGACGCTATCCGCGGTGCAGACGCCGTTGTAAGTGGGTTGCGTCGGCGTCTCGATGATTCGAGATGTCTCGATGACTTCGGGTGTTTCGATGGCTTGAGGTGTCTCGATGACCTTAGGTGTCTCGATGACTCTGGGCGTTTCGATGACCTGAGACGGTCCTTCGATGATCTGAGGCGGTCCGCAGGGCGTGGCGCCCTCCGCCGGTGCCCCTGATACACCCTTGGCGGATTGTGCGGCCCCGAAACCGGGCACCACGGGCATCGTATGACCCAAATCGGCAGCGGGGATCCTGGCCTCGACCGCGACGCCGACTCGCCCCGACGGCTCGGTCACCGACCGGCAGCGGAGCACAGCCACCTGGCCGTCGGAGAGCACCACCTGGGCAGTGGACTGGTTCGGGGAGGAGATCAGTTCGGCGGCTTTTTGCCGGAGCAGGGCCTGGTCGCCCCGGCCGAGACGGTCTCCGAGCGCGTGGGGAAGGCCGACCGGCCCGGGGGGCGCCGGTCCGCCGGGCTGCTGGCCCTGGCTCCGCGAATCCATGAAGGCCTTGAGCAACTCCCGTTCCCGTGTTGCGGTCTGTTCCAGCAGACGCTGCTCGATGTCGCCGGCCGCCTTGCGGACCAAAGTCACCATCGCCGGATTGGCGTCGGTACGCAGGCAGGTGAGGTCCAAGACACCTTCCACTCGCCCGCTCAAGGGGTTGCGGATGGGCGCGCCGGCACAGGCGAACGGCGCCATGCACTCGGCGAAGTGCTCGCGGCCGACGACAAAGCAGGGGCGCCGCTCGGTCAGCGCCGTGCCGATACCGTTGGTGCCTGCGATCGGCTCTGCGAAGCTGAATCCAACGGCGAGCTGGACCGCGTCGAGGCTCTTGTTGAGGGCTGGGTCACCCGCCCGGCGCTGGATCACCCTGGCTTGCCTGTCGGTGAAGATAATGCTCACCCGGGTGCCGGTAAGTGCGGCCTCCAGCTGATCAAGCACTGGCTCGGCCGCATGGAGCAGATGGCCCTCCAGATCCAGATCCTCCTCATAGGGGATCTCCAACTGGTTGGGCACCAGCCCGAGCGTTTTGCAGCGTTGCCAAGACGTCAAAATGGAAGCTCGGACATCCGCCGCCACCGTGCCGCCCGCGAGAAACCGCTCGTACGCGCTGGTGAGACCTCCGACGTCATCCCAGAGAGTCGTCATAGGGACCATACACCCCTTACGTGCGCTCTTGAGGCTGACAACACGGTATGTCAGCCTTTGTCGCACTCTTTCACTATCTTACCTATTTGGCGCATTCCCTATGATCGGACCACACGGCCGATAGGGCCGCCAGGGGCCGGTCGGGTACTGAAGCCACCTCTGTGAGCGTTTTCAAACCGTGGAAGCGCCAGTCAGGAGGATGATTGCCAGCAGACTCAGCTCGTTCTGCATATAAGGCCCTTATTGCGCTGGAGCGGTCATGGTGGATCACACCGTCGGGCATCTGCAGCAGGCCGCCGTACGGCAGCTGCTGGACCAGACCCTCACTCAGACCATGGAGCGTCTGGGCGCGCACATCGGTGCGATCTGGCTGGTGGAGCCCGACGGTGAGGTCCTGAGCCCGGAGGTGGGCAGTGGAGTGCCTCCGCAATGGATCAAGCCGGTGCTGCGTATACGGCTGACCACCGCGATTCCGGATCCGAGGGTCGAGGCAGTACGCGAGCGGCGCCTGGTGTGGATCGGTTCGAGTGAGGAGTATGCGCGGCGCTATCCGCAGACCCTCCTGCTCATCCCCTATCCGCATGCCGTGGCCTTCGCCCCCCTCGTCACGGAAGCCGCCGTGTGGGGCGTGCTGCTGCTGGCCTGGCCCCACGGAAGACCGACTGAGCTCAACCGTGCCGAGCGCGAGGCGATCGGCGCTGCCGGTGACCGCCTCGCCAGGCTGATCGAAGGCGCCGGGGAAGCCGGGCACCGTCTCCTGCCCTCGCCCGAGGCCCGCTACCTGCCCCGAATACGCCGCGATCCCGTGGGCCCGGCCGGGGCCAGTGCCGCGGTGGGCTTTGTCAGCCGCCTGCCCGAGGGCGGATGCGCCCTGACCTCGGACGGACGGATCACCTTCATCGACCGCACCGCCGCCGATCTCGTGGGCGAAAGCATCCCGCACCTGCT
>JAFAUH010000372.1 GCA_019243445.1 Streptomycetaceae bacterium | reverse complement strand
CAACGACTACTGGCAGGGACTCGTCGACTGGGTGCACGCGAAGGTGGTCGGGGAGGGCAAGGCGTCCCCTGCCGATCTCGAACTGTTCCATGTCACCGATGATGTGGACGAGACAGTCGCCCTGGTCACCAAGGAGCTCGACTGATCGTGAGCGACGCACGTGAGCAGGCGGAGAAGTGAACAAAAAGGGCCCGTGAGCGACGCACGTGAGCGACGCCCCGGCCCCGGGCAGTTCAGGCCAGGCCCCGGCGGGCTACCGAGGGGGCGCGGTGGCCCGCGATCGACGCGACCATGTCCAGTACCTGCTTCGTCTCGGCGACCTCGTGCACCCGGTAGACACGGGCGCCGAGCCACGCCGAGACCGCAGTCGTGGCGAGGGTGCCGATGAGGCGTTCCTTCACTGGCCGGTCGAGCGTTTCGCCGACGAAATCCTTGTTGGAGAGCGAGACGAGCACCGGCCAGCCCGTGCTGGTCATCTCGCCGAGCCGCCGCGTCGCCTCGAGCGAGTGCCGGGTGTTCTTGCCGAAGTCGTGCCCGGGGTCGATGAGGATCCCGTCCCGGCGCACGCCGAGCCCGGCCGCACGTTCCGCGAGGCCGATCGTGACCCGCAGGATGTCGGCCATCACATCCTCGTACTCGACCCGGTGCGGGCGTGTCCGTGGCTCCGCACCGCCCGCGTGGGTACACACCAGGCCCGCGCCGAAGCGTGCCGCGACCTTCGCAAGTCTGGGATCCACCCCGCCCCACGCGTCGTTGAGCAGATCCGCGCCCGCCTCGCAGACCGCCTCCGCGACTTCATGCCGCCAGGTGTCGACGCTGATCACCACATGGCGATATCGCGCCCGCACTTCGGCGACGAACGCGGCAGTACGCCTGATTTCCTCCTTGGCCGACACCTCCTCCCCTGGACCGGCCTTCACCCCGCCGATGTCGATGATGGCAGCACCCTCTGACACCGCCTGATCCACGCGTGTCAGTGCCGCCTCGTCGGTGAAAGTGGCGCCGCGGTCGTAAAAGGAATCCGGTGTCCGGTTCACGATCGCCATGATCACCGGATCGTGCTCCCCGAACTCCCGTGTGCCCAGCCGCAACATCCTTTGAACGCCTTCCTCGTCTTCTCCGCCCCCGAGCGACCCTAACGACCTGCTCTCGTCCCTGCGGCATCCTTGCGGCTCCTCGCAGCCGGGGACTGCGCGCCAGGCATGGCGCGATCGTCCCCCAACGACACAAACAACAACACGTGGCAACACGTAGCATGGATGACCTGGCAGCTGGGGAGATTGTCTTGTTCTGGTTCATGCTCATCGCGCTGGTCGTGGTGGTCGCTGCTGTGGCCCTCGCGGTGCTCGGCGACGGCGGGGCGCTCAGCGACGCCGAGCCCGACCGTCTGCACGACCAACTCCCTGACGACCGGCCGCTCGGCCGCGCCGACCTCGACACGCTGCGGCTGCCGACTGCGCTGCGCGGCTACCGTACGAGCGAAGTCGACGACGTGCTCGACCGACTCGGCGCCGAACTCACCGAACGCGACGCCCGGATCGCCGAGTTGGAAGCCGCGCTCGCAGGCGCTCCTGCGTCACAACAAAGGCCTCAGCCCCTGCGCCATCCCAGCCTCGGTGAGGAGCGGAGTGGCCGGACCGGCCCGGAAGGCCCCTGATGAGCGGCAGCGGCCCGTGGCCCTTGTGTACGCGCTGATACAGGATGCAGGCGTGCGGCCCGCTCAACGATCACCTCGCGGGATGCCGCCCTCGGAAGAGGGCTGAGGACAGCTAACTGCTGCCAACTGAGTGCTTAGGGGCGTGAATTAGCTCGATCGAGTGGACCCGGGTCATTGGTTTGAGGAAACGGCAAGGAGGCCGGGCGCCGTAGCGTTCGCGATCTGGGACGCTGAGTCAGCGGCCGAGGTACCTGGGGGACTGCTTATTCAAAAATGCCTCGACCGCGATCCGGTGGTCCTCCGACCTGCCCGCGCGCTCCTGCAGCTCGTTCTCCTTGGCGAGCGTTTCGACGAGCGAGTGCCCGGCGCCGTAGGCGAGCGACTCCTTGATTGCCGCATACGCGATCGTCGGGCCCTCGGCGAGCCGCTGGGCGACCTCGGCCGTCGCGGCAGACAGCTGTTCCGCCGGTACGACCTGCTGCGCGATACCGAGTTCCAGCGCCTCCGGTGCGGTGATCTTGCGGGGGAACATCAGCAGATCCATGGCGCGGCCGTGGCCGATCAGTCGCGGGAGGGTCCACGAGACCCCCGAGTCGACGCTGAGCGCAACACCGGCGAACGAGGTGTTGAACGAGGCAGTCTCCGAGACGATCCGGTAGTCGGCGGCGAAAGCGAAGCCGGCCCCTGCGCCGGCCGCGACGCCGTTGACCGCTGCGAGCACCGGCTTTGGCATGGTCGCGATCGCCGTGACGACGGGGTTGTAATGCTCGGTGACCGTGCTCATTGTGCGTGCGCCGGCAGCCCGCTCGCCGCCGAGATGCGTACCGATGTGCTCCTTGAGATCTTGGCCCACACAGAACGCGCGCCCTGTGCCGGTCAGCAGCACGGCCCGCACTGCCTGGTCGGCCGCCGCCTCGCGCAGGACATCCCGCAGCGCAGCCTTGGTCGGCGTATCAAGCGCGTTCATCGCCTCCGGCCGGTTCAAGGTGATCGTCGCGAGTCCGTCGGCCATCTCGTACAGCACGGTGTCGGCCATGGCGGTCTTCCCCTCCGTAGCGCTCCATTGCGGCTCTTGCATGGCTCTTGCGCGGCTCTTGCATGGCTCTTCGGGCTCAGCATGCCGGAGATCTTCGGCGGCGGACATGTGACCTGCGTCAAAGAAACTCAGGCGGCGTCGGCTGCGCCGAGTGCCTTTGGTGGCGAAGTATTGCAGCCACATCGCCGATATTGGGTGGTTTTGGGAGAGTGGGGCGTCGAGTGGACGGCCTCCGATAGTTGGTCATCAGGGACCGGCATGCGGGATAATGGCCGGGAACCATTGTGTTCGAGTGCGAAGAGCTGGTTTCAGGAAGGGGAACGAGCATGGCGGCCATGAAGCCGCGGACGGGTGATGGCCCGCTCGAGGTGACCAAGGAGGGGCGGGGCATCGTCATGCGCGTTCCGCTCGAGGGCGGCGGACGTCTCGTCGTCGAGCTGACACCTGATGAGGCCAAGGCCCTTGGTGAAGCCCTGGAGAAGGTCTGCGTCTGAATCCCGGGCGCTCAGCCGCGGCAGCGGCGCGCTCGCCGTTCGGATTTTCCGGCTCCCGGTTCGCATAGAGGTGATCTGTATGTGCGATCCGGGAGCCAGACGCGTGCCCAGCGTGGGGTACGCAGCACGGCTCGCCCTTGACTGCGCACAGCAGACCGTCGTCGGTCGGCTGTATTCGTTGCACTCGGGAACCTCCGGATGAGGCCGTGCGTTGACGCTGGTGAAGCTCGGGTACGGATTGGTACGGAGGGGACCGCGTAGGCCCTCCGCAGCCGAGGCCGTTACGGAGCGGACAGTGCTTATCCGGAGCTAACGGGCGAGGTGGATATGGTAGGGGCTCTACTGGAGACCACCAGAGCCGACAGGGGAGGTGCGGCTGCCGACGAGGATGAGGGAGCGCTTCTGCGCCCGCCGACGGAGTCGGCTGTTGCACGTTTCCTCAGGTCGGGCGGGCAGCCGAAAACCGTGAACGAGAGTGCTGAACGTCTGAGCGACTCCGCCGTCACAGGCAGCTCCGAGACCGCCCTTGCGACCTTCGCCACTGTAGCTTCCTTCGGCGTCGATGGCGACGCACCCACGTGGGCGCCTCCTTCCTGGGAGGAAATCGTCAACACCCACAGCGCGCGGGTCTACCGTCTCGCCTACCGCCTGTCCGGCAATCAGCACGATGCCGAGGACCTCACCCAGGAGGTCTTCGTACGGGTCTTCCGCTCCCTTTCCAGCTACACCCCCGGCACCTTCGAGGGCTGGCTGCACCGCATCACCACCAACCTCTTCCTGGACATGGTGCGCCGCCGCCAGCGGATCCGTTTCGATGCCCTTGCCGACGACGCCGCCGAACGGATCGCAAGCCACGAGCCGTCCCCCGCACAGCACTTCAACGACACGCACTTCGACGCGGATGTACAGCAGGCACTCGACATGCTCGCTCCGGATTTCCGAGCCGCGGTCGTGCTGTGCGACATCGAGGGCTTGTCGTACGAGGAGATCGCGGCCACCCTCGGGGTCAAGCTGGGGACTGTTCGCAGCCGTATCCACCGCGGCCGCTCCCACCTGCGCAGCGCCTTGCAGCACCGTGCGCCCGCCGTCCGCCCCGGACGTGCAATGGCCGCAGTGACGTCCGGTGCGGAGAGCGGTGGCGGATCGGCGACGCGGGGGAGAACGTGAGCGGTACAGGTCCTTTCCGTCATCCCCGGAGCTCCGCACGGACCCCGGCGGAGGAGCACCTGGGTGATCGCCTCGCTGCATTCGTCGACGGCGAGCTCGGTAATGACATGCGTGAGCGCGTCGCCGCCCACCTGGCCACCTGTGAGCAGTGCAAGGCCGAGGCCGATGAGCAGCGTCGGCTGAAGGAGGCTGTCGCGGGCGCTGTGTCGCCGGCCTTGTCGGCAGGGCTGCTCGCCCGGCTGCAGGGGCTGCCCGGAGGCGGTCCCGACGGCCCCGGAGACGACGGTCCGTTCGGCGCCGGAGTCCTGGGGCGGATACGCCCGCCGACGGAGCCGGCTGGTATTCACTTCGGGCCGCGGGCGGGGCTCGGCGGACGCAGGGGGTCCCCCCGCGGAATAGGAGGAGGCTTCGGCGGGCTCGGCTCCGAGGGCGAGGCTGATTCGTATCTCGCGCCCTGCCGCGGCAGCGCACTGGCACCGATCGGTGAGCGCCTGGGAGGGTTCCGTATCCATAACATCGCGACATCAACCGCTGGCGTGGCCCGTTCGGCATCCCGCGGGCGCAGATTCGCCTTCGTCGCGGCGGGCGCCTTCTCGATGGCCGCCATCGCACTGGGCGGGGCTTTCGCGCCCGACGCGACGATCGAGGGCGGCGCAGCGGTCGATGGTGGTGCCGCTGCGAATCGGGTGAATCCTGTGAGCCAGGAGAGTCGGGCGACTGTCCATGGCGTACCGCGTGCCACCCATGAGGTCGGCGTGCCTCCGGTCTCCGACGTCCAGCGGCTGCTTGCACCGCAGGGTGGATACGAGCACGATGCGCTGCAGCTGCCCGCGGACGGCGGCTCGCCGTCCCCCCTTGTCCCAGCGATTCCGCTGTCGGCGCGCTCCTCGGGACACTCCCCCCGCCCTTACTCAGCACACTAATCACCCACAGGGCATCGGCAGCGGGCCCGCAGTTACACCGCTCCTCCCGCGTCGTCCGCACAGCCCGGTACCGTGGTCTCCTCGGACGTCCCAAGGAGCTGCAACCGTGTTCTTCGACATAGGGCCATTGGAATTGGTCGCGATCGTGCTCCTTGCCGTGATCATTTTCGGGCCGGACAAGCTGCCCAAGCTCGTCCAGGACGTCAGCCGGATGATCCGCAAACTCCGTGAGTTCTCCGACAATGCCCGGGAGGACATCCGCAAGGAGCTGGGTCCTGAGTTCAAGGACTTCGAGTTCGAGGACCTCAACCCCAAGACGTTCGTCCGCAAAAACCTGTTGGACAGCGACAGCCTGGGATTGAAGGAAATTCGCAACAGTTTCGATCTCAAAGCTGAGATGGCGGCGGTGACCGAAGCCACGCGCGAGACCGGCCGTCTGGTGCGCTATACCGCCGACGGGAGAGGCGCGGCGAGAAGCGGCGGCGGAGTGCCCCGCAAGCAGGAGCCGCTCCAGCCGGGTGAGCGCCCGCCCTTCGACGATGACGCCACTTGATCCGAACTTACCTGCTTCGCCCCCGCGGAGTGGCTATCCTCACTGAGGTTGGGATGGCCCGAGGGGCGGGGCAATGGGTATGGAGGAGACACCGCGAGTGGAGACTTGGGAGCGACGCACGGGAGCAGGCGGAGGGGAGTCTCCCCTGGCGCGGCTGGGTGAACGCGAGACGACGAGTCAGGCCAGGGCGGACAGGGGTGATTCTCTGATGACCTCTTTTCCTTGGTACGGGCTGGAGAAGGCGTTTACCGGCCCTCGCTGGCTGATGCAGGTGGGCATGAGCGCTGATGGGAGCGTTGAGCACGGTTCGCTCGGCCATGGGGACGTGCCGACCCTCAAGGCGTCGCTGCCCATGGCCGACCCTGCTGCCGACGCCCAGCGCTTCGCTGTCGTCGTCACACTCGCCCACCGACCGGTACGCCGCAGCGCTGACGGCACCGGTGTGCTCGACGCCACCTCCGTCTCCTCCGCGGCCTGGCTTGCGGGCGCCGGCCTGCTGAGCTCCACTTGGCCGCACCGGATGGAGCGCCACCTGCGTCAGGACTGGCTCGAGCAGCAGTCCGCCATCGCCTGGGACCTTGCAGACAACGTCGAAGGGGCTGACTGGTCCTCGCTGACGCTGCCGGTTGAAGGGGTGCCGACGCCCTTCCGGTATCGCGAGTCCGAATTCGGTTGGGTGCTTGCCGGCACGGTGCAGGATGCGCTCATCGGGGCGTATGGGCGGGGGATGAGTGCCTACGGTCTCGGTTTCTCGGTCATTGAGGACCTCGGTGCCTACGAGAGTTCAGCAGTCGGAGTCGGCTGATGTAGTACAGCCCCGGTAGGCACCGGAAATAATCTGTTCAATATATTTGGCTCCATTGGCTCCATTGGCTCCATTGGCTTTATTGGGTCAATCTGGAACATATGGAATGTATAGCGCAATGCATGTATAGCGCATTGCGTCAGAATTTGTTGCGCGGAGTGATGCTGAGTGTCATCCCCGCAAGCCCGCGCTGCCGCCCGCCGAGCTTGCCTGCGATCGACCGCAGCGCGGAACCGGCTGGGGATTCCGGATCGGTGAGCACCACGGGTTTGCCCTCGTCGCCGCCCTCACGCAGCCGTACATCGATCGGGATCGAGCCGAGCACTGGCACATTGGCGCCGGTCGCCTGGGTCAGCCCTTCGGCGACCCGCTGGCCGCCGCCCGTGCCGAACACGTCCACCATCTCCTCGCAGTGCGGGCACGGCATCCCGGACATGTTCTCGATCACGCCGACGATCTTCTGGTGGGTCTGCACGGCAATCGAACCGGCCCGCTCGGCAACCTCGGCAGCGGCCTGCTGAGGTGTCGTCACCACCAGGATCTCTGCGTTCGGTACGAGCTGGGCGATCGAGATCGCGATGTCGCCCGTGCCGGGCGGCAGATCGAGCAGCAGCACATCCAGATCGCCCCAGTACACATCGGCGAGAAACTGCTGCAGCGCGCGGTGGAGCATCGGACCGCGCCAGACCACCGGCGAGTTGCCTGGAGTGAACATCCCGATCGAGATGACCCGCACGCCGTTCGCCGACGGTGGCATGATCATGTTCTCGACCTGCGTGGGACGCCCGTCGACGCCCAGCATCCGAGGCACCGAGTGGCCGTAGATATCTGCGTCGACCACGCCGACCTTGAGACCGTCGGCCGCCATCGCCGCCGCCAGGTTCACCGTCACGGAGGACTTGCCGACGCCACCCTTGCCGGAGGCCACCGCGTAGACTCGGGTGAGCGAGCCCGGCTTGGCGAACGGGATCTCCCGTTCCGCTTGCCCACCGCGCAGCGAGGCTGCCAGCTCACGCCGCTGCTCGTCGCTCATCACGTCGAGGCCGACCTGGACACTCCTCACCCCGGGCACCTTGGAGACAGCCGAGGTCACCTCGCGGGTGATTGTGTCACGCAGCGGGCAACCGGACACGGTGAGATACACCTCGACCCGCACCGCGCCGTCGTCTGAGATCTCGACCGATTTGACCATGCCGAGATCGGTGATGGGGCGGTGGATCTCCGGATCGTTCACCGTCGCGAGCGCT
>JAFAUH010000299.1 GCA_019243445.1 Streptomycetaceae bacterium | reverse complement strand
ACGGGTACGACCACAGCGCCGAGCACGATGCGCAGTGACACCCAGGCGCGGATCGAGGCGGACCTCCGCTGCCGCCTCACCCCGATCACCCATGACCAGGCGCCCCACAAGAACACCCACTACAAGGGCGCCACGTCCGACGGCACCGCGCTCTTCGTCAAGGTGATCGACGACCACCCCTCCTACTACACCGCCGAGCTCCGCGCACAGCACCACCTCGAAGGCACCGGCATCCCCACGCCCCGCCTGGTCGACCACGGCATCCTCGACGACGAGCGCCGATGGCTGGCATACAAATGGCACGAACTGAAGCCGTTCACCCCCTCCGCAGCCCACATCCAGCGCGCCGGACGCCTTCTGGGCGACCTTCACGCCGCCACCAAGGACATCCAGGACGACCGACTCCGCCGGTACGCCGACGTACACGACCTCATCAGCGACAAGATCGCGCTCATCGCCGGGTTCGACACACCGCTGTCCGAACGGATCCAGCGACTCCGCGACCAGATCTACGCCCGCAGTCATGAGACCGTTCCTGACCCGCGCGTGTGCCTGCTCCACGGCGACATGGGCTGGCGTAACCTCCACATGGACTCCCGGGACCGGATGTGGTTGCTCGACTTCGAACACGCAGCCCTCGGGCACCCGCTCCTGGACTTCGCGAAACTGTGGGACCGCGAGCTTGACGATCCCCAGGATCGCGAAGCCTTCATCTCCGGCTACCAGCAGAGCCAGGGCGGCCCCGTACGCTACAAGGAGATCGACGCCGTGCGGCTGTGGGCCGCGGCCGGGATCTTCCCCTACGCGCGCCCCCGCGAAGATCACGACTTTGAACGCCACGCCTACGCCATCCTGGACCGGCTGGAACACGGACGGTAGACATCACGCACGTGAGGCTGGATGAAGTACCCGCGACGGACCCGTCACGGGTGGCCGCACAGGCAGGGGTCCGCGATCCTCTCTGGTACCAGGGATATGGCCTTGTCACGACAGCCGAGGCCAGCTGAGCATCGGCCACATACCGCTCTCGATACATGGCTGGCAGTGAGACACCGAGAGCGCGCATCTCCAGGGGCAACGCCCGCCAGTTCGGGGGAGGTTGTCTACTGTGACCGGCATGCGTAGTGAGAAGGCCATCCGCAGCGACGACCCGCGGGCGATACCGCCATCGTGGCGGCGGACCATGGACACCGCCAGGAAGCTGTACAAGTGGCACGTGGACCAGCGCCTGGGCTGGGCCGCCCTCTCCATGAACGAACTGGCGCTCAGGGAGCAGGCCGTCGGAGATCGCCTCGCCTACGAGGTGACGGTGTTGGGGGTGGCCTTGTGGAGCGCGTCCCGGGAGCACACCTGCCGCCTCGGCGACGTGGCCCTGCTTGATGCCGCTGCCATCTGCCGACGTTTTGCGCAGGACAATCGTCTCCCCGCGATCCTGCCGGACATGCCCCCGGGAAATGGCGGTGACACTCTGCCGCCAGCAGACGAACTCATCCTGGTCGCCGCGGCGGTGGAGCAGCTGCTCATCGCCCACGCCGAGGAGCCCCTCGTGCCAGGCACCCCGGCCGGTCCGGACCGGCTGGGCTACCGAATCCTCGAACTGCGCGCTTACCCCGAGAACATCGGGAACGGCCATGCGGGATGGAGGAGCAGTATCCGGTACGCCAGGGAGAGCCTTGGCCGAGCACAGCAGAAGCTGGACTCGGGCGAATGGACGATCACCAAGGCAGACAGGGCCGCTGTCCGTGCCACCGGGCTGTGCGACTCCTCTGCACCGGCCTACGACTACCCGGCCACCCCGAAGGCCGACCCGGCGGGACCGTCGTGGTTGCAACGCGCCTGCCGGCTCGTCCACCTCGACACGCACCTGAGGGCAGCCGCGGAGCCCTTGCCTCGCCAGCCGGACGGAACGCTCGCCCGCATGAAGCTGCTCCTGAGCGCCCACGGGATGCTGTGTGACGACCTTGAATCGGCAGTGACCGAGCTCGACGCAATGTGGGCCCTGGAGACAGTGCTGGACTCGGCCGCGTGGGAGCAGCAGCACGTCCCCCCGCTGCTCAAGCAGCAAACCGCCGCGGTCGAAGCGGCCATCGATGAGCTGGCGACGTTCCTGCACCACCTACTTGACGACGCCCGACCGTGACACCTCCCGACACCCATACGGCACCTCGGGCGCGTCGCGAGCCGGCAGTCCCAGAAGGCAACGACTCTCCACCACCATGCCTCGATCCATCCACGAACTCACGTGCCGAGCAACATAATTGGGAGGGTGACCCTTGGGTTCCTTCAACAACTCCCGCGAGATTCCACGAACCCGTCGGCTTCCATCGCCGGCGACATCAACCACTGCCCACTGGATGACCCTGAGATCGAATGGGAGCGCGTCCAGCCGTACAACCGCACCTCCCGGTGCCTGCCGCGCGCCAGCGAGGACGAGCCCTGGCGCGGGAACCGCATCGTGGGCCAGATCTTCCGGGACGGTGAGTTCACCGACGTGGGCGGCTACTTCGAGGATCGGCAGGCAACCGGCAAGGCCGGATTGCTGCGGGTCGACCAGGCCCACGTCACCCCCGCCCTACGACCTGCGCTGCGGTCATACCAGCGGGTGGACCCGGGCCCGGCCAGCGACCACTACGGCATCAGCTGGGAACTCGACCTCGCCGCGACCGACACCACCTGTATCCGCGCCTACACCTGAACCCAGCCCGCCGCACGGCGGCATGATGCCGTGCCGACCCTTCCACAGCCGACAACCAGACCGAGCGCACCCGCCGGTGCGCCCGGGACCCCACTCCCACTGGAGGAATGAGTTGGAAAGCTTTTTCGAATCAGTCCAGGGCCGGTGGCCAGCCGGACGAGTCGACTATCACTGGCACATCCTGCCCGACCCCGCGATCACCCGGGCCGCGCTGGTCGACCCCTACCGGGAGCTGACGCACCGCCAGGGGATTGCCCCTGTCCCGCCCGAATTCCTCCACATCACCCTGCTGCACTCCGCACCGGTCACCGAAATCACCGACAAGGAGATCTCCGATATCACCGAACGAGTACGCGAACGCTGCGCCGCGGTGGAGCCGTTCGAGCTGACGCTGGACCGGCCGTCGGTGGGCAGTGTGGCCGTCGAGTGCCTGGGCCGACCAGGTCGGCTGGTCGAGCGCCTGTGGGAGATCACCGCCGGCGAGTCCCAGGCCGTGCTCGGTGATCGCTACCCTGCGGTGCCGTCGGTCCACTACACGCACAGCTCCCTCGGATACGCCACCGGGTACGTGGATCAACGCCCGATGCGTGCCTGGATCACCGACAACGATGTTCCGCCGGTGACGTTCCCCGTCACCAAGATCGCCCTGGTGGCGCAGAGCCACGACGGCGAGTACATCACCTGGACGCACCTCGCCGACATCGAGCTGGCCGGCACCCGCTGACGGTCCTTGGCTGCCAACACTGTTGTGGAGGGGACGCCCCTCTGCACAGGCCGGGCAGAACGGCTTGCTCCGCCACCATCATCAGTCTCAGCATCAGCAGGAAGACGAACCGTGAACCAATCGAACACCTTGTACGGCCTGGCCGGCCGGGCGCTCACCACGGGACAATTCGCCGAAGCGGCGGACCTGTACGAACAAGCAGTCGCCGGCTTCGAAGCCGAGCACGGCCCGGACTCCGACGCCACCCTCCAAGCTCTCCTGGAATGGGGCCTGGCGCTCTACAACCTGCAGCGTTACGACGAGGCCGAGATCCATCAACGCCGCGCCCTGCAGGCGCGGGTACGGTCCATCGGTGCTGACCACGGGGACACCCTCAACACAAGGGTCCGGCTCGCCGAGTCGATCGGTGCTCAGGGACGGTGGCAGGAGGCCGAGGCCCTTGCCCGCGAGACGGTCGAACTCGGAGAGGCACGCGGCTGGCCCCTCCACGAGAGCGTCATCTCCGGCCGTCTTGCGGTCGCGTGGATCCGGCGCCGCCAAGAACGCTGGGAAGAGGCAACGGAACTGGCCCGCACGGTCGTCGACCAGTTCCACACGGTCCGCGACGACGACCATCCCTTCGCCGTAGCAGCCCGTCACCTGCTGGTCGAATGCCTGCTCCATACCGGGGACCTGGCGGGCGCTGAGAAGCAGGCCGCACACGTACGGCAGATACGCACCACGAAGCTCGGCCCGGACCACCCCTACACGATCATCATCAGCTGCGACCTCGCCCGCGTCCTCACCACCGCCGGCCGACCCGCGGAAGCCCGGGCCCTCGCCGCCCAGGTCCTGCCCACCGCGATGCGCGTCCTCGGCGACGACAACGCCCACACCCGACGGCTGCGCGAACTCGCGGCTGCCTAGCGTGCACACAACCACAACGAGAGGGATGTTCTCTACTTGACTTCTCCCCCTTCACGATTTCGTTGGGAAATCCGCGAACGGCGGCGGAGGAAGCGCCGCGGGACGACACTGTCTCTTCGTCCGCACCTTCCATTGCGATCAGGGTCCTTCCGCTGCAGCCCGGGAAAGGCCGGTTGGTGTTGTGACCGTGACTGCTGATCAGGTAGACAGGCGTGTGATACGTGCATGAATCCTGAAGGGGGAGGGCGTTGGTGAGCACAGCCTGGACGGTAGTCGGCGGCGTCGCTGCCTTGAGTATCGCCGCCTTCCTCCGGATAGCCGTCCGTGTTATCCGCCAGCTCGCTCGGAAGGACATCCGCCGCGATCTGATCGCGCTCGGCCCAGCGCAGAAGGCGGCCGGGATGCTGGCGAAGGCCGGCGCCGCGACGTTCGGCTTCGCAGCCCCTGGTGCCGATGGCCGCGAGTTGATGTTCGGCTGGCTCTGGTGGCGCATAGAACTCGATTCGGACGGGGAGGTCCGCCGTGACGTGGGGTGGGCATTGACGTACCGCCGGGCGCGGCGGGCGGCGGGCCTTCCTGTCAGCGTGAAGGCGCGCGGAGTTGAGTTCGTTGTTGTGCCCGGCCAGATGGGTCTGACAGATCCGGTCGGCAACGACTCCTCAACTCAGCGCTCATAGCGGTGCGGTGAGTCCAGGGCTGCACTTCTCGAAGCCCGCAGGCCAGGTGTGTCGTGGACGCGGAATCTCTGGAGCCCGTTCCCCGGAGGAAATGCTCGGCCCATGGAGGTCCGAGTGGGTCCAAGCCGGGCCGCCGCGACTGGAGGACCCTGACGCCCCGTTCTCCCCCTGCGACCGCGTTCCCCGAGGACCTCGCATGCGGCTCGGCGGCCGGACCGCTCGCTGCGCGCCCGGTGCGCCACCAACTCCTACTTCCGGCGCGCAGCTCACGCTCAGCCAGGGCGAGGCGGTGAACCGGCCATCCACCCTGTACACGGTGGCGGAGGCCAGCCCAGATGAGATCCACTCGATCCGGGTAGGCGGCGGGGTCTGCCTGATCGGCTCTGGCCAACTCCGCTTTCCCCGCCGGTCATACGATACGCGGACGGGCGGCGCCGGTCCGATCGGATGCCTCCGAACTGCTTTACAAAAACGCCCATCATGGGCAAGGGCAAAAGGCTGTGCGAGCAGCGCGCGAAGCCCATTGCTTCTCCTGTGGGTGGGTTGCGCCGATAGAGTCAGGGAGCGTTCCCTTCCGGACTTGCCTTCGAACCGGAGGCGATCCCCCTGTGGGCCCGCGCGGCTGCGTGCGCCGTGAGCCCCTTGTGCCTGTGCTGTCTTCGACGCCTGTGAGGTCTGCCATGCCCGCGCCCGCGCCCCGCGAACTCGCCGACCTGCCCTACACGGGCTACCTGGAGCCATTGCGCGGCGAGCTGGAGCGGGAGGGCGACTACGACTCCGTCCACGCCGACGGAAACACGTTCGATGACGCCGACGCCGGCAGTGCTCGGTTCACCGAGTCCGCGTTCTCCTCGGTGACGTTCACCGGCGGCCGCATGCGGCGAGCCCGGTTCAACGACGTGTGGCTGCACACCGTCCGCTGGGTCGGCACCGATCTGGCCGAGTCGAACTGGCTGGACGTGGAGATCATCGCGAGTGCCCTGGCGGGCGTGGAGGTCTTCAACGCGGAGCTGCGCCGGGTGTCCTTCTTCAACTGCAAGTTCGACTCGGTGAACCTGCGCACCACCACGCTGCAGGACGTGGCGTTCGTGGACTGCCTGATGCGGGACGTCGACTTCGGCGGCGCGACGCTGACCGGCGTGACCTTCCCCGGCTCGACGCTGGACGGGGTGCGGTTCAGCACGGCGCAGATGAAGAAGGTCGACCTGCGCGGCGCTGTGGCCCTGGGGATCGCAGACGGGATCGACGCCCTGAAGGGCGCCACCATCAACAGTACGCAGCTTCTGGACCTCGCCCCGGCGTTCGCACAGGCACTCGGCGTCACGGTCAAGGACCGCTGAGCTGGACGAGGCCGAGTTCCGCCAGCTGGCCCCGGTGGTGACGGAGCTGGCCGGACACGAGGGCTTCCCCGCGCACGCCGCGACCGTGAACGTCCGCGAAAGCGCCTCCGAGTAGCCGACCCTGGCCGCACGCACGGCGTCCCGCCTCCGGATCTTTGGGGGTGGGGCGCCGGTGTTCTATGCGGTGGCGGCGAGGAAGTCCCTCACGTCGGGGATGGCACGGTGGGCGGCGAGTTTGCCGCGCAGGGCGGTGATGGTGCTGCTGCCGCGGGCCGAGGCGGTGCCGCCCATGCGGTCCACCGCCTGACGGGCCAGGTCCACTGCGGCGTCGATCTCCCCCAGCGCCAGGTGGGTCTCGGCCCGGCGGGTAGATCGCGGTCCCGCGCGGCTCCTTCTCCGTGTCGTACGGATCGTCGGCGTCACCGGCGGCCTGGAAGTGCTCCAGCGCCCGACGGTGCTCACCCAAGTCAAGGGCGGCGCTGGCCGCCACCTGGTGCAGTTCGCCGTCGGTGATCCAGTACATCGAGGGCACGTCCTGGTCGGCCGGGGCGGTTCATGGTGGGCGCCGTAGCGGTTGCCGGCCTTGGCGTGGGCGCGGGCGGTGCGGGCGTGCAGGAGGGCGGTCACCCGCGGGGATCCTGTGCGGCGGCCGGCGGTCGCGGTGACGGCGTCGAGGATCCCGAGGGCGCCGTGGGGGTCGTTGCGGTTGTAGCGCAGACCGGCCCAGAACGCGAGGACGGTGGCGCCGACGGCCCGGTCATCGGTGTGCCCGGCCGCCCGCAGGGATGCGAGGTAGTGCCGTTTGGCCTGGGCGTCCGCGGTGACGTCGACGAGGTGAACGGCATCGACCCGCATCGGAGCGTGTCCCAGGCGTACCTCGTTGCGGAGTTTGCGCTGGACCTGGTCGGAGTCGCATTCGTCGGCCGCGTAGCCGATCGTGAGGTGCGGGACCTTGGCCGGGTAGCCCGTCGCGTCGGGCCCGCGCAGGGTCTGGATCGCGGCCCAGACGGTGGTGTGCAGATCGTTGAGGGGCTCGTCGGGATGCACGTCGGCGATCACGCCGGAGCGCGTACGACTCCAGTGAACCGATCACGATGTCGAACGGCGAGGTATCCGCGAGCCGATTCGTCAACTCGTCGGCGATGGCCTCTCGTTCGGCAGACGGAATCGCGGCGCGCCGCGGTCCGTGATCTGGTCGACGGTTGATGTGCAGCCAGGGCAGCGCCACTGGTGTGATCGGGAAGTCCTTGAGCGTGTCGTGCGCGCGCTTGACGAGCGCGGCCAGCTCCTTGTGACGTCCTGAGCATGCTGAAACACATACGGCTTCATGACCATGCACCGTGGCGGTTGAGGCATCAACACGCGCGCGTCTGCAGCAGCCATGTTGGGTACGAAACGTCCGGAGTAGTCGGTGACTTGGTGGCGGAGGCGGGGCATGAAGAAGGCGCGTGCAGGGCTCGCTGCGTTCGAGGCAAGAGCGGGCGAGGCCGCTCGGACTCTGCTGCGCAACCAGGGCTACGACGGTGGGTGGGGGCTGACGCTGACCTCGGTGTCATCGATCGTCAACACCAGTGAGGTCTTGCCGATTCTGCGGTCTGCCGGCATCGCGGGGCAGCCGGTGCGCCAGGCTCTCGACTTCCTCGTCGGTGCGATCCCGCAACACTGCATGCCGCGCCACAAGGGTGGCCGCGGGGAGAACACCCGGTTCATCGCTTTCGGACTGGCCGGGCTGTTGTCCCACCCTCAGTTCATTCACCACGGTGGTGTCGCGGAGACCGCGGCCTGGAGCGTCGGTTGGTTCGAAGATCACCAGGTCGACCATGGCTGGCCCGAAGTGCTGGGACTCGATGACACCTCGCTGCACCAGACCGCACTCGCCGTGCATGGGCTCGCCCAGCTCCGGGACACCCTCCACGAACTCGGTCCCGGACTTCGCCTTCCGGGCGGGGTGGACACCAGCAGTCTGCTGGATCGAGTTGTGCCGCTCATCGACCACGGCGTGCACGGCCTGCTCTACCACCGTCGGCCCAGCGGGGCGTGGGGCTGGCGCACCTATGTCGATACTGACCCGAGCCCAAGCAAGACCGCGCTGTGCCTGCTCGCCCTGTCCGCCGTCGCCTCAGGCACCGGACCTGAGGGCGAACCCGCATACCGGGACGTACCGCGGGAGACCGGAGGCGTGCACGGCGTCGGCCAGACGAAGCGGCTTGCCGAGGTGGTCACGGAGGCAGGGCAGTGGCTGCTGCACAATCACCATCGTTGGGAGACGTTCGTCGAGGACGACAAGGACGTGCAGGGCACCGCGTGGGAGCACATGGCGTACGCGCTGTGTGCTCAGGCCGTCGTCCGGGTCGGCGCCAACCCGCGCGATCCCCGGCTCACCAAGGCGTGGGCTCTGATGAACGATCTGTGGGACCCCGAAGCCGGGTTGTGGAACGAGCCGGGGGCCTCGGGCAAGCGCGCCACCATCCGGGCCGCGTACTACACGGTCTCCGCCTATGAGGAGGCGCTGCGGCGCCTGACACGGCTGAGCCTGGACAGCACCGCCCCGGAGGACACAGGCGAGACGACGGCCGAGATGGTCCTCGAGCGCGTCGCGCTCGGCCCGGGCCGCACGGTCCAACTCCGCGCACGCGACAGCGACGGGCAAGTGGTGTGCGAGCTGTCGGAGCGGTTGTTCGACCTGGTGAAAGTCGTGCACTCAGCCCCCACAGGCGGACTCGCGACAGAGCGGATCGCAGGGATGCTCTACGTCGCGCCGTCCTCGGTGCCCAAGTACGTCCAGCGCCTCAACCAGGCCGTGTCCGCCGCCTTCGGCGGCGCCCCGGCCCGACTGCTCTTGGCCGGCACAGTCGACGGTGCCAGCGGATATCGTCTCGCGGGCAGATATAGCACGGATCCAGCCGAGATCAGCACGGGTCCGAGTGGGGTGCCTGATTGATGGGGGTGCTGCCGGTACGGCGCCACGGCTTGTCGTATCTGCCGCCGCACGTCCGGCATCGGGCTCGGAAGAGCGCGGCGGCCGGCCCCATCTGACCGCTCGGCTCGGCCGGATACTCCGCGTTATGGATCTGTACCACGAGCCGTGGCACAGCACAGGTGCAGACCCGGCCGCCCCAGGCGCGGACGGGCCCTGGCCCGGTCGTCTCGACGTATTCGGTGCGATACCCATCGATCGGGCGGTGCTTCTTCTTGATGTTCGCCGCGTTCTCGAACCGGCGCTGGTCGGCCTCGCTGGGGAAGATCAGCAGGAGTCCGGCCAGGAGCAGGAACGCCTCGCTGCGCACGCGCCCGGGATCGGGGTTGAAGACGGCAGCCGGGACGCCGTGCTCGTCGACGAGGGGAACCCCGCCGGCGTACCTGGGGTCGCCGGTGCTGAAGCCCACGGTCGCGGTGATGCCGTGTTCGTCAGCGAGTCTGGCCAGGGCTTGGTCGAGGCCGAGGCGGAAGACGCGGGCCGCCTGCCAAAGCCTGCTGGGCGGCTGGGTGCGGGCTGCCTGTTCGGCGGCGGTGGCCTCGGCGAGAGCCTTGGCCCGGCTGACCGCGTTGCTGGCGCGGATCTTCGCGCGCTTCTTCTCCTTCTCTCGTTGCAGCGCAGCCACGCGGGCTTCGTGGACGCGCCGTCGCCGCTCCTCTTCCTCCAGGTGTGCAGTCTCGGCCGTGACGTACTGCGGTGCCGTCCACACCGTGGCGAGCGGCCGCTGCGGGTACGACAGCGGCGTGCACGGGGCGTGCGTGACGATGCGGCGGGCGAACGCCCAGGTGAGGAACTGGGTGAGGGACGCCGGAACGGCACTCCAGCCGCCACCAGCGAACTTCACCAGGCCCTCGCCGACGGCGAGGTGCTGGGTGCTTTCGGGCCGTTCCAGCCGGACGGAGGGAACTGCGCCCAGCCAGGGCGGACGAGGCCGGTCGCTGAACCAGATCGAGGTGACGCCGTCGGCGCGCATCTTCTCCGTCCGGGCAGTGATGTCGGTATCGGTGATCGGCGCGAGCTGGGCTTCGAGGGCCGTCTTCCATGTGCCATTGGGGTCGGTTGTCAGGACGTCCGCTCGCCAGGTGCCATCGGGGCCGCGGGCTTCGAGTTCGGCGTGGGCACCGGCGTCCCGCGCGGCGTTCGCCAATTCCAGCTTCAGCAGGTGGTGGGCCACCGATTCAAAGGCGAGTGCGCAGGTGGGGGCGCCAGGAGCGTGAGCGAAGAACCGTAAGCCGGTGCGCGAGGTCTTCGCGTGCATCGCATGGTGGCACTCGTCGCAGGTGAGCGGAGCAGGCGGCCTCACCTTCCATACGGCTTCCCAGTTGCGTCTGCACCCGAGGTCGGGCAAGTGCGCGAAGACGGTTCCCCACTCGGTATGTACGGCCCTGAACGCCACGCTGGCCCCCTACTGGTCGACGAGGAGGCCAGTGTGGCGCGTGGCACTGACATCGCATCAGGTCACCGTGGGCGCTGGCTGGGTCCGACCAAAGGGCAGGAGCCCTACGACTGGGCCCGTTCCTCGACCACCGGGTAATTCAGCAGGGCGAACCGGGCAAGAGAGCGCACCTGGTCGAAGGTCTTGAGTCCGTGGATGTCCTCCAGGCCGAACCAGGCGGCCCCGTGCACCTCTTCGAGCTGGGCCTCCACGGTCTGCTCGCGGGTGCCCGGCTGTCGCTGGACGTAGAAGAACTGGACCAAGGCCGGGGTCGGGAAACCTTCGCGCTCGATGTCCACGTAGAACGGCACGGGTTCGGGAGTGGCGTTGTGGTCGGCCGGGTGAATGGCGGGCTGGCTGGAGATCGCCTCCACCACCAGGCCCGTCTCCTCCTTGAACTCGCGTACCGCCGTGCCGGCGAAGGACTCTCCGGGCTCGATATGGCCGCCGGGCGGGACCCACTTGTCGAAGCGATTATGGTGAACGAGCAGCACTTTGCCGTGCTCGACGAGGTAGCCCGAGCAGCAGTACACCAGGCCGATGTCGCGGGCGGTCTGGCCGTCGTGGATCAGAATCGAGCGAGGCACCCAGCTACGATAGCCCACCGGGATCAGGTCGAACTCCCGTGCAAATATAGCGACTTCCGTCCCGTGTCATTGCCGCGCCGATGACATGTCATCGGCGATGACAACGCGATGTCATCGCGTACGCGCCATCGGAGGACGGATGCTGGTCGCATATCGTCCCGCGGCCCCGTAGAGGGCCGCAGGCTTCCCTGCCCGTCGAGGAGAGGACCCCCGATGCGCTCTCACCGCCCCCCGTGGCGCGCCCGCTACCACCGGCGGTTCGCAGCCCCGCAGACCGTGGTGGTGCAGCCCACGACCTGGTGCAACCTGGGCCTGCCGGTACTGCTATCTGCCGTTTCGCAAGCTCAAGCACCAGATGTCCCTGGATGTCGCAGAGGTCCTGGCGCAGGCGGTGGCCCAGTTCGAGGACAGCGGCCATCCGATCGGCATCGTCTGGCACGGCGGCGAGCCGCTCGCCGTGGGCCAACAGAAGTTCGCGGCCCTGCTCAACCCGTTCGAGAAGCTGCGCCACGCGGGCCGCGTCAAGCACTACGTGCAGACCAACGCGACACTGATCACCGAGACGTGGTGCGACCTGCTGACCGAGTACGACATCCGCGTCGGGGTGAGCATTGACGGCCCGGCCGCCGTAAACGCCGAGCGGGTGGACCTTCGCGGCAAGCCCGCCTTCGACCGGATCCTGCAAGGCATCCAGCAGCTACGCGAGCGCGATGTCCCGTTCTCGGTGATCTCGGTCGTCGGCACCGAGGGGATCACGAGACCGGAGGAACTGCTGGAGTTCTTGGCTGGCATGGGCTGTCACTCGGCGGGCTTCAACATCGAGGAAATCGAAGGGGTCAACACTGACCGGCAGCCGCCCACTCCGGTCCAGGCCGAGGACTTCTGGCGCCGCACGATCACCTGGACCCGCGAGCACGGCGAAGCCCTCGCCGTGCGGGAGGTCGAGCGGCTCGCCGACTACTTCCGCTTGATCCGCACCGGGCAGCGAGCCGAGTGGGACCAGCGCCGCCTCGACCCGATCCCCACCGTCTCCTGGAGGGGCGACGTGGTCCTGCTCTCCCCGGAACTCGCGGACACCACAGCGCCCGAGTACGGCGACTTCGTGGCCGGCAACATCCTCGAACGCCCGCTTCCCCAGATCCTCCGCGACGCCCACCGACTCCGCTACGTCCGGGAGTTCCTGACCGGGCTGGACCGCTGCGAGGCCGAGTGCGAGTTCTTCGACTTCTGCCGCGGAGCTCAGGCGGCCAACCGCTTCTTCGAGAACGGCACCTTCGAGACCACCGAGACCAACTACTGCCGGGTCTCCCGGCAGGCCCTGGTCACGGCCTTGTCCACGCTCGCAACCAAGGAGTCAGTTGCATGACCGTTCTGGAACAACTCGCCACATCCGATACCGCTGTCGTGATGGAGTTGACAGCCACGCACGACACCCCGGCCCCGGTGATCGTTGAAGAAGCGTGGGACAACCAGCCCACGTGGGACAACTGGACGAAGAACCCGGCCCCCTTCGACAACCGCCCGACGTGGGACAACTGGAACAAGAAGAAGTAAGCCGTCCCGCTGCTGGCACACCCGCCGGGTGTACCAGCAGCACCGGCGACCGAGCCACCGCGCTGAAAGGCTGTTGATGGACACCCGCACGATCCGCCGCACGAGCGTCACGCTTCCCGCCCTGAGCGAGCCGGGCCTCTACCTCTCCAACGTCGCCTCGCTGGAGGGCGGCCGTGGCCGGGTGGCGGAGTTCCAGTACAGCGACGCCGATCTGCGGGACCTCGACCTGACCGACACCCACCTCATGGACGGGCGGATCACCCGCCTCACAACCCAGCGCACCCGACTGGAGAAGCTGCGCATCGACTCCATGGAGTTCACCGGCTGCGACCTGTCCTCCCTACAGTGGACCGACAGCAAGATCTCCCGCACCGTCTTCCGCGACTGCAAACTCATGGGCGCCATGCTTGAGGACGTCACGCTCGACAACGTCCTGTTCGAGAACCGCAAGCTCGACTACAGCTCCTTCACCCGCGTCCGAGCCACCGGCCCGGCGATCTTCGCCAAGTGCTCGCTGCGCGAGACCACCTTCACCGCCTGCGACCTGAGCGCCGCCCTGATCGACAACTGCGATCTGCGGCTGACCGAATTCGACGGTGGGAAGCACCGCGGCCTCGACTTGCGGGGCAACGATCTCTCCCAGGTCCGTGGCCTCTCCGCGCTCAAGCAGATCGTCATAGACCGCGCCCAGACGCTCCAGCTGGCCGAAGCCCTCGCCGCCGAGTTGGACGTCACCTTCGGCGAAGACCTTTCCGACAAGTAGCCCCGCACCTGCCCTCGGGAGGTATGGCCATGGGCCCGCGACTCGCGTTCGACGACATACGCGACCGGTGCGATATCGCACCGGCCCGGCTCATCGAGAGCGAACCCGGCTATGACGACGGCGCCGTCGTCCCCAGTGGCGACTGGGTGCCCCTCACCCCCGACGAGGCCGAGCAGTACCGGGCCGATGACTCGACGCCGAACAGCGTCCGGATCGAACTCGTACGCCGACCGCTGCCGAAACTCGACCCGGATGACCTGGCAGGCCGTCTCGACACCGCCGCCCGCCTCGACCCACTCGACGGCCGCTGGCCCACCGCCCTCCTGGGCTGCGCAGCCAGCCTCGCCAACTGGGTCACCACCACCGAGAACTCAGCCACCGGCCGCCGTATCGGTCTGCACGTCGACAACTTCGACCGGCTGCCATACCCCCGACGTCACCAGGGCCGTCGACGACTCTGCCTCAACCTCGGGCCCGGCCCGCGCTACCTGCTCATCGGCGACCACGACGTACAGCAGACCTGCCGCACGCTCCACGCCCACCTGGAGCGGCACTACCCCCACACCGAGGACATACGCCGGTACGTCGCCGCAGGTCACCCACTGCGCTGCCTGCGGATCCGCCTCGAACCTGGCGACGGGTACATTGCCCCGACCGAACTCCTGCCCCACGACGGCTCCACCACCGGAATCGACCAGCCGTCCGTCGCCGCCTTCTGGCTCGGACGGCCGCCGAAGGCGGCATGACTGACCAGCCACGCGATCACACCCACGAATCCGGAGACCGGCGCATGGACGCCACGTCCAGCCATCCTGCTCTCGAGCCCGGCGTCCACTGGCCTACGCTGCCGGTGTGGATCCGGTGGAAGGGCGAGCGCATCGACCTCATATCGCTGGCCCCCGCACGCGGGGCCCAGACCGAGCACGCATTACTGCCATACGATGCAGAGCTTCTAACGCAGCTCGGGAGGATCGCACTCGGAGGCAGCCGGACCAGCTTGTACGCCGCGCGCCTGACCGAGGACGGTGCTGACCGACGGCTGGTGCTCTGTCCCCGGGGATCGGCGGGCGCAGTCCGGATCCGCGGCGCGGTGTCCTCGGTGGCGGACACGCTGTACGGGAAGACCAGGGCGGCCATCCTCACGGCCGGCCAGCTACGCCGGGCCCTGGGGCACCAGGACGAAGCCAAGCAGTGGAGCGCGCTGGCCCGACAACTGCTGATGGCCAAGCGGTCGGCACGTCGCGGGCGCAGCGTGCGAACGGTGTCGGGTGGCCTGCCCACGCTCGGCAAACACGGATGATGACGCTCCCTGGGGACGGTCCTGCGCATGGGGGGAGATGTCCGGCACGCACATCACGAACCGTGAAGCTGCAGACGCCGCCGCTCCCCTGGCCGATCGCTACGCCCCGGATGAGCACAAACACGGTGCGCAGGAGCTGATCGCCGTGCTGAGGGCGGCCGGGAAGGGCGGGGTGGACTTCGACCGGGAAACCTCCGACGGCCCCGCCGGGCTGATCGCGTTCGCCGCCATGGCAGTGGGACTGAGCCAAAGTCCCCGGCTCCGCCTTGCTCGGGAGCGTGTGCGCTTGAACCTGATCAAGGAGATTCGGGAGAGCGAAGCCAAGGCCCTGCGGATCCCCGACCGCGAGAGGGCCACGGACGTCAGTGACGCCGAGGCGCTCGCCTTTCTCGAGCAGCTCTACGGCCCCCACTACCCGCTCCCCCGTGACCCGGACGAGCGCGCGGTCTGGGAGCACGACATCATCGCCATCGTCAAGCAGCACCTTCTGGAATTCCCGGCGGACGCCACCACCGACGCCACCACCGTGGAGCAGCGGCGAGCACTCGACGACCGCATCAAGGACGTGCTCCGCGCTGCTGCGGGCACGCCGCAGCGCACTCCGCCCCCGCCGGACCGCAGCAACGTGGTCCGCAAGCAGCCCAAGCGAGCACCGAAGCGGAAGCGGCAGGGGAAGTAGAAGGCGAAGCAGGCGCGGGTGGCACCGGGTGTCACCCGCGGCGGGTAGGTATCAGGTCCGCAACGTGGCGCCGCCGCCTTCCCGCCCGGCGCAGCCCGGTCACCGCCGGGAGCGAGGACCGCACAACCGCCGGAGGCGGGAGCAGCCCCGCCAGATGGGCGGGAGAGCCGCCGCGGTGTGCACGAAGCCGGTCACCGTGACTAGGGCGCTCGTGCCGTTCGGGGCGAAGGCGACGGAGGGGAACTCCTGGAGGGCGGCAGCGTCGATCAGCAGGAGTGCCACGGCCGGATCCATGCCGTTGACCTGCCGGACGCCGGTGCAGGAGAGGACCTCGCGGATCGCGTCGCCGGAGATCACCTGGTCGGGCAGCCGGACCGGGTTCACGTCCCAGTCTTCGGCGTCCTCGGCGGGGCGCTGGTGTCTGACTGCTGTCAGGGGACGGCTGGCCAGGGCGCGCAGGATGGCCCGGTCTGCGCGGCTCGGCTTCCACCGCCCGGCCTGGGCGGCGGTCAAGTTCTCGGCACGGCCGCGCAGTTCGCGTGTCCCCTCAGTGCTCACCTTGATGGTCACCCTCCGATCCTTGCACGCCGCGTCAACATGACCGGGGCGCCTGCTGTTATACGGGAGGCCGGTTGTGGAGGTGGCGCAGCTTGCGGGTGAAGCGGTACATGTGAGTACCTGTCGAGGATTTCGAGCGGCTCATCGAGTACCTGCTCGACGGTCAGCCACCGGATGGCCGCGAACTCGTCCTGGTCGTAGGAGGTGATCGTCTCGGCGTCGGCGTTGAGCAAGTATCAGAGCGAGACGTCGGTGTGGGAGCGGTCTTTCCGGGTTTGGGTGACAGTGAGGAAGAGGCCACACACGACAAGAGGGGACGCTCGCTGGCGATCGACGACGCCACCGCCGGGATGCCCAGCTCAGGAGGCTGACGTGGCCTTGATCTTCGGTTGTGGGGCCCCACCGTCGCGGAGCGCTCTGGCCTGGTCTACTGCTTTGGGTAGGTGGCGAGGTACTGCAGCACGGCGGAGAACGCGGTCACCATGTCGTTCAGGTTGACCGCGTCCTGGAGCACTATAGAGCTTCCATGTCCGCCACCCTCGTATCCGTAGTAGCGTGGATGGCCCTTCGCCCCCGGCTTCTTCTTGAATCCGTCGCCTTCCGGCTCCGCTACCAATGCCTGCACGCTGGAACCTGCGTGCTGGACGAAGCTGCAGCGGGCGAGCCATTCTTGGTGGCGGTCCGCGAGGGCTCCGTTGGCGGCGGAAGTCGCCTCCGGCGTCTCCACCATGATGCGGATCTCGAAGGGGCTATCCGTTCCGCTTCTCGGGTTCAGGCGCTGAATCTCGGCGACGACATAGCCGTCTCCCGCCAAGCGCAGATGTTCGGAGCACCCATCTGGGAGCGCTGCCGCATGTTGAAGACCGTGCCGTGCGGGGCAACGGCATGCGTGAGGCGCGCAAGTCGGCGCAGGCGCAGCGCGTCACTGAGCATAATGGACGCTTGGTGTGCTGGACCGGTTGCCTCGGTCTCCAGCGCCGCGAGTTGCTGAAGTGCCCGGACGGCCAGCAGCCGGGCGAGGTCGTCCGATGAACTGTTCCAGCCGCTGAGGAGACCGGCGAAAGTGAGCCGACGGGACCAGGTGCTCGGCCCGTCAGGGATCGGATCGGTGTTCGGGCCTACCAGGTAGCGGTCTGCTGCGGGTATGCCCTTCGTCTCCGCCCAGGCGTCGTACGCTGCGAATTGTTCGCCGTGGGCACCCGCGCCGAGCTTCATCTCCATCAACGAGCACGCCACGCCGTCCAGTAGGACGATAAAGTCGACGCGGCCGGCAGGGGCACCGCGGCGTGCTCTCACCCGGACCTCGCGCTGGACGGTGATCGCGCCCGGAGTCAGGTGCAAGGCCGACCGGAGTGGCTCGGGATCAAGCTCGGCGAGGAAGCAGAGCAAGTCCGACCAGTCGTCTTCGGTACGCAGAAGGCGCGTCAGTCCGTAAGTCACGGCCGGAGGCTACACGCCGCCTCTGGCAACCGGTGTCGGGGCCGGGGCCGTTGTCAGAGGCGGCTGCCACGATGAGGTTGTGGACAGCACTATGGGCGCGCTGACGCCCGACCAGGATCTTCGTAGTCTGGTGACCGGGCTGCTCGATGGGCTCGAACCGTGGGACGCATTGGAGCGAGAGCACATCGACTCCACCCGGCGCTGGGTTGACAGCGGGGCCCCGCTGACCCGGGTGATGAAACCCGACACGCCGCCGATGCACCTGGTCAGCTACTTCGTCATGCTCGACAGGGCGCAGCAGAAGGTTCTCCTGGGTGAGCACCGCCTTGCTGGCCTGTGGCTTCCTGCCGGCGGACACTGCGAGGAGGGTGAGGACCCTTGGACGACTACAGTCCGCGAATGCCGTGAGGAGCTGGACCTGGAGGCCGTGCCGAGCGACGTGTGCGGTGCCCGGCCCTTGTTCGTGACGGTCACCCCGACCCGCGGCCCCCGTTCGCACACCGACGTCTCGCTCTGGTACGTGCTGTCCGCTGACGCCGGCCAGCTGCCCGCCTTCGACGAGCGGGAGTACCTGTCGATGCGGTGGCTTACCTTGACCGGGGTACTCGATGAGCCGATTGAGGCAATGGACCCTCACATGCACCGCTTCACGCGCAAGCTCCTGGCGGCGTTGCGCAGGTAGAGCCTGCCCACGTCGGTCGGCAGCGTCCGGCCGACGCGAGGGCTGCGGCTCCGACCTTGTCGTCATTCGCGCCAGGGCCCGGTGGCGGGCAGCACCGCGACCTTCTCGTGCGCTGCTTGGTCAGCTGCTCCTTGAGAGCGAGTGGTACAGGTTGGCCGTCACGGTGGCGAGCGCGTCGGAGGTCGGGTCGGCGCTGCCGTCCGGGAGCAGCCCGTGCAGTCCCACGCGGTCGAGGAGCCACCACTGGTCGTATGTCAGGTTCTCATCCCACCCGCACTACCGGATCTACCGCTCCTTCCCCGGCATGCGGCCCCCACGCCGCCTCACCGCCCTGTCCTGATACAGGGCCAGGTCCGCACGATGGTGCAGCGCCGGTCGCCCCGGCGGCACAGGTAACAGGGACTACCGGGGCGGAATGCCCAGCATCGTAGGGCGGCGCCGTCCTCGGCGGGCAGCCACATGAGCTTCTTGACCATGGCCTTGCCGCAGCAGCACGTCGGGCTCTGCTGTCCGTGCACGTCGGCGGGGCCGTCCTGGCCAACGGATTTCCGGCGTAGCACGCCAAGCCCTGTCGTCTTGCCCCAGCGGAAATCCGCGGGCGCGTGCCGACAGCGCGAGGGATCATGAGGCATGCGTCCGGATGGCTGGCACCTCACTGAAGATTTCGATGGATTTCTC
>JAFAUH010000078.1 GCA_019243445.1 Streptomycetaceae bacterium | reverse complement strand
CTGGGCTGGATCTGGAACGAGCCGCCCAGCATCAGCCAGTTCTGGTTGCCATTGACGGTCTTGCCGACTCCCGGCACCTGGACGAGCACCATGAGGAAAATCGATCCGGCGAGCAGCGGGTACGCCAGCGATCTCAGCACCCGCACCGGCATCCGCGCAGCGGCGACCAGCAGCACGGCGCCGATGGCCGCGGCCAGCAGCTGCTTGCGGAAGAAGAACGTGGACGGCAGTCCATTTTGCAATGCCTCGATCTGTGAGGCGGAGAAAACCATCACCAGCCCGAGCACCATGATCAGCAGGCTGCCGCCGATGATCAAATAGTATGCCGTCAGCGGCCGGTCCCAGGCCCGGCTGGTGCGGGCGAACGTTGTCCGGGCGCCGCGCAGTGCGCTGCCGCGGTGCGGTGGAAATCCGGCGGTGGGCAAAGGCGCAGGCGCCGACACCCCGGACCCGGTCGGCTGTGCCATGGGACGGCCTCCCGTCAGCACTTTTCCGTTCGTCCCGCCACGCTTGGGGGTGCCTTTCTCTCCCTGCCTGCGACGGGAGGGAGCCCCTGAGGGCAGGGGGAGGCTCATTTCTCCGTCGCCCGTGCCCGTCCGGGGCCGGCGTTCGCCATTGCGGGCGGCGGAGCGGTCGGCCGTCATGCGTTCCCCTCCATCGGTGCGTCGCGCCGGGTCCTCGGCGACGCGGGGACGACCGGCTAGTGGTCCTGCTGTTGGTCCTGCTCTCCCTGTTGCGGTGCTGGTGGCCCCGCGATGGCACGTACGGCGTCAGCAAAGGCGTCGCCGCGCTGACCGTAGTTGGCAAACATGTCCATGGAAGCGCAAGCGGGAGCCAGCAGGACAGTGTCGCCGGGCCGGGCAAGTGCCCGCGCGGCGTCGACCGCCGCGGCCATCGCCTCAGTGTCGGTCCGTTCCAAGCTGACCACCGGGACTTCGGGCGCGTGTCGCCGGAGTGCTTCGGCAATCAGCGCTCGGTCGGCGCCGATCAGCACCACACCGCGCAGACGCTTGGCGGATTTGATGACGATCTCGTCGAAGGTGGCGCCTTTGGCGAGGCCGCCGGCGATCCATACGATGTGCTCGTATGCGGCGAGCGACGCCTCGGCGGCATGGGTGTTGGTGGCCTTGGAGTCATCGACGTACTCAACGCCGTCGACCGTTCCGACATGCGCGATGCGGTGAGCGTCGAGCCGGAAAGCGCGCAGTCCGTCGCGTACAGCCTTGGGCTCGACACCGTATGCACGGGCAAGTGCGGCGGCGGCCAGTGCGTTGGCGATGTTGTGCGGGGCGGGATCAAAGGGGCGCGAAGCGCCTTCCTTGGAAGGGTGGGCGAGGGCCTGGCCGATGTCGGAGATCTCGGCAAGCTCCTGGGCGTTCCGTTGCCGGTCTTCGACGAAGGCCCGGTCGACGAGAATCCCCTCCACCACCCCCAGTTCGGAGGGGCCGGGGGTACCGAGTGTGAAGCCGATCGCGCGGCAGCCCTCTTCGACGTCGGCGGCGCGGACAAGTTCCTCGGTGGCGGGGTCGGCGGTGTTGTAGACACAGGCGACCTGGTTGCCCTCATAGATCCGGCCCTTGTCGGCGGCGTACGCGGCCATCGAGCCGCCGTGCCAGTCGAGGTGGTCGGGGGCGAGGTTGAGCACGGCGGCGGAATGGACGCGCAGCGAGGGCGCCCAGTGCAGCTGGTAGCTGGACAGCTCAACGGCGAGCACGTCGTATGGTCCGCCGCAGAGCACCACGTCCAGGATCGGGGTCCCGATATTGCCGACGGCGGCGGTGCGCAGGCCCGCGGCGGTGAGGATCGAGGCGAGCATCTGGACGGTGGTGGTCTTGCCGTTGGTGCCTGTGACGGCGAGCCATGGCGCAGCCTGCGGGCCTACCTGTCGCCCACCTCGGTTGAGGGCGGTGGCGGGAGACGGGCGGGAGCTACGCGCCGCTGCGCTGTTTCGCAGCCGCCAGGCGAGCTCGACATCGCCCCACACCTCGATGCCCGCCTGTGCCGCGGCCTTGAACAGCGGACTGCTCGGCTTCCAACCGGGCGAGGTCACGATCAGTTCAGTGCCGTCCGGCAGGCTCTCGCCGTCGCCGAGTCGAACTGTGATGGCATGCTTCTCCAGTTCACACGCGGTCTCGCGCTGCCGCTCGCCGTCTGTGCCGTCGACTACCGTCACGCGGGCACCGAGCCCCGCTAGGGCACGAGCGGCGCTGACGCCGCTGACGCCGATGCCCGCGACAATGACGTGCTTGCCGACGAAGCGGGGAAAGGCTGTGGTGTCCATCATCCCGTTCATTTCGCTGCCACGAAGCCCGTGTAGAACAGGCCGAGCCCCACGGCCATGCACATTCCCTGGATGATCCAGAACCGGACGACGACGAGGACTTCGCTCCACCCTTTGAGTTCGAAGTGGTGCTGGAGTGGCGCCATGCGGAAGACACGCTTGCCGGTGAGCCGGAAGGAGCCGACCTGGATCACGACGGAGGCGGTGATCAAAACGAATAGGCCGCCGAGGATGGCGAGGAGCAGTTCGGTGCGCGAGCAGATCGCAAGCCCGGCGAGGGCACCGCCGAGCGCGAGCGAACCGGTGTCACCCATGAAGATCTTGGCTGGTGAAGTGTTCCACCACAGGAAACCGAAGCATGCGCCCATCAACGCGGCCGCGACCACCGCCAGGTCGAGCGGATCGCGTACGTCGTAGCAGCCGGGTCCCGCGGTCAGCGGGTTGGCGCAGGACTGGCCGTACTGCCAGACGCCGATGACGGTGTACGCGGCGAAGACCATCACCGAGGCGCCGGTCGCCAGCCCGTCGAGGCCGTCGGTGAGGTTCACGCCGTTCGACATCGCCAGGATCATGAACAGTGCCCAGATCACGAAGATCACCGGGCCGATCGACCAGCCGAAGTCCTGGGTGAAGGAGAGTTTGGTGGAGGCCGGGGTGGCGCCACGGGCGTCGGCGAAATTCAGCGAGAGGATCGCGAAGGCGATGCCGACGATGAGCTGTCCCGCCATCTTCGCCTTGGCCCGCAGACCGAGGCTGCGCTGCTTGACGATCTTGATGTAGTCGTCGAGGAAGCCGACCAGGCCAAGCCCAGCGAAGAGGAAGAGCACCAGCAGACCGGAGAGGGTCGGCCTCTCGGAGGTGATGATCTTCGTTACTGCATACGCGATGAGCGTGGCGAGGATGAAGGCGATGCCACCCATGGTAGGGGTACCGCGTTTGCTGTGGTGGGCCTTGGGTCCGTCGTCACGGATGAACTGCCCGTAGCCCTTGCTCGCCAGCAGTTTGATCAGCAGCGGGGTGCCGATGAGGGAGAGGAACAGGCCGAGCACGCCGGAGATGAGGATCTGCTTCATTACGCGATGGCCTCGCCCTCGGAAGCCTCGACCAGCGCGTGCGCGACGCGCTCCAGGCCTGCCGATCTCGATGCCTTCACCAGCACGACGTCCCCCGGGCGCAGTTGTTTGCGCAACAGGTCGATCGCCGCCTCCGCATCGGACACGTGCACCGACTCCTCACCCCACGAACCCTCGTTCTTGGCGCCCATGTCCAGCCAGGCTGCCGCCTGGCCGCCCACGGCCACGAGCTTGCTGACGTTGAGTCGGACGGCAAGCCGCCCGATCGCGTCGTGCTCGGCGAAGGACTCCTCGCCGAGCTCGGCCATCTCGCCGAGCACCGCCCACGTACGTCCCCCCTGCCGCCGTGAGGCTCCGCCCATGGCGACGAGGGCGCGCAGCGCGGCCCGCATGGAATCGGGGTTGGCGTTGTAGGCGTCGTTGACGACCGTCACGCCGTCCGGCCGCTCGGTGACCTCCATGCGCCAGCGTGAGAGCGTACCGGCCTGCGAGAGGGCGGCGGCAATCTTTGGGACCGGCATGCCGAGTTCACCGGCGACGGCGGCAGCGGCGAGCGCGTTCGACACGTGGTGCTCACCGTACAGGCGCAAGGCCACCTGGGCGCGCCCAGAAGGCGTGCGCAAAGTGAACTCCGGACGTCCGCGATCATCCAGGCGGATGTCTTCGGCTTGTACATCCGCTTCATCCGATTCACCGAAGAAGACGGTACGGGCGCGGGTCCGGGACGCCATCGCACGCACGAGCGGGTCATCGGCGTTGAGCACGGCGATGCCGCCTGCCGTCGCATCGGGCAGGGCCTCGACCAACTCGCCCTTCGCTCGGGCGATCTGCTCGCGGCTGCCGAACTCGCCGATGTGGGCGGCGCCGACGTTGAGGACTACGCCGATGCGGGGCGGGGTCAGGCCGGTGAGATAGCGAATGTGACCGAGACCTCGGGCACCCATCTCCAGTACGAGGTGGCGGGTGGTCTCGTCAGCCCGCAGGGCAGTGAGCGGCAACCCGAGCTCGTTGTTGAAGGAGCCCGGGGTCCACACGGTGGGGGCGAGCTTCTGCAGCAGCTGGGCCATCAGGTCCTTGGTGCTGGTCTTGCCGGAGGAGCCGGTCAGCGCGACCACGGAAGTGCCCAGGCGCTCGATGACGTGCTTGGCGAGCGTGCCGAGCGCCGTTTGTACGTCGTCGACGACGATCGCCGGCACGCCGACCGGTCGTGCGGTGAGTACACCGACGGCTCCGGCGTCGACGGCGCGCGACACGAAGTCATGCCCGTCCACGCGCTCCCCCGGGAGCGCGGCGAACAGCCCGCCGGGCTGCGCCTCGCGGGAGTCGATGACCACCGGCCCCGATACGCGGGCCTGCGGGTCGGGTATGTCGTGCATGCTCCCGCCGACCGCTTGAGCGATCTCGGCGAGGGTGAGTGCGATCACTGCTGGTCCTTCGCTCGCGAGTGCTGCTCGTGATGAGTCAGGCCCGGGGCCGCCGCGCCAGAGGCTGATGCCCCTTTGATTGCCTCGCGCAGCGCTTCCCGGTCGTCGAAGGGGCGAACCACTCCGGCGATGTCCTGACCTTGCTCATGGCCCTTGCCCGCGACCAGCACCGTGTCGCCGGGCTGCGCATTCGCGACAGCCACAGCGATGGCGGCGGCTCGGTCGGGCTCGACGGTGACGTGGCCGCGCTCGTGCGCCGGTACTTCAGCAGCTCCGGCCAGCATCGCGGAGAGGATCGCGAGCGGGTCCTCGGAACGCGGGTTGTCCGAGGTGAGGACGGTGGTGTCGGCGAGTCGGGCGCATGCGGCACCCATGGGCCGGCGTTTTCGCTGGTCGCGATCGCCGCCGCAGCCGAGGACGATGTGGATGCGGCCCTCGGTCACCTTGCGTAGCGCGCGCAACACGGACTCGACGGCATCGGTCTTATGCGCATAGTCGACGACCGCGAGGTACGGCTGGCCCTCGTCCACCCGCTCCAGGCGGCCTGGGACGCCGGGCACGGCGGCGACGCCGTCGGCGGCGGTACTCGGGTCGATGCCCGCGGTGACCAGGGCAGTGATGGCGGCGAGAGCGTTGGCGACGTTGAACGTACCAGGCAGCGGAGCGCGGGCGGCGATCTTCTCGCCCTTGGGCCCGACGACGGTGAAAGTCGAGCCGAGCGGGCCGACGATGACGTCCTCGGCGCGCCATTCGGCGTCAGGGTGGCCCTCGGCGGAGTAGGTGGTGACAGGGACGGTCGCCTCCTTGACCAGCCGCTGCCCGTACTCGTCGTCGAGGTTGACGACACCGATGCGGCTGCGGCGCGGCGTGAACAGCTGTGCCTTGGCCTGGTAGTAGTCCTCCATGCCGGAGTGGAACTCCATGTGCTCCGGGCTGAGGTTGGTGAAGACGGCCACATCGAAGACCGTGCCGTCGACCCGGCCGAGCACCAGTGCGTGGCTGGAGACCTCCATGGCCACCGCGCGGACGCCGTGCTCACGCATCACCGCGAAGAGCGCCTGCAAGTCGGTGGCCTCGGGGGTGGTGCGCTCACTCTTGAGTCGATCATCGCCGATGCGCGATTCGACAGTGCCGATCAGCCCCGTACACCTGCGGTAGGCGGCGCGCAGGCCGCCCTCGACGAGGTAGGCGGTGGTGGTCTTGCCCGAGGTCCCGGTGATGCCGATTTGCAGCAGGTCGTGGCCCGGCTCGTCGTAGATGGCGGTGGCGAGTACGCCCATGCGAGCCCGCGGGTCGTCGGTGACGAGCACCGGAAGGCCAGTTTCAGCGGCCCGCTGACGGCCCGCTGAGTCGGTCAGCACCGCCACCGCGCCGCGCTCGGCGGCCTGGACGGCGAAGTCCGCGCCATGGAAGCGGGCTCCGGGCAGCGCAGCGTACAGGTCGCCGGGGCGCACGGCGCGCGAGTCGTGCGTGATGCCGGTCACCGGGGCTCCTCCTGCCGCCTCGCTCGATTCGGGCGAAGGCGTGCCAAGGTGCTCTGCCAGCTCCGCGAGGGGTTTGGGACGGACCTGGGTCGGGCGGGGCGAGCCGGAACGGAGCTCCGGGGCGTCCTGCCTGTGTAGGGACTGATCAGCGTGTGGCACGGCGGTGAGGTTACCCGGCTGACGGGGTTCGCGGCCAAAAGGGCCCCAATCCCGAGCCTCGTCGCCGGTTCCACCTGTCGTCCCGTTTGTAATCGTTGTCACGCCTGTGTCACTGCTTCCACTGCGCTTCCACTGCGGACTGTTTCCCACGGCTTGGACCACTACTTGAAGTTGACGGGCAGATTGGCCGGCGGGGTTCCCGTCGGCGGGATTTCGAGCGATTTCAGGGCGAACTCCATGACTTGTTTGAAAACGGGCCCGCAGATGCTGCCGCCGAAGTAGCTGCCGACAGTGGGGTTCTGGATCACGCAGGAGATAGTGACGCGCGGATCGTCAGCCGGGGCGAACCCCATGAACGAGGAGGTGTAGCCACGGTACGTCCCGGTAGCCGGATCCACCCGGTTGGCCGTGCCGGTCTTGCCGGCGACGTTGTACCCGTCGATCCGCGCCGAGACGCCCGTCCCCGCCTCGTTGCCGACCACCGACTCCAGCATCTGCGCCACGGTCTTCGCCGTCTGCTCGGTGACTACGCGCCGTCTCGGTGGCGCCGGGGTTGGAGTGAACTGGCCATCGGGTCCGACGGTGCCCTTGACCAGGCTCGGCTGGATCCGTACGCCGCCGTTGGCGATCGTCGAGTAGATCGAGGTGGCCTGGACCGCATTGAGTGAGAGGCCCTGGCCGAAGGGGATCGTGTACTGCTGTGAGGTGCTCCAGTTCCTTGCCTTGGCCAGGATGCCGGGGGTCTCTCCGGGGAAGTCCAGGCCGGTGGGCTGCCCGATCCCGAACTTCCTCAGGTAGGAGTAGAGCACCTGGTTGGCCTCGGGCTGGGTGGTGCCGAGCTCGCCGGTGGCCTCGATGGTGCCGATGTTGCTGGACTTGGCGAGCACCCCGTTGAGGGTGAGGTCCCAAGTGCCGTGGTCAACGTCGTCGTGGAAGACGTGGTCGCCACGCTGGAGGGTACCGGGGACGATGACATGGGTCTCAGGGGTGGCGACGCCCTGGTTGATGATCGCGGACATCGACATCAGCTTGCTGACGCTGCCGGGCTCGTAGGCGTCCTGCAGCGCCGCATTGCCGAGCGCGGACGGGTCGGCGTGCGCGATGTCATTGGGGTTAAAGCTGGGGGCGTCGGCCATGGCGAGGATCTGGCCGGTGCGCGGGTCCTGGACGACGACGTAGCCACGGTCCGCCCTGGATGCCTTGACCTGGGCGGTGATCGCATTCTGCGCCGCCCACTGGATGGTGCGGTCGATGGTGAGCTCGACGGTGGTGCCGGGCACCGCTGGCTTCTCCTGGCCGCCCGCCGTGGGGATCAGCTCGCCGCCGGACTGAGCGTAGGTGGCCTGGCCCGGCTGCCCGGCGAGCTCGCTGTTCAGCTCCGCCTCGAGACCTCCGGCGCCCTGGTTCTCACCATTGACGAACCCGATGACAGCGGCGGCCAAGTCGCCATTGGGGTAGATGCGCTTGCTCGTGCTCTGCGCGATGATCCCGGCGAGCAGACCGGGCGCGCCGTGTCGGGCCGCCTGCTTGGAGAGGGTGTTCTTCAGCTGCTTGATCCGGTCCCAGACCTGCGGGGTCTGAGCGCGGGCGAGAACTACGTAACGGGAATCGGGGGTCGACAGCTGTTTGGCGATGGTGTCCTGGTTGACGCCGATGAGCGGGGCGAGCAGGCGTGCGGCTTGCTGCGGCGCGCCTGCGGCCTTGGCCTGGCCGGGGGTGAACAGGTACGGGTCGGCGGTGATGTCGTACGCGTCGACGCTGGTGGCGAGCGGGATGCCGTTGCGGTCGGTGATGTCACCGCGCTTGGCCGCGAGTTCGACCGGCTGGTAGCGGTTGAAGTCGGCTTTGGCCGCGTACGCGGAGGCGTCGATCACCTGCACCTGGAACAGGCGGGTGACGAAGGCAGCAAGGACAAGCGTCAGCAGTGCGCTGACCAGGCGCAGGCGCGGGCGCGGGCGCCCCAGGCGCAACGCGGGTTGACTCGCGCCCTGGCGGCTGCGCGCCGGGGTATGCGAGTGGCCGCTGAGCTGCGGCCGGACGGCGCCCCCTCGGCGTGGGCCGGTGGGGCGCGGTACCTCACTGCGTCCTGGCCGCTGCTGATCGCTCATGCGCGTGTTTTACCTTCCGGTGGTCTCGCCGGTGGCCGTGGAGGTCAGGGTGCCGGTACCGGTATCGTCCGTGGTTTCGGTCGTGGAGTCAGCCGGTGCGTCCGCCGATTCGGCCGCCGACTCGTCCGCGGGCGCCGGGGCCTCGGACGGCATGTCCGGCTGCGGAGTGGCGGACGAGTTGGGCGGCGCCGGCACCCCACGTACCTTGCCGTCCGGGCTGAGGAACGCCGGGTTACCGCCCGGCACCATGCCGAGCCGCTGGACGCGCCGCTCCAGCTTTTCCGGCGCGGAAAGCTGGGCGACCTCCTGCTGCAGTTGTTGCTCCTGGTCAGTGTTGGTCCTGGTTTGCTGTTTGAGTTTGGACAGCTGGAAGGCGCCTTGGTTGATGGCGGAGTTGAGTAGCAGCAAGGTGACCAGGCCACCGGAGAGCAGTACCACAACGAGCAGGACGAACGGGGTGCGCGCCGCGCTCGACGAGCGGGCCCGCATCAGCCGGCCGGTGCCCGGGCGTCCGGTTCTCGCGGTCATGGCGTGTCCTCACGGATGCGTTCTGCGGCACGCAGCCGGGCGGGCGCAGCCCGCCGGTTGGCGGCGACCTCGTCTTCCGTAGGCAGCTCGGCACCGCGGGTCAGTAGCTTCAGTCTCGGCTGGTAGCGCTCGGGTACGACGGGCAGCCCTGGCGGGGCGGTGGTGCTCGCGCCCCTTGTGAAAACCTGCTTGACCAGGCGGTCCTCCAGTGAGTGGTACGACAGGACAGCGATGCGTCCGCGCATGGCGAGCGCCGCGGTGGCGGCGGGGATAGCTCGTTCCAGGACTGCGAGCTCGCCGTTGACTTCGATGCGCAGCGCCTGGAAGGTGCGTTTCGCCGGGTTTCCGCCAGTGCGTTTGGCCGCCTGCGGGAGCGCCTCGCGGATGAGATCGACGAGTCGCGCGCTGTTGCTGAACGGTTCCCTCTCCCGTTCCCTGACAATCGCCTCGACGATCTTTCGTGCGTGCTTCTCCTCGCCGTAGGCGCGCAGCACCCTTACCAGCTCGCCGGGAGGATAGGTGTTGAGCACCTCGGCCGCGCTGATGCCCACCTCCTGGTTCATCCGCATGTCGAGGGGGGCGTCTTGGGCGTAGGCGAAGCCGCGCTCGGCCTCGTCGAGCTGCATGGAGGAGACACCGAGGTCGAACAGGATGCCCTGCACCTTCGGGACGGACAACCGGTGCAGGATGTCGGGTAGCTCGTCGTAGACGGCGTGGACGAGGGTGGCTCGCTCGCCGTACAGCGCGAGCCGCTCCCCTGCCAGTTTCAGCGCGGCCGGGTCCCGGTCGAGGGCGATAAGCCGGGCCGTGGGGAAAGCTGCCAGGAGGGCTTCGCTGTGACCGCCAAGCCCAAGGGTCGCGTCCACCACCACCGCCCCCGGCTCGGCGAGCGCGGGCGCCAGCAGTTCGAGGCAGCGCTGGAGCATGACGGGGACATGCCGGGACTGCACCGTCACCGCTCCCTCCCGGCGTCGCCTGTCGCGGAGCGGGGAGCTGTCACTACCACGGCGCCTTGCCGGCCGGGTGCCGGAGGCTTCGGGGGTCCGTTCCAAGAGAGGTTCTTGACCGGAACGTGACGGGGGGTGCTCATGTGGGCCCTCTGGTCGGGAGCGGCCGGACGTACCGCCGGGTCCCCACCCGCTCTGAAGGGGAAGCGGTCATCTGGTACCGGGGAAGGTGCACCAGCGAACCGGGGAGCGGGAGGAGGCCTGGCGTCACGTACGCGCCGTGTGGGCGTGGTGGCGGTGGCCGGGGTTGCTGTAGTCGGGTCGGGATCGGATGTCGGTCGGTTCCGGGCCGGAGCAGTCCCTTCGGGACACACCGGACGATGTCACAATATTCCAGGCAGCACCTCCTGTGACAGCGCCGAGAAGGTCTCCTCTTGAGTGGCGAGGTAGTGCTCCCAGGCTGCCGCGTCCCACACCTCAACTCGGCGGCCGGCGCCGATGACCGCGCAATCGCGGTCGAGCCCGGCGTAATCACGCAGGTGCCGAGGGAGGCAGATACGGCCCTGCTTGTCCGGGACCTCGTCGCCGGCCCCTGCGAACAGCACCCGCATGTAGTCGCGTACCGCCTTGGACGTCAGGGGGGCCTGGCGCAGCTGCTCGGTCACCGACCGGAACTCGGTCAACGACCATATGTACAAGCAGCGTTCCTGTCCTTTGGTGAGGACCAGGCCGTCGGCGAGCTGCTCGCGGAACTTTGCCGGCAGGACCAGTCTGCTCTTTTCGTCGAGGCGAGGCGCATACGTCCCGAGGAACACCCGCACCTCCCGCGGTCATTCGCCGCGACCGGCGACAGACTGGCCAAGACAGTTCGCGGGAGGCATCCGCCTCCCACTTCGCGCCACTTTACTCCACTGCATCCCACCGTCAATCAGCAGCAGCACCGCCGCATCGGCGATGTCGACAATGAAACCGCAGGCCAAAGAGGGTGGGAATGGCTCCGCCCTGGGGCGCACCGGCGCGGCGACGACGCCATCGTGCGCCCCGTACGTACTCACTCACACCGGGGAGCTGGCCCAGCAGCGGAAAAACACTCATTCAGCCCGTTAAGTAATCCACTTGTGGATTAGCTCACAAGGCGACCATTTAACGGTGATTGGTATCGATTGTCGACGTGTGGTCGACACGCGCACCGCTTGACCCACGAAGACATCGCGCCACTCGCCCTCTACCGTCGAGGCATGTCGACAACCGCACCCCAGCCCCCCGAGCCCGCCATCGGATCCGTCACCGATCGGCTCGTCGACGCCAACCGGCGCTACGCAGCCGACTTTCACGACCCGGGCATGGATGCCCACCCAGTACTGAAGGTCGCCGTCGTGGCCTGCATGGACGCCCGTATCGACCTGCACGCCGCGCTCGGCCTCGAACTCGGCGACTGCCACACCATCCGCAACGCCGGAGGCGTCGTCACCGATGACACCATCCGTTCCCTGACCATCAGCCAGCGCGCGCTCGGCACCCGCTCCGTCGTACTGATCCATCACACCAATTGTGGTCTGCAGTCCATCACCGAGGACTTCCGCACCGAACTCGAACATGAAGTCGGCCAGCGCCCGACCTGGGCAGTCGAGGCCTTCACCGACGTCGACCAGGACGTACGCCAATCCATGGCACGTGTGCGCACCTCCCCGTTTCTCGTACACACGGACGACGTCCGCGGATTCGTGTTCGACGTCCACACCGGGTTGCTTCGGGAAATCACGACCCAGTGACGGAAGTCCGGTGACGCGGACCCCGGCGTAAGGAGGGAATGCCACAAGCGGCCCCGGCTTCCCCGGTGCGCGGCATCGAGGAGGGGAGGGAAGGGGAGGGGAGGGGATCGCGGGCGACTGGCGCTACCACCCGAAGGCCGGACGCTCGTCGGCGATCGCGGGCAGACCACCTCGGGCATGGAGTGCGAGATGATGAGCCTATAAATGCAGCCAAAAGTAGAGCAGTTAGTCCAACTGTGACCGGCGTTGGAGGTGGGGCGCCGCGCTCAGGCGAATGCTTTCCCGGCATACGTGCCGGCATATGTGAGGGGCGGCTCCTTGGGTGGCCGCCCCTTGTTTACGGATAGGTGGCATAGGTGTGCGTGCCGTTAGAGGCCCTGCTGCTCATCGCGGCGCCGCTGCCAGCGCTCCTCGATACGGTCCATCAGCCGACCCTTGCGGCGGAAGTGCGGATAGTGGTGCTGCCGTCCCGGTCGGCCAAGCGGACGCGGACCGGCTCCCGGCTGCTGCTCCGCGGGCCTGACAGCCCGTCGCCATCCGGTGACCCCGAGCGCGGCGCACCCGAGCATGACGAGGAATCCCACAACGCTCACCCAGATCAGCTGAGCGACCATCCCGCCCATCAGCAACGCGATGCCCATCAGGAAGCCCGCCACCACCTGGTAGAGACGCCGCCGGGTGAACGTACGCAGCCCGCTTCCCTCAAGCGCCGACGCGAACTTGGGATCTTCGGCGTACAGCGCTCGCTCCATTTGCTCGAGCATGCGCTGCTCATGCTCCGAGAGCGGCACGGAGTCCTCCTCCTCGTCGGTCGCAGGGGGCGCGACCTGTACGACCTTCTCAGGATAGGCAGGGATTCGCCCCCCGTGAAACCCACCCTCTGTGCCAATCCGCTGCCGCTATGCCTGATCCGTAGCGACACGGTGACGAAGAGTTCATTCCCCGCCCGTCGGTTGGTCATGCTGGATGCCCTTTAGCCAGATCATACGGGTCCAGGACAGGGGAAAGGGCGGGCTGCGTCGCAGGCGTTCGAGCTGTTTCGCCGAGCCGCGCCGGGGGTACTTCCCTCCCCCGCTTGCGGCGGGAGGCACCCTCTGAAGACAGGAGGAGGCTCATTGCTGTCGCTCACGGGCTCAACCGCGCCGGGCGAGGACGTGCAGCTGGGTTGCAATGGAGTGGAAGGCGGGCAGTTCGGCCGCAGAGAGCTCGAGCTTGAGAAGCGCTTCGAGGGCACCGGGCTCGGTATCGACCAGCACACCGGGGACGAGGTCGGCGAAGACCCGTACGCCGTGCACGGACGCGATGTCGAGGCCCGCCTCCGCCACGAGCGACGTCAAGCCCTCGGTGGTGAACCGGCGGGGCAACGGATCACCCTCGCCCCAACGTCCGTCCGGATCGGCCAGCCCCCGCTGGGCCTCGGCGAAGTGCCCGGCGATCGCGCGGGCGAGCACAGCGCCGTTGCGCCCGGCAGCGAGCAGGCTGAGGATGCCGGACGGGCGCAGCGCGCCCACCACGTTGCGGATGGCCCCGGCCGGGTCGTCGACGTACTCCAGCACGCCGTGGCAGAGCACGACGTCGTAGGCGCCTGCCTCCACGACGTCAAGCAGCCCGGTCGCATCGCCTTGCACCCCACGGACCCGATCGGTGGCCCCGGCCTCGTCGGCCCGCCGCCCGAGGGCGAAGAGCGCGTCCGGATTGGGGTCGACCACCGTGACGCGGTGACCGAGCCGCGCGACGGGGACGGCGAAGACTCCGGTACCGCCGCCGGTGTCGAGCACGTCGAGGACGCCCCTGGCCTCTTGGTCTGCGACCTTGTCTGCGACCTTGGTTTGAAAATCAAGCGCGTCCTTGAGAACCTCCCAGACCACGGCGGTACGCAGGGACGCTCTGGGGCGCAGCGGGTCTGACACGGTGGGGTGGCTCCTCGGCGCGGCATCACAGCCCTGATGGCCTGCGATGCGGAACTGACGTCGGCGGCCTCCACTTTATGCCTCCAGCGGCCCGGGTGCGGGACGACTCCGAGCCGAGGTCCTCGCCGCTATGAAGTCCGTATGTCGCCGTCGGGCGGTTGCTGCGGCAAGGTGGGTTGGAGGGCGAGGATGCGTTCAACCAGACGGAGGAAGATGGCCGCGGCGCGGACGAGGTCATCGGCGTCGCGCCAGCTGGCGGCGCCGATTATACCTGCTTCCGCCTTGGCCCGGCGTGGTGCGCCCGCGGCGAACAGCGCGCTCCACTCAGCGAGTTCGGGTGCGACCTCGGGCAGCACCTCCCACGCGCTGCGGATCCGCTGCCTGCGCCGTGGCGTGGGCTCGGGGCACGCCCGTACTGCGAGCACCGCGGCTGCGGTACGCAGTGCGGCCAGGTGTGCGGTGGCGTAGCGCTCGTTGGGGGTCTGGAGCACCGCGGCCTCGTCGAGGCCGGTGTGGGCCTGGGTGAGCAGGCCGAGGGCAGCAGGTGCGGCAGTCATCCTGCGCAGGACGGGATGGACATCGCTCGAGGGCCCGTAGTGTGGATCTTTGGCGGCCTGCGGGCCCTTGGTGGCGTGCCGTCGGCGCGCGGCTGCGGTGGCGACCATGGTGACCTCCTGTCTCCGGTCTTCGTACGGCGGTTCGGGGCCGTCCACGCTCATAGTGAGGCACACCACTGACAATCGGTCCGGCTTCTGCGGAGCGCTGTGACCGGTGGGTGGAGGTGCCCGGTATTGCTTGCGCTCACTGCCGAGGCGCTCGCGCTGATCGCGTGGACAGCGTGCCGCCAACAAGTACGAACAGTGGGGCGGCCCCATCCCGGGCCCACCTGGTGATCTCAGGCGCAGTGCGCTGGTCCGGCGCGGCTCAATCCCCTTCGAGCCGCGCCGGACCAGCGTTTCCCTTGCACTCCCCCCCTGCTCCCCCGTTCCCCGTTCCCCCGTTCCCCCGTATTCCCCCGTTCCCCGTTGCCCCGTTCCCCCGAACCCCCGTTCCGGGGTGTCCCGTTGCCGTCCGGGCTGCGCCGTTCCGCCGCCCCGTGTCGGCGGTGTCGGCGCGGGGCCCGTCCGTTGCCTCTACTTTCCCGTCCGGGGCGGCGACCGCCCATCCGCTCAGCTACTCAACCAGGTACCTGAGTACGGATACTCACCCCTGGGCGCGACCGCTCAGCAGAGCGTTGTCAGTGGTGCCGGATAGAGTCGCTGACATGGCACGGATTGCGGTGGCCGGCGCGGGTATGGGCTCGCTGACGACTGCCGCCCGGCTGGCCGCGCAGGGCCACCGGGTGGCGGTATACGAGCGCGCGGCGACATACGGCGGAGGCGTCGGCCAGTTCCAGCGGGAGGGGTTCAGCTTCGACACCGGCCCCGCTCTGCTGCACCTGCCGGCTGTCTACCGGGACTTTTTCGTCAAGACAAGCAGAGGCATACGGAAGGACAAGCGGACGCTGGAGCAGAGCGTCGAGTTGAGGCAGGTCGATCCCGCGGTACGCCATATCCTCCCGGACGGGAGGGAAGTCACCCTGCCCAACGCGTCGCGCTCAGGCGTGATCGCAGCGCTCGACGAGGCATTCGGCCCCAACGCGGGAGAGCGCTGGGGGGCGGTGATGAACCGGGCACGGGAGGTCTGGGAGGTCACCCGCCGGCCTCTGTTGGAGGACACGCTGAGCGACGCCGCCACGGTGTTCACTCGAGATCCGTATCCGGTGCGAAGACGTGGGCTGAGGCTGCTGCGCCGGGACGCACCAACGCTCAGTGCCACGGCCAGCCGCGAACTGCGGGATCCCGGACTTGCTGCGCTCCTCGGCAGTTACACCTCGGCCTACGGGTACGACCCGAGCTCAGCCCCCGCAAGCGCCGCCGTGCTCGCGTACATCGAGCAGACCTTCGGTACGTGGTATGTGCGAGGGGGGATGCGTGCGCTGATGGACGCCGTGCACGAACGGTGCGTCGCCCAAGGGGTCGAGTTCCACTTCGGCGCCGAGGTCACGAGAATAATCGAGAAGGACGGCCGTGCCACCGGGATCGAACTCGACGGCAGCATACGAGTGGAAGCCGAGGCAGTAGTCGACGGCACTGCGCGGCTGGATAGGAGCGGCGCGCCCGAGCCACCCGCCGGGCTGGGCCGGTTCACCGTCCTGCTCGCGTTGCGTGGTGGCCGCTCTGAAGGCACCGTGCACCGCACTGTCGTGCATGGATCGCCAACTGTCACCGTGCTACGGCCGGACGACCCTGCACTGCGTCCCGACGAGGAGCACGAAGCGGTCACCCTCACCGTCACCGTGCCTCCGCAGGGTCAGGTGGACTGGACGGTGGCCGGATATGCGGAAGAATTCGCCAAACGGATGGTCGAGGCGGCGCAAACCGCCGTGCCCGGGCTCGCCGAGCGGATGCTTTGGCGCGAGGTGCGCACCCCGCTGGACATCGAGCGGGAGACGGGCGTTCCGGGCGGGGCCGTCCCGGGTCCGGTGCTCGCGGGCGTGGGCGGGGCGTTGCTGCGTCCCGGCAACCACGGTGCGCTGCCCGGGCTCTATAGCGTCGGTGGCTGCGCGCATCCCGGGGGCGGACTACCGCACGCAGGCATGTCCGGGGCCATCGTCGCCGACCTCATAGCAGGCGGCCCTGGCGGCAGCCGCTAGGGCCGGCAGTCAGTAGCGGTATGGCTCATAGGGGTCGAAGTGCTGTGGTTGCGGCTCATCGTGGGTGGGCGGGGCCTGCTGCGGGATGTAAGGATGCTCGCCCGGATCGGGCTGGGGCGGCCAGAGGCCGGCGCGCGGGGTGTCGTATTCGTACGCCTGAGTGTGCTGCTCTGCGTACGGCTCGTAGGTGTACTCCTGCGGCGGCTGCTGCTGGTAGGCATCGAAGCCCTGGTACTGCTCCTGTCGGTAGCCGGCCCCGCTCTGCTGCTCCTGATAGGGCTGCTGTTCGTAGCCGTATGCGATGAACTCCTGCTGTGGGAAGGGCTCTTGGTAGGAGGTGGGGTTCGCGGCGTTCTGCCAATCCGGCTGCGGCTGCCACTCGCTCCCGTACTCCTGCCCCTGAGTGCCGTAGCTCTCGTATTCACCGCTGGTGTAGGAGGCGGAGGCATAAGAGCCATGCTCGCCGTGGATCCCGTACTCACCGGTGTCCCCGTGCAGCGACTCTGAGGAGTGCACCGAGGCATTCTGCCCGAACCCGCCGGGCGACTGTGCCAGATAGTCCGACTGATAGCCCGACTGATAGTCCGGCTGACCGGCGTCGTATGTGGGGCCCACGCCGACAGCCGGCCCGCCCTCGGCATCCCCGGCTGTGGCCGCCGACGCCGAGGGCGGGCCGGCGCCCTTACGGCGCCTGCTGGAGCTGGGACGCCCGCCCAGCACCCAGCCGGTGGAAAAGCCGCGCTGGTGCGAGAGCGTGACGAGGGTTTGCCCCACGCCGAAGGCGGCCGCGCCCAGGATGATCACAACCACCTGTGGGAGGACGACCCCCACCACCACCCCGAGGAAGCCCACGAAGGCCAGCACGCGCCAGCGCAAACGCGCCTTGTCCTGGAGCAGCACCTCACCCAGCAGCCAGAGCGCGACAACGCCGAACGCGATGTAGAGGACCGTGTAGCCCATGTGCGCACTTCCTCACCGATCACCGTCGTCGCTCCGCCGGGCGGGCAGTGGCCCCCCTACGATCGCTGGTGCAATCCGAGATTCTCGTAGATTTCCAGCGATGCCGTCGAGTGATTCAGGGTAATGAAGTGCAGTCCCGGAATATCTTCGTCTATGAGCTTCTGGCACATCTCGGTCGCGAAGTCGACGCCGATCTTCCGCACAGCGACGGGGTCTTCGGCAGCGGCAAGGATGCATTCTGCCAGGTCAGGAGGGAAGGGTGCATTGCCGAGCTGTGAGAAGCGCTCGATCTGCCGGGCGTTGGTGACCGGCATGATCTCCGGAATGATCGGCGTTTCGCACCCTGCCGCCGCAGCCCGGTCACGCAGCCTCAGATAGTCGTCTGCATTGAAGAACATCTGTGTGATGGCGAAGTCCGCACCAGCCCGGCATTTATCGACAAAGTGACGGGTATCTTCCTCCGGGTCCACCGACCGCGGATGCATCTCCGTGAATGCTGCGACTCCCACACAGAAATCGCCCGACTCCTTGATGAGGCGGACCAGTTCGGCGGCATAAGTGAGGCCCTGTGGATGCGGAATCCATTCGCCCATCGGGTCGCCCGGTGGATCACCGCGCACTGCGAGCATGTTACGGATCCCCGCATCTGCGTACTGTCCGATGATGTTGCGCAGTTCCGCGACCGAGTGATTCACCGCGGTCAGGTGGGCACAGGGGGTGAGCGTGGTATCGGAAACGATTCGGTCCGTGGCACGGACCGTGCCTTCCCGCGACGATCCACCCGCCCCGTACGTCACGGACACAAAGGTCGGCTGGACCGCCTCGATTCGGCGGATGGCGTTCCAGAGCATCCGCTCACCCTTCTCAGTCTTCGGGGCGGCAAATTCGAAAGAGTACGAGCGCTCACCGGACGCGAGGAGTTCACGAATGGTGACTGCTCGATCGGTCCTGGTGGAAGGGGTTCCGAGGGCCATGCGGTTCAGGCTATCGGCCGGTGCGGCGGTACGTAACCGCCGCCGTCGATATGCCTGCTATGCCCCGCCCACCCCGCCAGGGGACACCCCCTTCCTCTCCCTGCCTGCCTGCCTGCCTGCAGGGGGAGACTCATGTCGCCATCGCCCGCTCACGCATTGCGGACAATTTCGGCAAGCCGTGCTGCCGCCTCCCCCGGATCGTCAGCCTCAGTGATCGCACGGACGACGACGATCCTGCGGGCACCCGCCTCCAGGACCTGTCCGACAGTGGACAGATCGATCCCGCCGATGGCGAACCAAGGCCTGGCGCCACCCATGCCTGCTGCGTACTCGACCAGCGGCAGCCCCGGGGCGTGCCGTCCTGGCTTGGTCGGGGTGGGCCACACCGGCCCGGTGCAGAAGTAGTCCGCACCGGGCTCGACGGCGGCCGAGGCCACTTCGGATTCGGCGTGGCAGGAGCGCCCGATGATCACCTCGTCGCCCACGATGGCGCGGGCGGCGGGCACCGGCAGGTCGCCTTGGCCAAGATGGAGCACGTCCGCACCGGCGGCGTGCGCCACATCGGCCCTGTCATTGACAGCGAGGAGCTTGCCGTGTTTGCGGCAGGCGGCAGCGAAGACTTCTAGGTGTTCCAGTTCCTCGCGAGCCTCCATACCCTTGTCCCGCAACTGCACAATGTCGACGCCACCCGCGGCTCCACCAACGAGCACAGCCTCCAGGAACTCGGCCAGATCGCCCTGGCGCTTACGGGCATCGGTGCACAAGTAGACACGGGCATCGGCGAGCTTGGCCCGCCGCTCGCGCCCGGTGGCGGAAACAGCGGTGACGGCGGCGGTCATGCGGTGGTGCTCCCCCTGGTCGGGCCCCTGCGGGGTAGTTCAGACGGCGAGCGCTTGGGCGCGGCGCTTCACCTCGGTGCCGCGATTCTCGCGCAATGCCTGTGCGGGGGTGCCGGGCAGGGTCGAATCTTCGGTGAACAGCCACTCCAGCGCCTCTTCATCGCTGAAGCCGTCGTCCTTGAGCAGAGTGAGGGTGCCTACGAGCCCCTTGATCACTTTCCCTTCACCGATAAAGGCGGCGGGAACCATCAGAACCCGATTCTCTCCCCGCCGCACGGCGATCAGCTGGCCCTCCTTGACCAGCTGCCGGACGCGCGTCACTTCGACGCCGAGCTCTTCGGCGACATCGGGGAGGGTGAACCAGGACGGTACGAGGGCGTCGATCTTCGGGTCAATCGACGTGAAAAAAGCAGTCACGGGACAAGCCTGCCATCCTCCACCGACAACCGGTACCCGGACGAGCCCATACGGGCTGGACACACCTCTGACCAGGGCACTCGCCCATAGATGGCTACGCCGCGCTGGGTTGTCGAGCGCGCTCCGCCTCGACTCCGCTACGGCCGAGTGCCCCTCCTTCATTCCTCAGTCGGGACCCCCAACCTGCGCTGCATCTCGGCTACGCCGCGCTGCAAACCGCGGCCTTGAGCGGCACCGCAGGGTCGGCCGCCGTCGCGGCGTCGATCACTGCGCTGCGCTCGATAAGTTTGCGCCCCTGCGCGAGATCACGCGGTCGTCCGACGGCGAGCAGCGACACCAAAGTCCCGTCCCGCAGCCAGCACACCGACCAGGACGCACCGGCCGGGTCACCCCGGTGCACCAATTCGTCGGCATCGACGTGATGCCCCGCATACTGCACGAAGCGGCCAAACTGCTCCGACCAGAAGTATGGCACCGGGTCGTAGATCTCATCGCTGCCAAGGAGGTTCGCAGCCACCGTACGCGGGCCCTGTACCGCATTGTCCCAGTGGTGGATCAGCAAACGCTCGCCATAGCGCGCGGACGGGAACGAGGCGCAGTCGCCCACCGCGTAGACGCCGGGCACATTGGTGCGCAGCCGGTCGTCGGCGAACACCGCGTGGTCGGTGTCGAGTGCGATGCCCGATCCCGTGAGCCAGCCGGTGGCAGGGCGCGCCCCGATCCCGACGACCACGGCGCCCGCAGCCAGCCTCCTGCCGTCTTCCAGGCGCACCGCCCCAGGTTCGACTCCCGAGACCTTCACGCCGGTCATCAGGTCGACACCAGAGGCCGTGTACCAGTCGCGCATCGGCTCGGAAATCTCGGCCGGCAACACCCCGACGAGCAGCCGGTCGGCGGCCTCCACCACGGTCACAGGGCACCCCGACACACGCGCCGCGGTCGCGAACTCAGCCCCGATCCAACCTGCGCCGACCACCACGATCTCACGCTTCTCAGCGAGTACGGGCCGCAAAGCGTCCGCGTCGTCGAGCGTGCGCAGTAGATATACCCCGGGCACGCCCGCCGATCCGGGCAGCGTAATCGGCTCGGCGCCGGTGGCGATCACCAGACGGTCGTACGCCACCGGACCCTCCGCCGTCACGACCTGCCGCGTCTCGGGGAGCAATGCATCCGCGTGCAGGCCGAGTCGAAGCTCGATGTTGAGTCCGGCGAAGTCCACCTCGAAGGCCGAACCGTCGGCCGCGCCGAGCAGCACAGACTTCGACAGCGGCGGCCGGTCGTACGGCTGATGCCGTTCCGCGCTGAGCAGCACGATCTCGCCGGGGAAGCCCTGCTCGCGCAGGGACACCCCGGTCTGCACCCCGGCCATCCCAGCGCCGACCACCACGATCCGACGCACACTTCGGTCATCGCTCACGCGATCACGGTAGCTCCGGATGAACCGCTTTCCGTACCTGTACGCGGCAGCTGTACGCAACGAGATGCCTGACGCACCGTCACTACCCTGGGTGACTCGTGGCACCCGCCGCGCCTCGACCGCCTCTACTGCGGCCTCATCGCACGTACTAGAGTGACGCCGAAATGCACTCGCGGGAGCCCGGACGCACCGGGCTGAGAGGGCGGCTGATCGGCCGCCGACCGTAAGAACCTGATCCGGGTCATACCGGCGAAGGGAGGAGCGGAACACTCATGCATTCATCCTCCATGCACTCATCCGCGACGCGGCCGAGGTACGACGTGCTCGTGGTGGGCGGCGGGATCATCGGTCTGGTCACCGCTTGGCGGGCGGCGCAGCACGGCCTGCGTACCGCCGTGGCCGACCCGTCGCCGGGCGGTGGTACGGCCTGGGTGGCTGCCGGCATGCTCGCTGCCGTCACCGAGCTGCAGTACGGTGAACAGACGCTGCTTGATCTCAATCTCGCCTCGGCGCGGCGCTATCCGGACTTCGCCGAGGAGCTGTCGCAGACGACCGGGCTCGATCTCGGCTACCGCGCATGCGGCACCCTCGCCGTCGCCCTCGACGCCGACGACCGCGCGGCGCTGCGTGAACTCCACACCTTCCAGTGCTCTTTGGGCTTGCAGGCCGAATGGCTGAGCGGCCGGGAGTGCCGCCGTCTCGAACCGATGCTCGCGCCCGGCGTATGCGGCGGTCTGCGCGTGGACGGCGACCACCAGATCGACCCACGGCTGCTGTCGAAAGCCCTGCTCAGCGCGGCACAGTTGGCGGGTGTGGCCTTCCACCGCGATCTGGTCGAGAGGATCACCGTCGTAAGGGGTCTCGCCACCGGCGCGATGCTGCGCGACGGTACGACGATCTGCGCGGGCCAAGTGGTGCTCGCCGCCGGCAGCCGCAGCGGCACCATCGAGGGGCTCCCCGAGGAATTGCTGCCGCCGGTACGCCCGGTCAAGGGCCAGGTGCTGCGGCTGCGCGTCCCCGACGCCTTCACCCCGTTCCTCTCCCGCACGGTACGTGCCGTGGTCCGCGGCGGCCACGTCTACCTCGTGCCGCGTGAGAACGGGGAGTTGGTGGTCGGCGCGACGAGCGAGGAGCTCGGCTGGGATACCACCGTCACCGCGGGCGGTGTCTACGAGCTGCTGCGCGATGCCCACGAGCTCGTCCCCGGCATCACCGAGCTGCCGCTCACCGAAACGCTCGCAGGCCTGCGCCCCGGCTCCCCCGACAACGCGCCGATACTCGGCCCCGCCGAACTGCCCGGACTTGTGCTGGCCACTGGCCATCACCGCCATGGGGTGCTGCTCACCCCGGTCACCGGCGATGTGATGGCCGAGGTGCTCACCACCGGCGCCCTGCCGGCCGGCGCACGCGCCTTCTCCCCGGCGCGCTTCTCCTCCCGAATCTCCCAGGAGCAGCCCGCATGACATCTCTTCGCGCACTCCACGTATCGCTCAACGGCGAACCCCGCGAGATCCCCGACGGTCTCACTCTCGGCCGGCTCGTCGCCACCTTGACCACCGCGCGCGCCGGAGTCGCCGCGGCTGTCAATGAGACCGTGATCCCGCGCAGCCGCTGGCATGACACCTTGCTCAGCACCGGTGACCGCATCGAGGTCCTCACCGCAGTCCAGGGAGGCTGAGGAAACGATGGAAGACACTGCGGTCTTTCCCGGGTCCCAGCAACCGACAGCGGCTTCGCCGCAGGCTGCAGCCCCCGACGTGCTCACCATCGCGGGGACGACCTTCACCTCCCGCCTGATCATGGGCACCGGCGGCGCGCCGAGCCTGGAGGTGCTCGAACGATCGCTTCTCGCTTCTGGCACGGAGCTGACCACCGTCGCAATGCGCCGTCTCGATCCGACCGTCAAGGGCTCGGTGCTCTCCGTCCTCGATCGGCACGGCATCCGCGTACTACCTAACACAGCGGGCTGTTTCACGGCCGGTGAGGCCGTGCTCACCGCACGCCTCGCGCGTGAGGCGCTCGGCACGGACTGGGTGAAGCTGGAAGTCGTCGCCGACGAACGCACCCTGCTGCCCGATCCGGTGGAGCTGCTCGATGCCGCCGAAACACTGGTCGACGACGGCTTCACGGTCCTGCCCTACACCAACGACGATCCCGTGCTCGCCCGCAGGCTCGAAGAGGTGGGCTGCGCGGCGGTCATGCCGCTCGGGTCGCCCATCGGTTCCGGGCTCGGCATCCGCAATCCGCACAACTTCCAGCTGATCATCGAACGTGCGAGCGTGCCCGTGATCCTGGACGCCGGTGCGGGAACAGCCTCCGACGTGGCGCTCGCGATGGAACTCGGCTGCGAGGCCGTGATGCTCGCCTCGGCGGTGAGTCGGGCGCAGGAGCCGGTGCTGATGGCGGAGGCGATGCGGCATGCGGTGGAGGGCGGGCGTCTGGCCCGCCGTGCCGGCCGCATCCCGCGCCGTCACCACGCCCAGGCGTCTTCCCCTGCCGAAGGCCTCGCCACCTTCGGCGGGGTCTGCGACGGGGCCTTCGACCCAGAGCGTCCGGCCTTCCGGTGAACAGCGGATCGTAGACTGCCCTTTCGTGGATACGACCCTGCAGGATCCCCTCGGCGGCCACGTCCTTGACGGGCGGTATCGGATCGAGTCGCGCATCGCCGTTGGCGGTATGGCCACGGTCTACCGGGCCATGGACACTCGCCTTGACCGGGTGGTAGCGCTGAAGGTGATGCACCCTGCGCTTGCCACCGACGGTGAGTTCGTCGAGCGGTTCATCCGCGAGGCGAAGGCCGCTGCGCGACTCGACCACACCAACGTCGTCGGGGTCTACGATCAGGGCACCGCAGACAGTTATGTCTATCTCGCCATGGAGTACGTCGCCGGGTGCACGCTGCGCGACATACTGCGAGAACGCGGCGCCCTGCAGCCGCGCGCTGCTCTCGACATCCTGGAGCCGGTGCTCGCCGCGCTCGGCGCCGCCCACCGGGCCGGGCTCGTCCACCGCGACATGAAGCCGGAGAACGTCCTGATCGGCGATGACGGCCGAGTCAAGGTCGCGGACTTCGGCCTGGTACGGGCAGTGGGCACCGACACCATCACCTCGACCGGCTCCGTCCTCGGCACGGTGTCGTATCTCGCCCCTGAACAGATCGAGCACGGCCATACCGACCAGCGCTCCGACGTCTACGCGTGCGGAGTGCTGCTGTACGAGATGCTCACCGGTGCCAAGCCGCACGGCGGGGACACTCCCGCCCAGATCCTCTACCAGCACCTGCACGACGACGTCGCGCCGCCGTCCGCCGTCGTCCCAGGGCTCGCCCCGCAGCTCGACTCGTTGGTGACGACTGCCGCCGCACGCGACCCGCAGGAGAGGCCCGCCGACGCTGTCGCACTGCTCGGGCTACTGCGCGCGGCACGCGGGACGCTGACGCAAGAGCAGCTCGACTCCGTACCGCCGCAGGCATCGGGGACGGTGCTGGGCGTCGACGCCGAGGACATCACGACCGTACTCAGCCGTACCGCGTATACCGCACCGCAGCACCCGCCGCTGGCCCGCACCAGCCGCTACCAGCTCCCGCCCGACCTGATCAAGCACGAAGAGCCGCCGGCCGCGCACCACCGCAGCGGTTCATCGCGGCGCGGGCTGATCGCGGTGGTGACCGTGCTCGCGGTGCTCCTCGGCGTCGGCGCGGTCGTCTGGTACGTCGGCGCGGGCCAGTTCACCTCCGTCCCCGCCGTGCTGGCGATGAGCAGCGCCCAGGCCGAGCAGAAGCTGCACGCCGCCGGGCTCGGCGTCAGCCTCTCGCAGTCGTACAGCCAGACCGTCGCCGCCGATCATGTGATCTCCACCGATCCTGCTCCCGGTACCCGGATCCGCGGCAACGGCACGGTACACGTCGTCCTCTCGCGCGGCCCGGAGCAGATCAACGTGCCCGACCTGGGCGGCAAGCCGCTCGCGCAGGCACAGCAGCAGCTGGCGCACGAGGGTCTGTTGGCGGGCGTGGTGACGAAGGCGTTCAGCGACACCGTTCCGGTCGGTATGGTGATCTCCACCAATCCGCCGCCCGGCACCCCGCGGCAGCCTGGCGACGAGGTCACGCTCACGGTGAGCCAGGGCAAGGCCGTCACCATCCCGGATGTGACCGGCTCCACGGTCAGCGACGCCCAGCAGACACTGGAGGCGGCTGGGTTCACGGTGCAGATCACCGGCACCCCGGTCTACTCGGACACCGTCCCCAAGGACTCGGTGGCCCAGGAGAACCCGGCCGGCGGCGGTCAGGCAGCCGCGGGCGAAACGATCACGCTGTCGGTCTCCAAGGGTCAGCAGTTGTTCAAAGTACCCGATGTGACCGGCCAGGACGTCCACGCCGCGAGCAAGGAACTGCAAGCGGCGGGGTTCAAGGTCTCGGTGATCCAGCTCTTCCTCACCGGTAAGGTCTTCAGCCAGACGCCGGGCGCGAACTCGATGCAGCCGCGCAATACGACGATCACCTTGTGGGCACGATGAACAGCACTCGGGCTCGGCGCGCAATCCGGTCGGCGGCCATGTGCGGGTAGCAGGCGGGCTCGCTGCCGCGAGCTGGACCGGCCGGGGACTTCCGGCCGGAGAACTCCAGCCGGGAACTCGGAGGAGACCCTAGCGGCCCTTGGAGGCCGGGTCAGCCGGTCAGAATCCGGGTCCCTCTCCGGGCTCCTCCTGGTACGAGTAGCGCTGCTCGCGCCAAGGATCGCCGAGGTTGTGGTAGCCGCGCTCCTCCCAAAAGCCCCGGCGGTCGGCGACCATGTACTCCACGCCGCGGACCCACTTGGGCCCCTTCCACGCATACAGGTGCGGAACGACGAGCCGGACGGGAAAGCCGTGCTCTGCGGTGAGCGGTTCGCCACCCCGGTGCGTGGCGAAAAGCGATTTGTCATCGACGAAGTCGGCGATCCGCAGATTGGAGCTGAAGCCGTACTCGGCCCAGACCATGACGTGTGTCACCTCGGACGCAGGCGGGGCCAGCTCCAAAATCGTGGATGTGGAGACGCCGCTCCATTCGACACCGAGCATGGAGAACTTGGTAACGCAATGGAAGTCGCCGAGGACAGTGGTCTTCGGCAGCGTCGAGAACTCGTCGTGATTCCAGCAGTGCTTGTCGCCGTCGGCTGTGGCGCCGAATACCTGGAATTCCCAGCGGTCAGGCTTGAACCTCGGGACCGGTCCGTAATGCAGCACCGGCCAGCCTTGCTGGAGGCGCTGCCCGGGAGGCAGCTCTCCTTCTCGGCGTTCCGACTGACCCATGACTCCATGGTGGCAGACCAGGAAAGATAGCCCTGCTCACCCCTGGAACGGATCAGACATAACGTACTAAGTGTGCACTTACTGGATCACCCCGCCTCCCGGTGCCAGGATGCGCCCAACGCATAGATCCGATGTGTGGTCCCACCCGGGAAGGACGGCTTGGTCATGCAGGGAGACCCCGAGGTCATCGAGTTCCTCAACGAACAGCTCACCGCAGAACTGACCGCGATCAACCAATACTTCCTGCATGCAAAACTGCAGGAAAACAACGGATGGACAAAGCTCGCGAAATATACCCGCGCAGAGTCCTTCGACGAGATGCGGCACGCAGAGACCCTCACCGACCGCATCCTCTTCCTCGAGGCCCTGCCGAACTACCAGCGGCTCTTCCACATCCGCACCGGTCAGACCGTCACCGAGATGTTCCAGGCAGACCGCCAGATCGAAGTCGAGGCGATCGACCGGCTGCGGCGCGGCATCAACGTGATGCGGGCCAAGGACGACATCACCTCAGCCAACATCTTCGAGTCGATCCTGGCCGACGAGGAACACCACATCGACTATCTCGACACGCAGCTGGAGCTGGTGGAGAAGCTGGGTGAGCCGCTCTACCTCGCCCAGGTCATCGAACAGCCGGAGTCCTGACCGGGCCGCCACTCGGCGCGCCGAAGGCGCGGGCGCAGGCCTTCAGGCCACTTCCACCACCGGCGTGAGGCGGGACCGGAGATCGGCGCGAGAGCGGCGCGAAGCGCCCGAGGCGGATTCGGCGCTTCGGCCGAGCAGGGCCTGTATCCGGCGTACGCAAGATCCGCAGTCGGTGCCGGCCTTGCACGCGGAGGCGACCTCGCGGGGAGTGCAGGCGCCGGATTCCTTGTGCGCGTGCACCTGCGCCTCGGTAATGCCGAAGCAGTGGCAGATATACACGCAGTTCACCCCCTGCAGGATCTGGTTGAGCCTTGCCTCTCTGGCGAATGAGGTTAACCTAACCTTACCTGCTCCGCCAAGCCCGGAAAAGCACAGGACCGGAAAAGCATCAGGGGCGCGGATCGATGTGATCCACGCCCCTTTCGCTGCCGCCCAGGTCACTACCCCCGGTACATCTCCGCCACCAGGAACGCCAGGTCCAGCGACTGACTGCGGTTGAGCCGCGGGTCGCACGCCGTCTCGTAGCGCTGGTGCAGGTCGTCGACGAAGATCTCGTTCCCGCCGCCGACACACTCGGTCACGTCGTCACCGGTCAGCTCGACGTGGATACCGCCCGGGTGTGTGCCCAGCGCCTTGTGCACCTCGAAGAAGCCCTTGACCTCGTCGAGCACGTCGTCAAAACGCCGCGTCTTATGCCCGGAAGCCGCCTCAAAGGTATTGCCATGCATCGGGTCGCACACCCACACCACCTGAGCTCCGGACGCGGTGACCTTGTCCACCAAGGCCGGGAGCTTGTCGCGGATTTTGTCCGCGCCCATCCGGGAGATGAAGGTGAGCCGCCCCGGCTCGCCCTGCGGGTCGAGCCGGTCAATCAGTCTCAGTGCTTCCTCGGGCGTGGTCGTCGGCCCGAGCTTCACTCCGATCGGATTGCGGATCTTGGAAGCGAACTCGATGTGCGCGCCGTCGAGCTGCCGCGTCCGTTCGCCGATCCACACCATGTGCGCCGAGACGTCGTACATGTGCCCGGTGCGCGAATCGGTGCGGGTGAGCGCCGACTCGTAATCCAGGATGAGCGCCTCGTGCGAGGAGAAGAACTCGACGGTCTTGAACTCCTCCGGATCCGTCCCGCAGGCCCGCATGAAGTGCAGCGCGTTGTCGATCTCGCGTGCCAGCGCCTCGTAACGCTGCCCGGACGGGGACGACTTGACGAAGTCCTGGTTCCAAGCGTGCACTTGGCGCAGGTCGGCGTACCCGCCGGTGGTGAATGCCCGTACCAGGTTCAGCGTCGCCGCCGAGGAGTGGTACATCCGCTTCAGCCGCTGCGGATCGGGCGTGCGCTCCTCAGGCGTGAAATCGAAGCCGTTGACACTGTCGCCGCGGTACGACGGCAGGGTGACTCCGTCGCGCGTCTCCGTCGGCTTCGAGCGCGGCTTGGAGTACTGGCCGGCGATCCGTCCGACCTTCACCACCGGCACGGAAGCCGCATAGGTGAGCACCGCACCCATCTGCAGCAGTGTCTTGAGCTTGTTGCGGATCTGGTCCGCGGAGACCGCGTCGAATGCCTCGGCGCAGTCGCCTCCCTGCAGCAAAAACGCCTCACCACAGGCGATGGACGCCATGCGGGCACGCAATTGGTCGCATTCGCCCGCGAAGACGAGCGGCGGATACGACTCCAGGTCCGCGATCACATCGCGCAGAGCCTCGGGGTCCGGCCAGTCGGGCTGCTGCGCCGCAGGAAGGTCTCGCCAGGTATTGACACCGGCGTAGGTTTCGGCATTCACGGTCACGAGTCAAGGTTACGGGGTCATGACGCGGGGCCGGGCAGTGGCCCGGCAGATGAGACGCGACGTCTGCTGCTGGCATTTACGACTTGGTACGCGGTAGGGAGCGGGCTCCCGACGCCCTGCGGCTTCGCTTCCTGCGTTGTCGTCGGTCGACGATGCTCCCCCAGGCAGCTTCGCTGCTGGGAGGTACCCCCTGCATCGCCTCCCTCCTCCGCCTTGGATTCGAAGCCGCAT
>JAFAUH010000070.1 GCA_019243445.1 Streptomycetaceae bacterium | reverse complement strand
ATCGCCATCTGGTGGAAACGGCGGTTCGCGCCACCGAGCTGACCCGCCGTGTCAGCCGTCCCGACCTGCTGCTGGTCGGAGCACTGCTGCACGACATCGGCAAGGGATGGCCCGGCGACCACTCGCAGGTGGGGGAGGTGATCGTGCGGGACGTCGCCGCACGGCTCGGCTTCGGGCGTACCGATGTCGACACCCTCGCCCTGCTCGCCCGCCATCATCTCCTGCTCATCCACACCGCGACCCGGCGCGACCTGGACGACCCCGCTACGGTGGAGTCGGTCGCCACCCAGGTGGGTTCGGTCGAGGCGTTGGAGCTACTGCATGCCCTCACCGAGGCCGACGCGCTGGCCACCGGACCCGCCGCGTGGAGTGCCTGGCGCGCCTCGCTCGTCGCAGACCTGGTCAAGCGGGTCACAGGCGTGCTGATGGGGGAGGCCGTGCCGACGCCGCCCCCTTGTGAACCGTCGGCCGAAGAGGAACGCCTTGCGGTCGAGGCCGCCCGTACGGGGGTGCCGGTCATCGCTTTGCATACCCAGGCCGAGCCGGTGGGCGACGACGGCACGGAACCCGTCGGCGTCGAACTGCTGCTAGCTGTCTTGGACCGGCCGGGGCTGCTGCCGGCTGCGGCCGGTGTGCTCGCCCTGCACCGTCTGACGGTACGGGCAGCGGATCTGCGAACCGTCGACCCGATCGGTGTGGGCCCTGTGACGTTGCTGAGGTGGCGCGTGGCCGCCGAATACGGCTCGCTCCCCGAAACGGCTCGACTGCGCGCTGATTTCACCCGCGCCTTCGAAGGGTCGCTGGACATCGAGGCGCGCCTGGCAGAGCGCGAGGCGGCCTATCCGAGGCGGCGTGGGGTGAAGGCGCCGCCGCCCCGGGTGACGGTAGCCGGCGGCTCGTCGGAGCTGGCCACGGTGATCGAGGTGCGGGCCCAGGACGCCCCGGGCCTGCTGCACAGGATTGGCCGCGCGCTGGAAGATGCCGCAGGCGTCGCCGTCCGCTCGGCCCGCATCAGCACACTGGGCGCCAATGTGGTGGATGCCTTTTACGTGGTGGGCACGGACGGCGCACCGCTGAGCGACCTACGGGCGCGTGAGGTTGCGCACGAGGTCGAATGCGTCCTGACGTAGGCATGTCAGTGGCGAGGTGGGGGCACTTGCGGCGCACCTCTTCGCGCACCGCCCTCCGGGATGAGCCGATGTCGCCTTACGTAACGCTGTGGATGCGATCTGCAGCGCACGGATACCGCCGCACTCCGGATACCCTTGAGGACAACTCATCGCCTGCCCCCGACACGAGGATCAGCGACCGCCGTGTTCGACACTCTCTCCGACCGCCTCGCAGCCACGTTCAAAAACCTCCGGGGCAAGGGCCGCCTGTCCGAGGCGGACATCGACGCCACGGCGCGCGAGATCCGCATCGCGCTGCTGGAGGCGGACGTCGCACTGCCTGCGGTGCGTGCGTTCATCAAGCAGGTCAAAGAACGGGCGGCCGGAGTCGAGGTCTCGCAGGCGCTCAACCCGGCGCAGCAGGTCATCAAGATCGTCAACGAGGAGCTCATCGGTATCCTCGGCGGTGAGACCCGGCGGCTGCGTTTCGCGAAGCAGCCGCCGACAGTGATCATGCTGGCCGGTCTGCAAGGCGCAGGTAAGACGACACTCGCCGGAAAGCTCGGCCGCTGGCTGAAGGCCCAGGGGCACACGCCGCTGCTCGTCGCGGCCGACCTGCAGCGCCCCAACGCTGTCAATCAGTTGGTGGTGGTCGCCGAGCGCGCGGGCGTCGCGGTCTTCGCACCCGAGCCCGGCAACGCCACGGGTGGGACGCCCACCGATGGATGCAGCGGGGATCCGGTCAAGGTCGCGAAGGACTCGATCGAGCACGCCCGTACCAAGCAGTACGACGTGGTGATTGTCGACACCGCCGGCCGTCTCGGCATCGACGCCGAGATGATGCAGCAGGCCGCCGACATCCGGGACGCGATCGAGCCTGACGAGATCCTCTTCGTCCTCGACGCGATGATTGGTCAGGACGCGGTCAACACCGCGCAGGCATTCCTCGACGGCGTCGGCTTCGACGGTGTCGTGCTCTCCAAGCTGGACGGTGACGCGCGAGGCGGCGCCGCGCTGTCGGTGGTGCACGTCACCGGCAAGCAGATCATGTTTGCCTCCAACGGCGAGAAACTTGACGAGTTCGACGCCTTCCATCCGGACCGCATGGCGTCGCGGATCCTCGGCATGGGTGACATCCTCAGCCTGATCGAGAAGGCGGAGCAGACCTTCAGCCAGGCCGAAGCCGAAAAGATGGCGGCCAAGCTGCAGCGCGGCCCGAAGGAGTTCACGCTTGACGACTTCCTCTCCCAGATGGAGCAGGTCCGCAAGATGGGCTCCATCTCCAAGCTGCTTGGCATGCTGCCCGGTATGGGCCAGATCAAGGACCAGATCAACAACCTCGACGATCGGGATGTGGACCGCACCGCGGCGATCATCAAGTCGATGACCCCGGCCGAGCGGAACGACCCGACGATCATCAATGGTTCGCGGCGTGCCCGTATCGCCCGCGGTTCCGGTGTGGATGTCAGTGCGGTCAAGAGCCTCGTCGAGCGATTCTTCGAGGCGCGCAAGATGATGTCGCAGTTGGCGCAGGCCGGCGGCCTGCCGGGGATGCCGGGCGTCCCGGGCATGGGCGGCGGCGCTGCGGCCAGGAGGAAGAAGCAGGTCAAACAGGCCAAGGGTAAACAGCGCAGTGGCAATCCGATGAAGCGCAAGGCTGCTGAGCAGGCCGCGGCCGCCCGCCGTGAGCAGCAGGCGGACGCGCCCTTCGGGCTGCCGGCCGGGAAGAGCCCAGCCGACTTCGAACTACCTGAAGAATTCAAGAAGTTCATGAGCTGAGCTTCGGTGCCACGCACCTGTTGGCCTTGGCCCTATTGATTGCCCTATTGATGGGGCGAGTGATGGGGCGAGCATGGTGATTGGGCGAACATGACCGTGCACATCCGACCGCCCCGACCGTCCGACATGTCGGCATACGCCGAGGCGGTCGTGCGGTCCACCGACCACATCGGGGCCTGGAACCCGGTGGAGCCCGACGGGCTCGCCGAACTGCTGTGCCGTCAAGGGCCCGGCTTGCGCACGTTCCTGATCATCGACGACGAGGATGAGGGCATTGTCGGCAAGTGCAATGTCGCCAACATTGTGCGGGCGCGATTCCGCAACGCCGTGCTCGGCTACGACTCGTATCTGCCGTATGCGGGAACGGGACGGATGACCGAGGGCATGCGCCAGGTCGTGCAGGTGTGTTTCACCGCGCAACCGGACGGTCTTGGGCTGCACCGCTTGGAGATCAACGTACAGCCGGAGAACTTCCGCTCCATTGCGCTCGCCAAACGCCTCGGCTTCCGCTACGAGGGGTTCTCACCGCGCATGTTGTACATCAACGACGCCTGGCGCGACCATGAACGCTACGCCCTCACCGCCGAGGAGTGGCCGGGCCTTCAAAGGCCGCAGGCCGGAAACGCTCAGACCCGGGCGATCAGATAACGGAAGACGTTGTCCATGTGCACCATGCCGTCCGGGCGCCGGTACGGATGGAGCGCCTCCGTCAGCTCCTTCTCCACCTGTGACTGATCGCTCGCCGCGACTGCCGTATCAAACAGGCCCGTCGACAGCAGTCCGCGCACTGCGCTGTCCATGTCCGGGTACGTGAAGGGGCATGCCACCCGTCCCGAGCCGTCGAGCCCGAGCCCCGCGGCCCGCGCCAACTCCTCGAGGTCGTCCCGCCCGCTCACCCACGCGGGCTCCGGGCTCGGCCGCTGTTCAGGCTCGGCGAGACGTTCGGCCATCCGGAGTACCCTCGCCGTCGCGCACCGCTCCGGCGGGCCCCACCCCGTCACCACCACCGCACTGCCGCGCTCAGCGAGCCGAGCCGCCTCGATCAGCGCGGGACCCAGCTCGGTGTGAGGCGTGGCCGGCTCGAAGGCGGTCACCATCGTGTAGAGCTGCCCGCTACGTTCGTATGCCCGCCCGTCTCCCGCCACCGCCCTCAACGGAGGCGCTTCGCGCCGCAGTGACGCCTGCCCGTCTCCCGCCACGGCCCTCAACGGAGGCGCTTCGCGCCGCAGTGACGCCCGCCCGTCTCCCGCCACCGCCCTCAACGGAGGCGCTTCGCATTGCTGCCGCGCCTGCTCCGGCCCACCGCAGAACAGCTGCGCCTGCGCAGCGCCCCGCTGCGGCTCGGAAAAGAGCCGTTCCCGGGCCAGCGCCAGCCGCTGCTCGTCGAAGTCCACGCCGGTGACGGTCGCGCCGCGGGCCGCCGCCATCAGCAGCGCGAGCCCGGAACCGCAGCTGAGGCCCAACAGGCGGGTCTGGCAGCCGACGTCGAGCCGTTCGTACACGGCTTCGTAGAGCGGAACGAGCATCCGCTCCTGGATCTCCGCCCAGTCCCGCGCTCTGGCGTCCGCGCGGTCCATGCGTCCCGGTACGAGCGTAGGTGTCATCGAGCAGCCCCAATCCGCCGAGTCGCCGTTGCTTGCCCCGTATGGTGGTGGTCCCGCAAGGCCAGATAACTCCCCCTCCGGCCCCCGCGTCCAGAGGTCGTTCGACCTCTTGTCCAGAGAGTAGGTGCGGACGCTGCGCACTGCCTCTCGGACGGCCCGGGTTGCGGGAGTCGGGAAGCGGCAGTAAAGGGGCATGAGGTAAAGGGAGAGCAAAGGGGTGTTGGCGGCGATTCACGGTCGCGGCGTCGGTACCCGTACGATCTGCGCCATGGCAAAGGCACCCGTTCTCACACCTCAGGCGGAAGACTTCCCGCGCTGGTACCAGGATCTGATCACCAAGGCAGAGCTCGCCGACAATGGCCCGGTGCGCGGCACCATGGTCATCCGGCCGTACGGGTACGGGCTGTGGGAGCGGATGCAGCAGGAAATGGACGCGCGAATCAAGGAGGCGGGGGCGCAGAACGCGTACTTCCCGCTCTTCATCCCGCAGTCCTACCTCACCAAGGAGGCCGAGCACGTCGAGGGCTTTGCGCCCGAGCTCGCGGTAGTCACGCACGCCGGCGGCAAGGACCTCGAGGAACCGGTCGTCGTCCGGCCCACCTCCGAAACGATCGTCAACGAGTACTTCTCAAAATGGGTGCAGAGCTACCGCGACCTTCCGCTGCTGGTCAACCAGTGGGCGAACGTGGTGCGTTGGGAGCTGCGTCCGCGCGTCTTCCTGCGCACCACTGAATTCCTGTGGCAGGAGGGACACACCTGCCACGCCACATACGAGGACGCGCGCACCTACGCGGCCCACATCCACCGCCACGTCTATGGCGACTTCATGACCGAAGTGCTTGCCATCGACGTGGTGCTCGGCCGCAAGACCGCGCAGGAGCGATTCGCCGGGGCGGTCAACACCCTCACGCTCGAAGCGATGATGCGGGATGGCAAGGCGCTGCAGATGGGCACCAGTCATGAGCTGGGCCAGAATTTCGCCAAGGCATTCAACACGCAGTATCTGTCTGCCGACGGTAAGCAGGAGTTGGTCTGGCAGACCTCCTGGGGCACCTCGACCCGTATGGTCGGCGGTCTGATTATGACGCACGGCGACGACAACGGCCTGCGCGTGCCGCCGCGCCTCGCGCCCATCCAGGCTGTCGTATTGGCGATCAAGGGCGACGAGGCGGTACTCGCCAAGGTGCGCGAGATCGGCGAGCGGCTCAAGGCCGCCGGCGTCCGAGTGCAGGTGGATGGCCGCACCGACACCCCGTTCGGCCGCCGCGCCGTCGACTGGGAGCTCAAGGGCGTGCCGGTGCGCGTCGAGGTCGGCCCGCGCGACCTGGAGAGCGGTACGGCGATGCTGGCCCGTCGCATTCCGGGTGGAAAGGAGCCAGTCGCCCTCGACACACTCGTCGCCGTACTGCCCAAGATCCTGGAGGAGGATCAGGCGCTGCTGCTGAAGGAGTCGTGCGAGCGGCGCGAGTCGCGTACGGCCGATGTCGCGACGGTCGCCGAGGCTGTGGAGGCCGCCTCCACCGGCTGGGCCCGGATCCGCTGGGCCGACCTCGGCACGGAGGGCGAGGCGAAGCTCGCCGAGCACGGGATCACGGTGCGGTGTCTCCTTGCGGAGGACGGGTCGGTGCCGGACGCGGACGACGCACCGGGCAACGTCGCTCTCGTTGCACGGGCCTACTGACGCACGGGCCTACTGACTTCATTGGCAAACGGGACGCGCTGCAACGGCACCAACGTATGACCCCTGTCCCTGACGAATACGTGCAATTTATTTGGGATGATCCCGGAACCGGAACATTATGGCCTCTTTCTTCGTTATCACGACGTGAGCACGACACCACCAGTCCTCGCCGCCGAACTGGCACTCGCGTGGGCCGACATTCAACGGCACCACCCCGAACTGCCGGATCTGGCCGCGCCTGAATCCCTCATCGGAGAGTCCTCGTCCGCCTGCGGCACGGAGCTCTCGTTCGAAAGGTTGCTGCACGAGGCCGTACACGGGATCGCCGCCGCTCGCGATGTCCGTGACACCTCACGCGCCGGCCGCTACCACAACCGCCGCTTCCTGGCGATCGCCGATGAGCTCGGTCTCGACCACGCCGAGGAGCCGCATGCGAGCAGCGGGTTCTCGCTGGTCGTCATGCGCCCTGAGACCCAAAGGCGCTACGAGTCGACAATCGAACGCCTCCAACGTGCTCTCAAGGCGCATGTCGTGGCGACAGCTGCCGACTCCGCACGCTCCTTCCGGGGACCGGCGGCACGGCATGGTTCATCGGGCGGCGGCGTACGTGTGAAGGCGGTCTGCGAGTGCGGGCGGAACGTGCGGGTCGTCCCCTCGGTCCTTGCCAAGGCGCCGATCATGTGCGGGGCGTGCGGACAGCCGTTCCGTATCCCGGAAGTGGCCGGAGTCGGCTGACGGCCGTCGTGTGGGGGGTGCGCTTCGCAGTGTGGCACAATAGTGCGCTGAGCACTCGGCAGCCGTGCAGGACCCCTCTCTCCTTCGGCTGACGCGTCCGTCGGGCATCCGGCTTCCACTACCCCACGTGGTGACCTGGTGTGCCCAACCACGTCAAGACCAGGAGAACCCACTCCCGTGGCAGTGAAGATCAAGCTGAAGCGTCTGGGCAAGATCCGTTCGCCTCACTACCGCATCATCGTCGCCGACTCCCGTACCCGCCGCGACGGCCGGGCGATCGAGGAGATCGGCCTGTACCACCCGATGGAGAACCCGTCCTTCATCAAGGTGGACAGCGACCGAGTCCAGTACTGGCTGGGCGTCGGCGCGCAGCCGACCGAGCCTGTGCAGGCGATCCTCAAGGTCACCGGCGACTGGCAGAAGTTCAAGGGCCTGCCCGCCCCGGCTCCGATGCTTGTTGCCGAGCCGAAGGCCGACAAGCGTGCGCTCTTTGAGGCCGCCGCCAAGGAGGCCGCGGACGAGCCGAAGGGCGAGGCGATCACCCCCAAGGCGAAGAAGTCCGAGAAGAAGGCAGACTCCGGGGATGCAGCGGCTGCGGAAGCGGCGGCTGAGTCCACTGAGCCGACCGAGGCCTGAGCATGCTCGAGGAGGCTCTCGAGCACCTCGTGAAGGGCA
>JAFAUH010000389.1 GCA_019243445.1 Streptomycetaceae bacterium | reverse complement strand
GTCGTCTGCGAGATCGGTGTCGCACCGGTCAAACCGGCCGAGTTCGTGATCTTTCGGCTGGCCCAGTTCTCCAGTGGCGGCGGAGAGTTGGACGAGTAGCTGTGAGACCTGGGGAGCAATAGGGAGCGGGCTCCCGACACCCCATTGCTCCCCAGGTCGTTAGGCCTGTTTCGAGTTCCCGGCGGTCCACGCCGTTCGCCACCCGCGCATCCTCAGCGCCCACGCATCCTCAGCTATCGCAGCTACAACAGCTACAACGAAACCGTGACAGTCACAAAAAATCCGTGACAATCGCAACAATCATGACAGCCACCACGGTTGCCGCAACCGTGACAGCCATAACAAGGACAGACATCAGCCATGAGTCTCCAGCCCGGTGATGCCCTCACCTCACACAACTTCGGCCTTCAGATCGACGGCGTCATGGTCGAGTACCTTCAGGAGGTCAGCGGCCTGAGCATCGAACAGGACGTCATCGAGTACCAGCAGGTCTCCGCCCAGGGCAAGCCCGTCACCAAGAAGATGCCGGGCGTGAAGAAGGCCGGGACCTGCACCGTCGTGCGTGGCATGACCCAGTCGTCGGCCTTCAACGACTGGATCAACGAATCCGTCTCCGGCAACATGGGAACGGCCCGCAAGAACGCCACCATCATGGTGATGGACTACCAGAACAACCCTGTGAAGCGGTACGACCTGCGCAACGCCTGGTGCAGCAAGGTTGAGACCAGCACGGTACAGGCGGGTCAGGCCTCCGCGCTCACCGAATCCGTGACCATCACCTTCGAAGAACTGGTCATGGGCTGATGCGCCGTTCAGGCACAAGGCCGCCGATGGCAGCCGCCACTGATGTCGGCGCCGCAGCCGCCGAGCCTGTGCCGCCGCTTCCGGGGCCACCGCTTCCGGGGCCGAGTCAACAGCCCGACTCATCAAGGAAGTTGCGGACAGAATTCGCATTCGAGCTGCCACGGGGCTACGTCGACGAGTCCGGGACTGTGCACCGTGACGGTGTCATGCGCCTTGCGACCGCCCGCGACGAGCTGATCCCACTGCGGGATGTGCGGGTGCAGGAAAATCCCGCATATCTGTCGGTGGTACTGCTCGGCCGAGTGATCACCAGGCTGGGCACACTGCCGGTCGTTCACGACACGGTGGTGGAGAACATGTTCGCCTCCGACCTCGCGTTTCTGCAGGACTTCTACCGACAGGTCAACGCCGAGGGACACACCCGCGCCGGAGTGACCTGTCCGCACTGCGAGGAGCCGTTCGAGGTCGAACTCGGCGGGAGCCGCCTGGGGGAATCGTGACGTACGCGACCGACCACATCCATGAGGAGATCGCGTACATCGCCTACCACTTCCACTGGAGCCTGGAGGACATCCTGGACCTCGAACACCGCGACCGGCGCCGGTACGCCGAGCAGATCGCCTCTCTGGTCACCCGGGCAATGGCGGAACGGTAGGGCAGGGGCATGGGACTTCTTGACCGGTGGCGCGAGCCGACGTCGGCACGGCGGGAGCAGGACGGGGAGCTGCCCGGTGCGCCCGTCGAAGCCGAAGAACCGTTGGACGCGATGCCGTCCGCGCCCCGCCCGGCGCGCCCGGGCGCTTGGCGCGCTCTTCCGCCGATCCAGCGGATCAGCGCCGCCCGGCACCCGTCGGGCCCGGTGACCGAGGCGGACTTCTGCAGTTCGTTGGCGGCCTGGCAGAACCCCTCATTCAGCGAGGAGCTGTCACATGCTGTCCTCGACGGCGCTCCTGGCGGGCGGGTCATGGGCGTGCTCTCCGTTTCGTCGGGCCCCTCGACGGGGTTGGAACTCCCCCTTCTTTCCCTGCCGTTGGCTACTCCCCCACCGACGGAGTCGGCTGATGTCACCCTGTCGGGGGATGCCACTCCATGGGCAGGCTCTGGCCCGTTTGCGCGAAGTGCGCATCTCCCGAAGGGCCTCCAGGTGTTCCCCGCACTCCCTCGCCACTCCGGCGCCGCTCCGCTCGTCAGGGCGCGAGGTACGGTGCCCGTGCAGCGAGTACTTCCCGCGGTGGCGCAGCGGGCGGCAGCCGGCCCGCGGGACGCCCAGGTGCGTCCGGACCACCCGGAAGGCGGCGCGCAGCGGAGCGGTCATGCGGACGGCACCGTTCGCACGCAAGGTCCCGACCTACCGGTTGCCCCGGCAGACGGTGGCACTGCCGTGGCTCCCGCGGAGTCAGGATTGGTCCCGAGGGCGCCGGTCGTCTCCCGGGACAAGCGCAGCCCGGTCGAGCGGCAGTCCGTACAGCGACGGGCATCCAATGAGCCCGAGCAGCCGAGCCGATCACGGCGGGTCGGACTGGGCGCACCAACCACGCGAAGCACAGTGAGCACGCCAAGCACGGTGAGCACGGCGAACCGGACGCTGACCGCGGCGACATTCGTGGCGGCCGGCCAGGCACCGTCCACCTCGTCCACCCCATCCGCCTCGACGGACTCGGCCATGTCCCGAGCCGTCACTGCCGACGATACCGGTGATACCGGAGATACCGGTGGATCAGACACCGCGCAGCCCTCGAATGCTTCGGGGAGCGTCGCCGGGCTGCCGGCGCGGCACCGCCGTCCACTGCTCGGCGCCCCACTGACTGTGCCGCCCGCGGACGCGAAACCGCTCGCGGAGAAAACGAGAACGGGGAACGGGGAACGGAACGGGAAGGGGCAAGAGAAGGGGAAAGGTGTTTCGGCGACAGGACGAGGTGCACCAGCCTCGTCGGCGGGAACAGCTTGCCCCCCGGCCGGAGTTGACAACACTGTCGATGTGGCCCGGCACACGCCCGTGGACGGCCCACCGTACGCGGTCCCGCCCGGGATCCATGGCCGACGTGCGTTGGTCTCTCAGACGCCGCTGACAACCTTTCCGCCCAGGGCACCCGATACCGCCGTGCGGCGGCGCGATACGCCAGTCGTGGTAAAGCTGCACCGACTCGTGCAGGGGCGGCCAGAGGCATCCGCAGGCCGACGGCGAGTCGCCGACGCGGGTTCTGCTCCCGTATGGACTGCGCCATCGGGTGGTCGCCGTCCCGCAGCGCCGTCCGGCCCCGGGGTACAACGACGAGTCGGTGCGGCAACGGACTTGCCGGGGACAGCTGCGGTCCGGCCCGTGAGGCCGGGGCCGGACGCCCTGGGATCCGTTCCGGAAGCCGCGCCGGATCAGCCGACGCCCGCTGCAGGTATCGCAGGCCCGACGGGATTTCCGACACAGACCCCAAGTCCAGTCCCCTCGGAAAGCGGCGACCGGCATACGTTGTCCCCTGCTTCGGTACGCCCGTTGATCTCGGCGTACCCGATGACAACATCTGTGCCTGTGCTGGGTACGCCTATCGGTGGGGTACGGCCAGGCGAAGCGCCGATCACGGAAGAACCGCGGCGGCTCGTGCGGGGGCGGCCCGAGGCAGGTGCGGGACGGCGGCTGATCACGGGCAGGGATTCCGATCCGGTCCACCTGCGTGCCTCAGCCGGTCTCCCTCTGCCTTCCGGAGGTATCTCCCTGCCCCTGCCTCCGGCGGGAAGTACCCCCGGAAGGCAGAGGGAAGCCGATATCTTCATAGGAGCCGTGGGCCCGGCGGGACATATGAAGCAGGCCCTCGTGACTCCGGGGGCGGATGGGACGGTGGTTCCCGGCAGCCCGGCGTCACCGGCACATGCCGCCGACGGCGGTGGTGGCAGCGCAGATTCCCGAGCTCGGCCAGAGGTGTTGCATCAGCCGACTCCGTCAGCGAGCCCGTTCGCCGCTCTTCCCGCAGCACCAATTCAGCGGATGGCCGCCGACGCCACGGATCCGCCAGACCGGACGGACCGGACGGGCTCGCAGGCTGTACGGCTTGCCGCGGTACCTGACGTGCTGCCTGTGGCACTGCCGGTGCAGCGAGTCTCGGCCACGCCGTCCGCCATGCCCACCCAGCGGTCCTCGGCAATCTCAACCGCCATTCCGGACGCAACAGGGCCTTCGGTCACGATCCGCCGAGCAAGCCCGGAGCCGACTCCTACTGTCCAACGCCGCGCCGCCACTTCCGCCGCCGCCACTTCCGCCGCCACCGCCGCACCGTCGGTGGGAACGAACGATGTTGCCTTCCCACCGGCATCGAGCGGCGGCACCGGCTTTGACGCCCGCGATCGCACGGATCTCACGAATATGACGAACCACACGGACCGCATGGATCTCACGGATCTCACGGATCTCACGGGCGGGCAGCTCGACGAATTGACGCACCGGCTGATCGGACCGTTGACCCGGCTGCTGCGGATCGAGTTGCGGCTCGACCGCGAACGAACCGGCCGGTTGCGAGATCCACGCCGCTGAATCGGCAGCGACGCACCGCGCAAGCGCCTCATCCCCATCCCCGCTCCCGCCCCGACCCAAAGTGCTCCACGCGCCCGAGAAAGGCCCGCCACCGAAATGTCCGGCGAACTCGACCCCGGCTCGACCATCTACTTCACCCTGACCATCGACGGGCAGAGTCTGGGCCTGTTCAACGGCTGTGAAGGCCTCGCATCCGAAGTGGAGGTCGAAACCCATCAGGAAGGGGGCAACAACGGGTTCGTGTGGCAACTCCCCTCTCGGGTCAGCTTCCCCAGCATCAGGCTGACCCGCCCCCTCACACCGGATACCTCGAAAGTCGCAGCCTGGATCTCGTCCATCACCACCGGGGTCACCCGCCCCACCGCGCAGATCGCCGCGCTGCGCGCCGACGGCTCTGTAGTAGCCCGCTGGGGGCTGATCGATGTGCTGCCGGTGCGCTGGCAGGGGCCGTCGCTCGATCCGGCGAGTCCCGGTGTGGCAACCGAGACCCTGGAGATCACCCACCATGGCTTCACCGACGCGGGAGCAGCATAGATGGCCAGGAGGAGCAGCGGCGGAGCAGGCAAGAGTCTGGTACGGGCCACGCTCGCCATCCACGAGCCGCCCATCGGCTACAGCACCACACCCGGCGGGCTGATCGGCGACTTCAGCTTCGACTTCAATCCCTCCCAACTCGCCCTCAGCCGCCGTGCGCAGTGGAAGACCACCCCGACAGCCGCTGTCCGTGACGGCGCACTCCCGGAGTTCATGGGGCCCGAGCCGCGCTCGATGGACGTCGAAGTGTTCCTCGACTGCTCCGACGACCCGGGCAGCAATGAGGTGCTCAAAAAGGTGGAACTCCTCTTCTCCTGCTGCGAGGTGACCACCGCCAGCATCGCCGCGAAGCAGCCTTCCACTCCCTGGGTGGTCTTCCAGTGGGGGTCGTTCTCCACCGCCCGTTTCACCGCATACGTCAGCGCCGTGAACGCTTCGTACACCCTCTTCGACACCACGGGGGTGCCGATCCGTGCCACCTGCCAGGTGAGCTTGAACGAGATACCAGCCAAGACCGCAGGCCAGAATCCGACATCCGGTGCGCTCACCGCGCGCCGCGTGCACCATATCGTCGCCGGCGACTCACTTCAGTCGCTCGCCTGGCGCGAGTACGGAGACGCCTCGGCCTGGCGTGCGATCGCCGAGACCAACGGCATCGACGACCCGGGGCGGCTGGCTCCCGGCACCGAACTCGTGCTGCCTGCCGCAGAGGAGGTGCGTGCCTGATGTCCCAACTCGCCTTCTCCAACGTCTTTCATGTCACGGTGGGTGGCAGGCCGCTCAATACCACGCTCGCCAAACTGCTCGTCGAAGGCTGGGTGGATCTCGGGGCCGGCGTCCCTGGGGCGTTCCAGCTCACCTTCCGCGACCCCCGCAAGAAAGTGCTCAGCCAGGCGGGCATCACTATCGGCACGCCCGTGGTCGTGGCTGCGGTCGCCGACGGCCAGGGCGCGGCGTCACCGTTGCTCACCGGTGAGGTGACCGGGCTCGAAGCCGACTATGACGGCACCGGCACCTTCACCGTCGTACGCGGCTACGACCGCGGCCACCGCATGCTGCGCCAGCGCAGGGTGGCCGCCTATCGCGAAATGACCGCCTCCGACATCGCCCGCAAGCTGGCGGTCCTGGACAAGATCCCGATCGGCAGTGTCAACACCACGCCCACTGTCTATAAGTTCATCACCCAGGCCAATGTCACCGACTGGGACTTCCTGTCCCGGCTCGCCGACGAAAACGAGCGAGTGCTGTCGCTGAGCCCCACGGGCAAGCTGCAATTCGTCCGCCCCACTCCCGCCTCCGGGGCGCCCTCGCCCCGCACCGACGGGGAGCGCAGTCCGTATGTGCTGCAGGCCGGCACTGACATCCTGCGGTGCCGAGTCGCGGTGACCGCCGCCGAACAGGTCAGCATGGTCACAGTGCGCGGCTGGGACGTCACCACCAAAAAGCCCCTCATCAGCCAGGCCACCGCCGCCTCCGCACCGGGGATCAGCATCGGTACCACGCCGGACAGGGCCGCCGCCGCCTTCGGCAGCTGCGAGCTCGTCGAAACCGACACGCCCTACGACCAGCAGGATCAGGTCAAGCATGCCACCGATGCCCTCGCCGACGATGTGACCGGCTGCTTTTGCGAAGTGGAAGTCATGGTCCGCGGCAACCCCAAGCTGCGTCCGGGAGTTCCGGTTGCTCTCACTGACGTGGGCGATCCCTTCGAAGGCAAGTACACGGTGACTGCTGCCCGCCATTCGTTCGGCGCGGGTACGCACTACGAGACCTGGGTGACCGTCAGTGGCCGTCAGTGGCGCTCCTTGTACGGGCTCGCTTCCGGCAGCTCGAACAGCGGCGGCCATAGCACGCCACGACTGCCGGGCGTGGCCAATGCCATCGTCACCGACATCAAGGATCCGCAGCGGCAGGGCCGGGTCAAGCTGCGTTTTCCCTGGCTCGACGACGTATACGTCAGCGACTGGACCCGTACTGTGCAGTTCGGCGGGGTGCGCGGCGGCGGGGTCATCGCGCCCGATGTCGGAGACGAAGTCCTGGTGGCCTTCGACCGCGGCGCGCTGGACCACCCATATGTCATCGGCGGTCTCTACAATGGCGTGGACCTGCCGGGCGCGGGCGATGTCCCGCTCTACGACGGTACGAGCGGCAAGAGCGTCCGGCACACCCTCGCCGACCGCGACGGCAACCGTCTCGACCTGCTGGACCAGCGCAGCGGTGGCCGCAAGCGCGGTGTGCGGCTGAGCACCGGGGACGACCGGCTGACGGTGAACCTGGACCGTACCGGCACGACCATCACCGTGGACAGCAAAGGCAGTGTCACCATCAAGGGAAGCACTTCGGTGTCGGTCGAGGCGGGCGATAATTTGGCGCTGAAGGCGGGCGGTGCAATGTCGTTGAGGAGCGGCGGGGCACTGAGCATCGATGCGATGGACATCAACGCCAGATCGACCGTGTTCACCGTCAACTCGACCGGGCTGCTGGCCTTGAACGCCATGGGCATGGCGTCTGTCTCTGGCGAGGCCGATGTGCAGATCACCTCGGTCGCCAACATCGGCATCAACGCTGTGAACGTTGAACTGGCGGGCAATGTGACAGCCAACGGGATGGAGGTGGTCTGATGGCTGAGCAATTCACCGGATCAGGCTGGGCTTTCCCGATGCGTATCGGCCCGACCGGGGGCATCGCCCTGGTCAGTGGGGAACGCGAGATCGAAGAAGCCATACGGCTGGTGCTGACCACTGCGCCGGGAGAACGGCCGATGCGGCCGGAATTCGGCTGCGCCATCCACGACTTGGTCTTCGCACCGGTCAACGAGGCCACCGCGGGCCGTATCCAGCACGAGGTATACGCCAGCCTCGACCGCTGGGAGCCGCGCATCGAAGTGCACGAGGTGGAAGTGACCGCCGGCGACGACCCGGAGGTGCTCTTCATCGACGTCCGTTATGCCATCCGCGGCACCAACAACCCGCGCAGTCTGGTCTTCCCTTTCTATGTCATCCCCTCCCACGACGAGCCGATGTCCGACCAGCCGTTGCCCCACGGACCATTGTCCCATGGACCGTTGCTCCATGGGTCGTTGCCCCACGGACCCGGCTCCGGACCGGCCACCGAAAGCGACCATTGATGGCACTGCCCTCCCCCAACCTCGACGACCGCCGCTTCCAGCAGTTCGTCGACGACGCCAAGCGCTACATACAACAGCGTGCCCCGGAATGGACCGACCACAACGTCTCCGACCCCGGCGTGACTCTTGTCGAGACGGTCGCCCACCTGGCCGACCAGATCGTCTACCGGCTCAACCGGGTGCCCGAGAAGAACCACCTCGCCTTCCTCGACCTCATCGGCATCACCCTCTTCCCGCCCTCCGCCGCCCGTACCGACGTCACGTTCTGGCTCTCCGCCCCACAGCCCGACCCCGTCCATCTGCCGACCGGGACCGAGGTCGCCACCACCCGTACCGACAGCGAGGAGGCCGTCGTCTTCGCCACTGAGCGCGACTTGACGGTAGTCCCCTGCGAACTGCGCCACCTCGTCGTCCAGCGTGGCGGGGAGGCGGTGACCGACCGCACCGACGACCTCGCCGAGGGCAAGGACTTGTTCTGTTTCTCCCAGGCGCCTCGGCCCGGGGATTGCATGCTGCTCGGGCTCAGTGCGGCTGTCCCGCACTGCGCGGTAGCACTCACCCTCGACAGCCGGGTCGACGGCGTCGGTGTCGACCCCCGGCAGCCGCCGCTGGTCTGGGAGGCGTGGACGGCGGACGGCTGGATGCCCTGCGAGGTCGACCGGGACACCACCGGGGGCCTGAACCGGCCAGGTGAGGTGGTGTTGCATGTCCCGGGCGGACACACCGTCTCTCGGACCGGGCAGCGCGAGGCCGGGTGGCTGCGCTGCCGCGTCACCGACCCCGAGACAGGCCAGCCCTTCTATACCACCTCGCCTACGGTCCGATCTGCCGAAGCGTTCACCATCGGCGGCACGACAGGCACCGTAAATGCCGAGACGGTGCGCAACGAGACACTCGGGGAGTCCAGCGGACTGCCCGGTCAGCGGCTGCGGCTCGCTCACGCACCCGCGGTCGCCGATGTGCCCCCGCTGCACCTCCAAGTCGCCGAGCGCGACGGATGGACGGACTGGCAGGTGGTCTCGCACTTTGCCGCCTCCGATCCCGACGACCGGCATTTCACTCTCGATGCGGCTACCGGGGAAATCGCCTTCGGCCCCGCCGTACGCGAACCCGACGGCTCACTGCGGCAGTACGGTGCCGTGCCGCCCAAGGGCGCCGTTATCCGGACCCTCCGTTACCGCACTGGCGGAGGCAGAGCCGGGAATGTCGCACGGGGCGCAATACGGATGCTGCGCAGCTCCGTCCCGTACGTTGCAGAAGTCGTCAACCGGGAGGCCGCAACGGGCGGCGTGGACGGTGAGACCGCCGAGGAGGCGAAGATCCGCGCGCCCATCACCCTGCGCGCGCAAGAACGCGCCGTGACCTTGCGCGACTACGAGGAACTCGCCCGGCGCGCGGCCCCCGAGACCGCCCGTATCACCTGCCTGGAGGGGGAACCGGACGAGCACGGCGCTCACGCGGTGCGAGTCCTGGTCGTCCCGCAGGCCGTTCCCGATCTTGGCGGGCGGTTGCGTTTCGAGCAACTCGTACCCGGGGACGCGCTGTTGGAACGGATCACCCGGTATCTGGACGATCGTCGCCTGATCGGCACCCGGCTGGCCGTGGGTCCTCCCTATTACCAGGGCGTGACTGTCGTCGCCACCGTGCATGCTTTCCGCGGCGTGGATCCGGAACGCGTCCGCCGTCAGGCGTACGACGCGGTCTACCAGCACCTCGACCCCCTTTCCGGGGGTGTGCACGGCACCGGGTGGCCCTTCGGCCGGCCGGTGCAGGCGGGCGAGGTCTTCGCAGTGCTCCAGCGCGTACCGGGAGTCGAACTCGTCGACCAGGTGCTGCTGCACCCTGCTGACCCGCTCACCGGCAAGCGCGGCGACCCGGCCGAGCGGATCGATCTCGAACCGCCGTCCTTGGTCTTCTCCTTCGACCACCGCGTCCGGGTGATCGGGGGCACAGCATGAGCGACGCATGCAAACAGGCAAAGAAGCAGGCAAAACAGATAAAACAGCATATGAGCAAGGAAGCTATATGAGAGGGTCGGTCGACGGTCTTGGTTCCTCCGCCCCGTTGGGCATGATGCTGCCCGCCGTATTCGCAGACGACGACTTGGCGCAGCGCTTCGTGGCCGGTCTCGACGACGTACTCGCCCCGATCCTCGCCGTCCTCGATTGCCTGGA
>JAFAUH010000163.1 GCA_019243445.1 Streptomycetaceae bacterium | reverse complement strand
CAGGAAATCCCGCCGGGCGTCGGGCATGTGGTGGCCTGGCCCGAGCACGGAGGAGTGGACAACCGGCGGCACTGGCACCGCCCCTGCTGGGACGCGAGGGACCGCCGAAGCGCCAAGCTTCCGCGATCCCGGAACCCCTCGCGCTAGGAGCCTTCGGCAGTAGGGAGCGCGGGTGAAGGAGCGGCTCGAGGGCTGGACAAAGCCCAGGGCCTGTTTCGAGCACCCCGTGGCTGAGCCCCCGCTCTCAAGAGTGGGGGCTCAGCCACGGGGTGCTCGTGCGCGTCAGCGGGACTGCTGGGCGGGGACGCCACGGGAGAGCGTCTCGTCATCGGGGCCTGTTACCGCGGCGACCGCCGCACCGGTCAGCGTGGCCAGCATCTCGCGGACATTCGTCAGCTGGGCATTGATGCTGTCGCGACGGTTGGTCAGCGCGGCGAGCTCGCGCTCGGATTCGCTGCGGATGCGGTCGGCCTTGGCGTTGGCGTCGGCCACGATGTCCTCCGCCTGGCGCTGGGCGGTCTCCACCGTCTGGCGGGCCCGGCGCTCAGCATCCGTACGCAGCTTCTCCGCCTCCAGGCGGAGCTGCTCCGCGCGGTGCTCGATCTCCGCGAGCCGCTTTTCTGCCTTCGCCTGACGGGATGCCAAGTCACGCTCGGACTGCTCACGGCGCTTGGCGAGGTTGGTCTCGAAGTCGGCCGCGGCCTGGGCGGCCTTCGCACGCGTCTCCTCGAAGAGCGCATCCGCCTCCTCGCGCTTGGCCGCCGCGTCCTTGGTGGCCTCGGCGCGCAGCTGGCTGGCCTCGCCCTTGGCCTTCTCGACGATCCGCGCACCCTCGTCCTCGGCCTTCGCCTTGCGCTCAGCAGCATACGACTCGGCGTCCGCACGCACCTGGCCGGCTGCTCCCTCGGCCAGCTCACGGTGCTGCTCGGCGGCCCGGCGGGCCTCCTCGCGCAGATCCTTGGCCTCCTCCTCGGCGAGACGGAGGATCTTCTCCACACGGGCACCCAGACCGGCATACGACGGCTCGGCGTCGGTGATCTGTGTCTGTGCGTTCTGAGTCTCGAGGTGAAGCTCTTCGATGCGCTTTTCCAGCGCGCTGATCCGGGCCAGGGCACTGTCACGGTCGGCGACGAGCTTGGTGATGCGGTCGTCCACCTGTCCGCGGTCGTATCCGCGCCGCACGAGCTCGAAGCCGAAAGGGGAGGAAGTGTCGCTCATGGGGTTCCTGTCACAAAGAGACCGGTGAGGTGATAGGGGGATCCTAGGGTGCCGTACGGCGTGTCATCGAGCGGATGTCCGTAACGTCTGGAGAACGTCCCCTCAATCGAGTGGAACATCCCCGGAGCGCTTGCCACCCGAACGAGTGATTTTTGTGCCAGTACCCGCCTTGACGGGTCCCGCCTGGTTGGGCACACCAGGAGCCTTCTTGCCTCCACCCGCCGACGTCTCAAACGACTCCAGCGCCTCCAAAACGTCCTGCACCCGGGAGATTTCCGCGTTGATGTCCTCCCGGCGGCGCTTGAGGACGTCCAGCTCCCGCTGCCCCTCCTCGACGATTCGCTGCGCCTCGGACCGTGCCTGCGCGATCATATGCTCCGCTGTCCGTTCGGCCTCGGCTCGCTTCTGCTCGGCCCCCTTGAGCAGCCCCTCGACCTTCTTCACCGCGGCGATGCGAACTTTGTTCGCCTCGGTGGACGCCTTGGCGGACAGCTCCGCAGCCTTCTTCTCGGCGTCCTCGACCAGCTTACGTGCCTTCTCCTCCGCCTCGGTCAACTGCTCGGAGGCGGCGGCCACCAGCTTGTCGACGCGCTCACCCGCGGACTTCATCGCCTCCGCGGACTCCTCGCGGGCCCGCTCGTGCAACTCCTCCACTTCGGCCTCGATGCGGCTCCGCAGCTTCTCGGAGCGCTCCCTGATCGCAGTGGCGTCCCGACGGGCCTCGGCGAGCATCGTGTCGGCATCCGCACGGGAACGCTCCATCCGAGAATTGGCCTCTGCCGTCGCCTCATTGACCAGGCGTTCCGCCTCGGCGCGGGCCGCGCCGACCATCGCATCCGCCTGCTCCTCAGCCGCCGCGGCCTTCCGTACCGCATCGGCCTGCGCCTGGGACGCGATGCGCTCGGCCTCCGCCGTCGCCTCGGAGATCAGCTCATCGGCCTGCTGGGCGGCTTCGGTGCGCTTGCGCCCTGCGTCTTCACGGGCCTCGGTGCGGATCTGCTCGGCCTCGGCCATCACGGCCGCTGCCGCCCGTTCGGCCTCGGCGTGGGTCCGCTCGGCGTGATCAGCAGCGTTGCGGCGGGTCTTTTCCGCCTCCGAGGCGATGCGTTCGGCCTCCTGAGCAGCGAGGGTGACCTGCTCTTCGGCGTTGATACGCAGCTGTTCTGCTTCCTCGATCGCGCCCCTGACCAAGTCGTCGGCCTGCTGGGCGGCCTCGGTGCGCTTGCGTCCTGCGTCTTCCCGGGCCTCGTCACGGATCTGCTCGGCCTGCTCGACCGCCTCGGCAAGGATCTGCTGGGCCCCGCTCATCGCATCGGCGACAGTCCGCGCGGCGAGTGTCTTCGCCGCCTCCGACTCCTCCTGGGTCTCGCGGCGGATGCGCCTCGCGTCCTGACTGGCCCGCTCCCGCTCGGCGTTGGCTTCCGCATGCAGCCGCTCGGATTCCGCGCGGGCCTCGGTGTATACCCGTTCCGCCGCGTGTTCAGCCGCGGAGCGCACCCCTGCGATCTCCTCTTCGGCCTGCTCATGAAGCCCGGAGACTGCATCCCGTACCTGCTGCGCCCTGTGCTCGGCCGCCGCCACCAGCTCGGCGGAGCGCTGCTCGGCCTCGGCGACGAGCCGTTCGGCCTCGGCGCCCGCCTCTTCTACGCGCTTACGGGCCGACGCGAGCAGCTCCTCGCTCTGCTCGCGCGCACTCGACCGCTCCTGCTCGGCTTCCCGCCTGGCGTCCGCGAGCAGCTCCTCGGCCGCACGGCGGCGCCTGGCCGCCTCCTGACGGGCCGCAGTGAGCGCCTCGACGGCCTCCGCCTCCAGACGCTCAGCGGTGATCGCCGCGTCGCCCCGCGTCCGGTCCGCAGCCTCGCGCGCCTGGCCGCGCACCTCCTCGGCCTCGGTAGCGGCCTCGCTGCGCAGCCGCATCGCGACGGACTCGCTCTCGGCCCGGGTCTGGGAGGCATCAGCGGCGGCCTCGCTGCGCAGCCGCTCGGCCTCCGTCTCGGCGTCCGCCTGCAGGGTGCGGATCCGCTCGGCAGCCTCGGACCTGAGCCGGTCCACCTCCTCGGCCGCCTCACGGCGCAGCCGTTCGGCCTCGGCGCTCGCCTCGCGGAGGGTCTCGTCCGCAGCGGTGAGGCGTTGCTGGAGCTGCGAGCGCTGCCGGTCGAGCGCCTCAAGGGCTTCCTCGTGCAGCCGGCGCGCCGCCTGCTCGGCGTCGGTGCGCAGCTGCCCCGCGTCGTTTTCTGCCTCCTGCCTGATCTGGCCCGCGGCCTCCTCGGCCTCGGCGCGCAGCGATTCGACCTCGGCGCGCGCCCGTTGCAGCGCCACCTCGGCCTGGCGGCGCAGGGCGGAGGCGCGCTCGATCGCCTCGGTGCGCACCCGCTCGGATTCAGCGGTGGTGGCCTGCCGCAGCTCATCGGCGTCGCTGCGTGCCTTGGTCAGCAGCTCCTCGGCGTTGTTGGCGGCCTCTTCGATCTGCTGCAACGCCTCGCGCCGTGCCTCGCTGCGGAGGCGCTCGCCCTCGGCGACTGCCTCGGCCCGCAGCTGCTCGGCCTCGCCGCGCAGCCGCCGTGCCTCCTCCTGCAACTCGACGGTCTTGGCGCGGTACTCCTTGGTGTCGTCCTTGGCCGCACCCTTGAGTTGCTCGGCGGTCTCGGCGGCCTCGGCGCGCAGTCGTTCGGCCTCGGCCTGCGCCTCGCGGCGGATCCGCTCCGCCTCCTCGGCGGCGGCCCGGGTCGCGGCCTGGGCGTCCGCGGTCGCCTTTGCCAGGATCTCTTCCGCATTGCGGGCGGCTTTGGCGAGCTGGGCGGCGGCGTCTTCCGCAGCGGCGGAGCGCGCGGCTTCCGTGGCCTCGGCGACGACTCGTTCCGCCTTGATGCGTGCGTCCTCACGCAGCTGCTCGGCCTCCGCTTTGGCGGCTTCCGCCTCCTCGGTGGCTTCGGCGACCAAGCGGGCGATCTCGGCGCGTGCGGTACGGGCACGCTGCTCGTTCATGGCCTCAGCGCCGGAAAGGCGTTTGGCCGCGCTCTCCTCGGCCTCGGTGCGGATCCGGTCGGCCTCGGCGGCAGCTTCGCGCAGTGCGGTCTCGGCCTCGGCCATCGCCGCCTCGGCGCGCCGGGTCAGCTCGACGGCTTCGCGCCTGGCCTCTTCGGACTCCGTGCGGGCCCCGGCACGTAGTTGGTCGGCGTGGTCGGTGGCCTCCTGAGCCTGGGTGGAGGCGGCGGTCAGCAGCCGTTCGGCGTCGGTACGGGCGCGGCGCAAGATCGCTTCGGCTTCGGAACGGGCCTCGATGGCCGACAACTCCAGCCGTTCACGGGCCTGTTCGGTGAGGCGGGTCGCCTCGGCGTGGGCTGCGGCGAGCGCTGCCTCCGCTTCGCTCCGCGATTCGTCGAGCAGCCGTCGGGCCTGGTTCTCGGCACGGGAGCGCAGCTGCTCGGCCCAGGCGACGTTCTCGTTGACGTGCGATTCGACCGTGGAGCGGCGCTCCGTGAGCTCCTCGTCGAGGCGGCGGCGCCTTGCGATGGCCTCTTCGTGCCATTGGGCCTCGAGCTGAGACTGGCGCTCGACCTGCTCCTGCAGCATCCGCTGGGTCTTGGCGCGGGCCTCGCGCAGTTCGCGTTCGGCATCGGCGCGCAGTTGGTCGGCCTGGATCTGAGCGTTACGCAGCAGTTGCTCGGCGTGGTGGTTGACGTTCTCGTAACCGCGTGGCTGGGCGAGCCGGCGGCGCGCCTCGTGCAGCTTGGCGCGCAACACCTCCACCTGGTAGCCCAGGTCGTCTGCGTGGTCGACGGCCTTGTCCCGCTCTTTCCGAAGCCGCGCCATCTCGGCCTCGAACTGCGAGAGGTGGTCGTCAGCCTCGTAGCCGTCGTAGCCCCGCACTCCGCGGTCCCATCCGTCTCCTGGACTGCTCACCCGCCAACCGGGTGAGCTTTCGGGTGAACATAGCCATTCCAGGGAATGGTGTCAGATCCACACCGCGGATCGGGCCCGTACCCCGTTTGATCCTCGTGCCCGCCCATCGACCGTTTCCCCGGTCGGCCTGGACAACTGTACCGGGGAGCGGGCAACTGGTCAGGAGGCTGCCTCGGTCTTTGGATAGCTGTTCAGTGACCTTTGCGTTCTGTGTAGCTGCTGGAATCAGTGGGTTTTACCGTTTCCCTCCTTCTTCGTCCCTTTCACCTCTCCGCTCGCTCGCGCGCTCCGCGGACGGCTTGTCGTGCCGGGGGTGCGCCTTTCGATCGGAGTCTTGGCCGGCTTCCCCCTGCTCCGCGGGGGAGGCTGCGCCGCCTGCCTGCGTGCGTCGCGAATCCGCGGTGACCAGTTCGGTGAGCACGCCGTGGCAGTCCTTGGGGTGCAAGAAGGTGATCCGGGAGCCCATGGAGCCGTGCCGGGGCTCGTCGTAGAGCACGCGTACGCCTTTCGAGCGGATGTCTGCGGCTACACCATCTACGTCTGCGGTGCCGAAGGCGATGTGGTGGACTCCTTCGCCGTTCTTGGTGAGCCACTTGCCGACCGCGGAGTCCCCGCGGGTCGGTTCCAGCAGTTGGAGGTAGGAGGCGCCGCCGTCGGGCGTCTCGTTGATCTTGAGCATGGCCTCGCGCACGCCCTGCTCTTCATTGATCTCGGTGTGGAACACCTCGAAGCCGTATGTGCCCCGGTAGAATTCGACAGTTTTGTCGAGGTCGAAACAGGCGATCCCGATATGGTCGATACGTGTCAGCATGGTTCAAGTGCACCGCGCATTTACCTGGTCACGCAAGGTGTGTACGGTCACACCACGTAGCGGATGACTGAAGAGGTACTCGCCAGTACATTGGCCCTTAACACTCGTTAACCTCCTCCCTTTGCAAAGGGGCCGTGCCATGACCAGTCAGGTGAGTCAGGCCGAGAAATCCGTGATCGTTGCAGGTGCCCGGACGCCGATGGGCCGCCTGCTCGGTGCTCTGCGCAGGTTCTCCGGCGCCGAGCTCGGCGGGTTCGCCATCAAGGCGGCGCTCGACCGCGCAGGTGTCAGCGGCGATCAGGTGCAGTACGTGATCATGGGCCAGGTGTTGCAGGCGGGCGCCGGCCAGATCCCGGCGCGCCAGGCTGCGGTCAAGGCCGGTATCCCGATGAACGTCCCGGCACTCACCGTCAACAAGGTCTGCCTCTCCGGTCTCGACGCGATCGCCCTGGCCGACCAGTTGATCCGGGTCGGCGAGTTCGACATCGTCGTGGCGGGCGGCCAGGAGTCCATGACCAACGCACCTCACTTGTTGCCCAAGTCCCGCGAGGGCTTCAAGTACGGCGCGGTCGAGATGCTCGATGCGATGGCCTACGACGGCCTCACCGATGCGTTCGACAACATCGCGATGGGCGAGTCGACGGAGAAGCACAACACCCGCCTCGGCCTCAGCCGCGCAGAGCAGGACGAGTTCGCCGCCCTCTCCCACCAGCGGGCCGCAGCTGCGCAGAAGAACGGCGTCTTCGACGCGGAGATCACGCCGGTTGAAGTCCCGCAGCGCAAGGGTGAGCCGATGATCTGCAGCAAGGACGAAGGCATCCGGCCGGAGACGACGGTCGAGTCGCTCGGCAAGCTGCGACCGGCCTTCTCAAAGGACGGCACGATTACTGCGGGCACGTCCTCGCAGATCTCCGACGGTGCGGCGGCCGTAGTCGTCATGAGCAAGCGGCGGGCCGAGGAGCTCGGCCTGGAATGGATCGCGGAGATCGGCGCGCACGGCAATGTGGCGGGCCCGGACAACTCGCTGCAGTCGCAGCCGTCTCATGCGATCACGCATGCGCTGGGCAAGGAGGGCCTGACCGTTGCGGATCTCGACCTGATCGAGATCAACGAGGCGTTCGCGGCGGTAGCCGTACAGTCCATGAAGAATCTTGGCGTAACCCCCGAAAGAGTGAACGTCAATGGCGGAGCTATCGCACTGGGGCATCCGATCGGGATGTCGGGTGCGCGGCTGGTGCTGCACTTGGCCCTGGAGCTCAGGCGCCGTGGCGGCGGCGTCGGGGCTGCTGCACTGTGCGGCGGTGGCGGCCAGGGCGACGCGCTGATCCTTCGCGTCCCGAGGGGGTAGCGGTCTGCCCGGCGGGGGCTCTGCACGCCATATGGACGACGAATGACGGACGGCGGGCGACGAACGACGTGAGATGTGAGGAGCGCATAGCGTTGGACGTGCAAGGGCTGGTCGCGCAGGCGCGAGAGGGGCGACCCCGGGCCGTGGCACGGTTGATCTCGCTCGTCGAAGGAGCGTCACCGCAGCTGCGTGAGGTCATGGCCGCACTGGCCCCGCTTACTGGTGGCGCCTACGTCGTCGGGCTCACCGGCTCCCCAGGTGTCGGCAAGTCGACATCCACGTCGGCCCTCGTGACCGCTTACCGCAAGCGCGGTAAGCGGGTCGGTGTCCTCGCCGTCGACCCGTCCTCGCCATTCTCCGGCGGCGCGCTGCTCGGGGACCGGGTGCGCATGTCGGAGCACGCCTCCGACCCGGGCGTCTATATCCGGTCCATGGCCACGCGAGGCCATCTGGGCGGCCTCGCGTGGGCCGCGCCGCAGGCGATCCGCGTGCTCGACGCGGCCGACTGTGAGGTGATCTTCGTGGAGACCGTCGGTGTCGGACAGTCGGAGGTCGAGATCGCCGCGCAGGCCGACACCTCGGTGGTGCTGCTCGCGCCAGGCATGGGCGATGGGATCCAGGCAGCGAAGGCCGGGATCTTGGAGATCGGCGACGTGTATGTCGTCAATAAGGCGGACCGGGAGGGCGCGGACGCGACCGCGCGGGAGCTCAACCACATGCTGGGCCTCGGCGCGCCCCGTGCTCCCGGCGACTGGCGACCGCCGATCGTGAAGACGGTCGCAGCGCGCGCCGAGGGCGTCGAGGAGGTGGTCGAGGCGTTGGAAAAGCACCGTGCGTGGATGGAGGAGCGCGGCGTGCTCGCCGAACGGCGCCTGCGCAGGGCCGCGTTGGAGGTGGAGCACATCGCCGTGACGGCACTGCGTGAACGTATTGGAGACCTCAGCGGCGACCAACACCTTGACGCGTTGGCCGAGCGCATCGTGGCCGGTGCGCTCGACCCTTATGCGGCAGCTGACGAGTTGATCGCCGGTCTGACGAACAGGCTCTAGGGTTGCGCCCGCATGCTGCGCAGGTGCTTGGCCACTGGGGCCAGGGCTTGCTGGAGTGTGGTGAGCTCGTCGGGGGAGAGCAGATCGATGAAATGCTCGCGTACGGACGCGACATGGTGCGGCGCGACCTTTTTCATCGTCTCCCACCCATGCGGGGTGAGGACTGCGAATAGACCGCGCCGATCCGACTCACAGTTTTCGCGGCGTACCAGACCCGCGTTCTCCATGCGCGTGATCTGGTGGGAGAGGCGGCTTTTGGACTGCATTGCGGTGCGGGCGAGATCACTCATCCGCATACGGTGGTCGTCAGCCTCGGAGAGGTAGACGAGGATCTCGTAGTCGTTGTTGGTCAGTCCGAATGGCTGCAGGTCACGTTCGGTCTGGTAGGTCAACAGTCGGCACACCTCCAAATGGGTGCGCCAGGTCTGCTGCTCTGTTTCGGTGAGCCAGCGGACGCCGTTCTCGGTCTCCATGGGGGGATTCTACCTAAAGTGTTGAAAATCGGACTAATGGCACCGATTTGCCACTAGTGTTCGATGACGCTCCTGGAGGCTACCGCGTGAAATGCTCGCGTCACAGTGTGTCCGAGCTTCCTCGGCCGTTATGCGGCCGTCCTTTCGCCTGCGGCCTGCTCCACCTCTACCAGTGAAGTGCCCCGCCGCTCCGCCTCGACCGCCGCCGCACCACCCCGCAGCCCGAACAACCGTTTGGCGAACAGAATGTAGAGCACCGCAAGGATGTTGACCACCAGGGTGCCGATCTTCAGATAGCTGACCTTCTCGGTGAGTTCATAGACCTCCAGTGGGAGGAACGCGGCAGTCGCCACCACCGTCAGATACTCCGCCCAGCGCTTGGCGAACCACAGCCCGACCCCCTCGATCCCCTCGATCACCGCATACGCCAGCAGCGCACCCGCAACGATCAGGAGCGTGGAGTGTTTGTACTGGAACGTCTTTTGGATCGTGCCGACGACGGGGGAGTGGTTAAGGTCGTAGTGGAAGTGTTCGGCGACCGGTCGGAAGATCGTCAGGTCGTTGAAGAACAGCTGGCGCACCGCGTCCTGCGAGTTGCTGAATTTCCACACCGCTACGGCGGCCAGTGTGATGAAGACGAAGCGCAGCACGCGTTCGACGGCGAGCACCCGCAAGATGAACAGATCGCGCAGCGCCCGCCCCCGCAGCACCTGCGGCGCCTCCTCGGCCCGCCCCGATCCGTGTGGTTCACCCAGCGCGAAGTCGCCGCAGCGTAGGCACCGCCAAGCATCCCCGAGCGCGGTCTGTGCCTGCAGCCGCTCGCGCAAATGCTGCTCGATCGGCGCATACGTGACATGGCCGCGACGGGCGCACGTGCGTCGGTTCCAGTCCAGCTTCATCGTCGTCCCCCGGTGGGTGTCGTCGGTCACATCTAGTAACGATGGTAATGGCGGCTACTGACATGCCACCCCGCGCCGGTGGGCCGGCAACAAGGCAGGGATAATGGCAGGCATTGAGTGCCGTGAAATTCCCAGCCCGCCGTGGGGGCGGCCTGTCCGCCGCGCCGGCGGCTGATGCGGCAGTAAGTGCAGTAAGTACAGTGAGGACCCCTCGTGGACGTGAAGACCGCCGCCGCCCTGCGCCGCCTGCGCATCATCTCCATCGCCGAGGCCATCTCCTTCCTCGCGCTGCTGATCTTCGGCTCGTTGCTGAGCCGCATCACCGACATCAATCTTGTGATGCCGCTCGGCATGATTCACGGCGTGCTCTTCATCCTTTATGTGCTCTTCCTTGCAGATGTGTGGCACAAGGCGAAGTGGGCGCCCGGTCGCGTTGGCCTGTTCTTTCTGTTCGCGGTGCTGCCCGCCGGCGGTTTCTTCGGCGACCGCAGGATCCGTCGTGAGCAGCAGACCGGTGTGATCGCCGCCAGGGCACGCGAGGAAGGAGTGGTGAACGCATGATCGTCGCCTTCTCCGTCACCCCCCTCGGTATCGGCGAGGACGTGGGCGAGTGCGTGGCCGAAGCCGTACGTGTGGTACGCGAGTCCGGCCTGCCGAATCGCACCGACGCGATGTTTACCTCCCTCGAAGGCGAGTGGGATGAAGTGATGGACGTTGTCAAGCGTGCCGTCGCCGCCGTCGAGGCTCGCGCTCCGCGCGTCTCGCTCGTCTTGAAGGCCGACATCAGGCCCGGCGTCACGGATGCGCTCACCCGAAAAGTGGAGGCGGTGGAGCGGTGGCTCGCCGAGCGGGAATGACCTTGTGGCAAGCAGGCTGCCACTTGGATCGTGGGGCGTTTCCGGCCTGCATGTGACTCCCCGGTAGGCTTCAAGGCGTGCCGAAGCCGCTGAGTCTGCCCTTCGACCCCATCGCGCGCGCCGATGAACTGTGGCGCCGCCGCTGGGGCGCCGTGCCGTCGATGGTCGCGATCACATCGGTCATGCGTGCTCAGCAGATCCTGCTCGGCCAGGTCGACGCTGTCGTCAAACCGTACGGACTGACGTTCGCCCGTTATGAGGCGCTGGTGCTGCTTACCTTCAGCCAGGCCGGTGAGCTGCCCATGTCCAAGATCGGCGAACGTTTGATGGTCCACCCGACCTCGGTCACCAACACCATCGACCGCCTCGTCAAATCCGGCCTCGTCGACAAGCGCCCTAACCCCAATGACGGCCGCGGCATCCTCGCCTCCATCACTGACAAGGGTCGCGAGGTGGTCGAGGCAGCCACCCATGATCTGATGGCGATGGACTTCGGCCTGGAAGCTTATGATGACGAGGAGTGTGCGAAGATCTTCGCGCTGCTCAGGCCGCTGCGGATAGCGGCGGGGGATTTCCAGGACGCAGGCTGAGCTTCGCGCCCACTGCGGCGTCAGGGCAGCGGCCCAGTCCCCGTCGGCGCGGCGCTATTGGGGCCGCGTTAGTCTCGGCGGCATGAAAAAAACCGCCTTGACCCGCTACCGCGTGATGGCATATGTCACGGGTGTCCTTTTGATCCTGCTGACGATCGGCGTGGTTGCCGAGTACCTTCTGCACGTCGCCGGGGCGGCCGGGTTCGTCAGCGTCGTGGGCTTCGCGCACGGCTGGCTCTACATCGTCTATCTGGTCTTCGCCTTCGACATGGGCAGCAAGGCCAAGATGCCGTTCGCCCGGTTGCTGTGGGTGCTGCTCGCCGGTACGGTGCCGACCGCGGCGTTCTTCGTCGAGCGCAGGGTCACCCGCGAGCTGGAACCGCTCGTCCGTGCCGCCGCCCCGGAGCCGGTCGAGGCCTGATCGAGGCCTGATCGAGGTCTGAAAGGCCCGGTTGGCCTGCTCGGGCTGGTCCGCCTTGTGCTCGGACGCTCGCTCGCCGACAATTACTAGGATGTCCTAGTAATTGCTTGCGTGCCGGGTCGGAGAGGCGGAGACACCGTATGGATGCTGCAGCCATCGGGGAGGGGCGCCGTCGCTGGCAGGCGCGTTACGAAGCCGCCCGCAAGCGTGAGGCGGGGGCCAGGGATTGGAGCCGCAGTACGCTTTCCGGCGATCTCGTCGAGCCGGTCTATGGGCCGCCGGAAGGCAGTACCGTGCCGGGGTTCGAGCGGATCGGCTGGCCGGGTGAGTACCCCTTCACCCGCGGGCTCTACCCGACCGGGTACCGCGGCCGCACCTGGACCATCCGCCAGTTCGCCGGCTTCGGCAACGCCGAGCAGACCAATGAGCGCTACAAGATGATCCTGGGCAACGGCGGCGGCGGGCTCTCCGTCGCGTTCGACATGCCCACCTTGATGGGACACGACTCCGACGACCCGCGCTCGCTCGGTGAGGTCGGCCATTGCGGGGTGGCCATCGACTCGGCCGCCGACATGGAGATCCTTTTCAAGGACATCCCCCTCGGGGACGTCACCACCTCCATGACCATCAGCGGGCCCGCCGTCCCCGTCTTCTGCATGTACCTCGTCGCCGCCGAACGCCAGGGCGTGGATCCGGCAGGGCTCAATGGCACGCTGCAGACCGACATTTTCAAGGAGTACATCGCGCAAAAGGAGTGGCTCTTCGCGCCGGAGCCCCATCTGCGGCTGATCGGCGACCTGATGGAGCACTGCGCGGCTCGTATCCCCGCGTACAAGCCGCTGTCGGTCTCCGGCTACCACATCCGCGAGGCGGGCTCGACGGCTGCCCAGGAGCTCGCCTACACTCTCGCCGACGGCTTCGGCTATGTGGAGTTGGGCCTCTCACGCGGCCTCGACGTCAACACCTTTGCGCCCGGCCTGTCGTTCTTCTTCGATGCGCACGTGGACTTCTTCGAGGAGATTGCCAAGTTCCGTGCGGCGCGCCGCATCTGGGCCCGGTGGATGCGCGACGTGTACGGCGCGACGAGCGAGAAGGCGCAGTGGCTGCGCTTCCACACCCAGACCGCGGGCGTCTCGCTCACTGCCCAGCAGCCGTACAACAACGTCGTGCGGACGGCCGTCGAGGCACTCGCCGCTGTGCTCGGTGGCACCAACTCGCTGCACACCAACGCTCTCGACGAGACTCTTGCGCTACCGAGCGAGCAGGCCGCCGAGATCGCCCTGCGCACTCAGCAAGTGCTGATGGAGGAGACGGGCGTGGCCAACGTGGCCGATCCGCTGGGCGGTTCATGGTACGTGGAGGCGCTCACTGACCGCATTGAAGCCGATGCCGAGAAGATCTTCGACAAGATCAAGGAACTCGGCACATGCGCCGTTCCGAGTGGCGAGCACCCCATCGGGCCTGTTACGTCCGGCATTCTGCGCGGCATCGAGGACGGCTGGTTCACCGGTGAGATCGCTGAGGCGTCCTTCCGCTACCAGCAGACTCTGGAAAAAGGCGACAAACGCATCGTCGGCGTCAACTGCCACACCGGCTCGGTTACCGGTGACCTGGAGATTCTCAGGGTGAGCCACGAGGTGGAGCGCGAGCAGGTGCGAGTGCTCGCCGCACGCAAGGCGGCCCGCGACAACGCGGCGGTACGACGGGCGCTGGGGGCGATGACCGAGGCCGCGCGCAACGGTGCCCGCGGCGGAGCCGCCAGTGGACACAACATGATCGAACCAATGCTCGACGCCGTACGGGCCGAGGCCACCCTGGGTGAGATCTGCGGCGTGCTGCGTGAGGAGTGGGGGAGCTACACCGAGCCGGCGCGGTTTTGATAACCACAGAGATAACCACAGGGATGACCACAAAGATGACCACAGGTGCGTGCGGGGACCCGACTCGAGGAGCAGTGCGGCGTCAGCCGACTGAGTGAGCGGGCAGGGTGCGTTGGCGGTAATCCAGGGGGGTGTTCACGGTACTCCCGGAGAGGGGGGAGGATTGGCCTTATGCAGCCACGGAACATGTCCATGAGCGGCGTGGTCGACCTCGCCGCGGTGAAGGCGGCCGGTGAGGCCAAGCAGAAGGCCGAGCGGGCCCGCCAGGAACACAGTGCCCAGGGGCGCGGGTTGAGTGCCGGCCCCGTCCAGCTGGTGATCGATGTCAGTGAGGAGACCTTCGAGCAGGAGGTCCTGCAGCGCTCCACCGAGGTCCCAGTCGTGATCGACTTCTGGGCGGAGTGGTGCGAGCCGTGCAAGCAGCTCGGCCCGATGCTCGAACGTCTCACCCAGTCGTATGCAGGCCGGATCCTGCTCGCCAAGATCGACGTCGACGCCAATAAATTTCTCTTCCAGCAGTTCGGGGTTCAGGGCATCCCCGCGGTCTTCGCGGTGCTCGGCGGGCAGGCAATGCCGCTCTTCCAGGGCGCGGCGCCCGAGGCACAGGTGCGCGAGGTGCTCGACCAGCTGATCGCGGTGGCCGAGCAGCGGTTCGGCATCACCGGCATTGAGGTGGGGGCAGTCGAGGACGCCCCGGCCGAGGCGCCCAAGGCCCCGCAGAATCCTGCTCTCGCCGCCGCCCACGACGCGCTCGACCGCGGTGACCTCAGTGGCGCCGTCAACGCCTACACCAATGTCCTGTCCGAAGACCCGGCCAACATCGAGGCGAAGCGGGGGCTTGCCCAGGCCGAGTTGCTGCGCCGGGTGCAGGAGAAGGATCCGCAGGCAGTGCGCAGAGCAGCGGCGGAGCGCCCGTCTGATGTCGACGTTCAGATCGCCGCTGCCGACCTGGACATGGTCGGTGGCCATGTCCAGGACGCCTTCGGCCGGCTCGTCGAGACCGTGCGGCGCACGGTGGGCGAGGAACGCGACCGCGCCCGGGTCCGTCTGCTCGAATTGTTCGAGGTGGTGGGTGCGGACGATCCGCGGGTGAACCAGGCACGTACGACGCTGGCGCGCGTGCTGTTCTGAGCGGGCGACCGATGTGTGGGATGTGCTGTGAACATAGGCAGGTTCTCCCCGTGAGCGGTCGCTAGTGCCACTGACGATTTAGCGACTCGGCGGCCATGTTTTATCAAATCTTGATAAAACATGGCCGCCGCTACCCGCAGTAAGTCTCTGTGATCCTGTTGTCCCCTCGCGTCCGTATGTTTCTCATTTGGCTGGCCCCTTCTGTATACGCTCCGTGCCCGGGCTTCATCTGGCTGAGGCGCGTTGGTGACCCCATCGTTACTCGGCGGTAACGATCCCCTTGTGCGTGGGCTTGGAATCGACAACGATCGGCGGGGCTCGGTCCATTCGCGCAACCCGGGCGGCAACCGGGACTGCTGCGAAGGGATCCCCACTGACGTGGGGATGAGCCGGGTAGGGCCAGTGGTTGTCGCTCGGGGGTGATCGCCAGTGCTTTGGGCACAGGCCGTCCGGAGAGTGCCTTCGGCACTCCGGGACGACGGCGTTCTCCTTCCCGAGGACGTAGCACTTCTCCCATCCCAGGTTCGGATCGCGCATCCAGGCTGGAGATGTACGTCCGAGAAGGAGGAAAGTCATGGAGTCCAACACGGCTCGTGGCGGCACCAGATGGAAGCGGTTCGCCGTCGTCATGGTGCCCAGTGTGGCTGCCACGGGCGCGATAAGTATCGCCCTCGCACAGGGCGCTCTCGCGGCGTCGTTCAGCCTCTCCGGCCAGGAGTTCAAAGTCAGCACCGACAAACTCGTCGGTCAGGGGTTCCTGCAGTACGGGACGGCCGACGCACAGCACAATGGCACTCAGGTCCCGGTGGCGGTCTCGGCGTTCAAACACGCCCAGATCACCAACTTGTGCCAGTCGGTCGTCGTCCCCATCCCGGTCTTCGGTGATGTGTCGATGAAGCTGACCGCCGGTGGCAATGGCACTCCGGTCCAGGCGCAAAACCTCTACATCGACTTGGATCAGCTGAACGCCGACGCCCAGTTCAACAACATCAACATCGGTGTCGCGGCTGGCGACAGCACCAATGGCCCCGGTATCAAGGCGGGCGACCACACGGACCCGGGCTCCTTCGCCCAGGAAGCCGACTCCGCCACGCTCACCGATGTCAAGCAGACCGCTTGGGCGACCAGCGCAGGCACATTCAAGCTCAGCGGCTTGTCCATGAAGATCAGCAAGGGCCGCAACGAGTGCTTCTGACGACCTTGTCGGCTTACGGCCTATCGCCGACGAGGTCGTAAGCCACTGATGCACTCGTATGTATGTTGATGGCCGGGTAGGGGGCGAGCCCCGTCCCTTGCCCGCGCCGCTGCCACTGAATCACCGTTGCCGGTCCCAAGGAGCTGTTTACGATGAGCGCTGAGTCGCAGACGAGCGCCGAGCCGCAAGGACTGCGTGACCGAATCGGCAGTTGGCTCCGGTCCTTCCATACGTGGCGTGGCCAGCGCCCGTTCTGGGCGGGGCTGCTGACGCTGCTGGGCGGACTGCCGATCATGTATTTGCCCTATGCCAACCTGACCTTCGGTCAGTTGACGATCCGCATGGCCACCACAGCAGGCTCCGGATCGTTGATCATCGGTGTACTGCTGGTGGTACTCGGCCTCACCATGTGGTTCCAGTCGGCGGCCCATGTCTTCGCGGGTGTCGCCGCGATCCTGCTGGCGCTGGTCTCGCTGGTCGTCTCCAACTTCGGAGGCTTCCTGGCCGGCTTCCTGCCGGCGCTGATCGGCGGCGCACTGTCGGCCGCGTGGGCACCCGGCACGGCGGCGCCAGGCGGTGTCGGTGATGGTGATGGGCGGCAGTGGGCCCCCGAGCCGACCCGATCTGCGTTCGGGGATGCCGCATCGCTGAACGGGAGGCACCGTGGGTGACGATGCTCCGCCGGAACAGCAGGGCGCAGACCGCGACGGTTTCGGTACGAGAAGAGCGCCACGCCATGCGGCTCGCCGCAAAACGCTGCTGACCTGGGCCAACGCTTCGGCCGGTAAGATAATAGCGATGGCCGCCATGCCCACCGCAGTGCTGATGGGCATGGGACTGACCCCACATCTTGCATCGGCCGATGAGCTGCCGCTGCCCAAAAACCCCTTCTCGGGTGACAGTTGCATAAGCCAGTCCGACTCGCCCTCGCCCTCGCCCTCGGCATCCACGGCGGCGAACGCGGCGAACGCGGCGAACGCGACGAACGCGACGAACGCGACGAACACGACATCGGTCACGTCGAACACGTTGAAGGCCCCGACGAGCTTGCCCAGCCCGTTGAGCAACTCGAAGCCGCCGTCGAGCGGTTCCGGTGCGGGCAACCCGCTGAGCCTCGGCGGCGCTCTTCCGGAGCTCGG
>JAFAUH010000197.1 GCA_019243445.1 Streptomycetaceae bacterium | reverse complement strand
TGGCCGGGATCGGCGAGTGCCACGAGAACCGCCATCTGCCGGTCGCCTGGACCACCTATCTGTCTGTGGAGGACGCCGACGCCACCGCCGAGCTGATCCGCGACTGCGGCGGCACCGTGGCGGTCGGCCCGCTCGATGCGGACGACGAGGCGGGGCGCATGGCCATCGCCGCCGATCCGTGCGGTGCGGTGTTCGGCATCTGGCAGCCGATCAGCCGTACGGGAGAGGGTGTCGTCGGCGAACCGGGGACCTTGGCGTGGAACGAGCTGGTGACGCTGGAGACTTCGGCCGTCAGCAAGTTCTACTCCGTGGTCTTCGGCTTCGAGGAGGAGGCGGTGGTCTCGGCCGAGTTCGACTACCTGACGCTGCACCTCGAGGGGCAGCCGATGGCAGGGATCCACGGTGTCGGTGAGGCGCTCCCGCAGGACTTGGGTGCGCATTGGATGACGTACTTCGCGGTAGTGGATGCGGACGCCGCAGCGAAGCGGGTGACGCAACTCGGTGGGAGGCTCCTGCGCCCGCCGCGTGATTCGGCGTATGGGCGGCTGGCCACGGTGACCGACCCGGAAGGCGCCCCGTTCACCGTGATCCAGCTCGACTCGTAACCTTCATCACCTTCACAGCCTTCATAACTTTCGTCATCGCAAACATAGCCTCGGAGCATCTCAGCTGCGGATTTCCAGCAGCGGCACCAGTTGCTCGGCCGGTGCCAGCGAGCCATGCAGCCCGACCATGGACGACTCCCCCGGCTCCTGCCTACTCGCGATCACGGCGATCTCGTCGCTCGCCACCGCGACCACGTCGCCGATCCGTCCGTGCACCCGCTCATCCACATACGGGCCGAACCAGCTGGCCTCGATCGCCTGATCCCGGGTGGCGACCCACATCTGCTCGCCGAGGACTTCGCTCCATACCGCGTGCACATCGGCGGCGGCTCCCGGCACGGCGTAGACGTGGCGGGCCCGCGCCTCGCCGCCGAGTAGTGCGACGCCAGCAGCGAGTTCCCAGTCCTCGTCGAAGTCGATCCGCTTCTCAGCGGGAATGTCGATCATGCCATGGTCGGCGGTGATGTAGAGGACGGAGCGCGGCGGCAGTTGTTCGGCGAGGCGTTTCGCAAGGCGGTCGACCATCATCAACTGACCGCGCCACGCATCGGAATCGACGCCGTAGCGGTGGCCGTTGCCGTCGAGCTCGCTGTAGTACGTGTAGACGAGTGTGCGGTCAGCGCAAGCAAGCCGGTCGGCGGCGAGGTCCATCCGCTCATCGCCGGTGAGACGGCCGTAGAAGGTGCCGCCGGAGAGCGCGATCTGCGTGAGCGGGGTGTGCGCGAAGGCGGGCGAGGAGACCTGGCACGTCTCGATGCCTGCGGCGTCGGCGAGTTGGAAGACTGTAGGGTACGGCTGCCAGATCTGCGGGTCGGTCCAGGGCTGCCAACGCAGCTGGTTCATCAGCTGGTTCGTGCCGGGTATGGCCACGGTATAGCCGGCAAGACCGTGCGCGCCTGGCGGCAGGCCAGTGCCCACCGAGGCGAGCGAGGTCGCCGTGGTCGTCGGGAAGCCGGCGGTGAGGGGTGTGCCGGTGCCGACGAGGGAGGTGCCGAGGAACGAGGTGAGGAAAGGTGCCTCGTCGGGGTGAGCCTTGAGCAGTTCCCAGCCGAGGCCGTCGATGAGGAGGACGCAGGTGCGGTCGGCAGGGGTGAGGCGGAGTCCGGTGGCGGGGATGCCGGGCACACCGTGTCCCGCGAGCACCGCGGGGAGCAGATCGCTGAGGGCCGCGGTGCCGTAGCGCGGCACGGGGGCGCTGCGGACGTCGAGTGGCACGTGGTCGTAGTCGCCCGGGCCCACCGCTGCTGGATGCGCCATCAGTGGTGCGCCGAGGTGGCTGCGGTGGCCGCTGTGGCGGCGGAGAGCGCCTCGGCGAAGGCGAGGGTCTCGCGTACCGCGTCGGGGCCATCGGCGGCCTCGCTCACCCGCAAGCTCAGGTCGTCGGCGGTCGAGGAGCCGGTGTAGCCGTGGTCGGCCTCGCAGCTGGGGTCACCGCACGCGGCGGGCTCCAAGTCGATCCGGCTGACCGCGCCCCAGCCGATGGTGAGCACTACCTCGCGTGGCAGGGCGCCCGGGGTGTACGACTCGGGGTTGGCGACGACTCGGCTGACCACCACGGAGGAGATCCGACCGATCTTGACGGACTCGGTGGAAGTGGTGGCGTACGGGGTCGGCGAGGAGTCGTCGGCCCCTTGCTCGTCGGTGTGGCTGACGAGGAATCGGGTGCGGGTGAGGACGAGGACAGTGACATGGCGCCTGACCTCGTTGGCATCGAAGGTGGTCTCCTGGTTGACCAGATAGGCGACGACCGGCTCACCGCTGACCGAGGCATCCACGGCCTCCGCTACGAGTGCCGGGTAGTAGCCGCTGCGCTCGATGGCCGCGCGCAACCCCTGAGTCGCCGTACTGGTCTTCGCCATGAGGACCATCTTAGTGGCCCGATTTCCGTTCAAAAATTCAAGGAGACGAATAGTGCACGGGGCCCCAGGTCAGTACGGGTCGAGGGCGGGCCAGCCGGACGGTGGCCTCGAGCACGGCCGGCCCGACATGATCAACGCAGTCGTGGTGGCCAGTGGACCGGATATGCGGGCGGCGGCGGGGCCTCAGAGACCTCCATGTGCACAAGATTACGGTGTGTGGCACCCTGGCGGACGCTCCGTGGACGCGGCACCCTACTCTCAATGGAGCGGAGTCCCCGCCCCCGCATCCAAGCCGGTCCAAAGCTGGTCTGGACAACCGGATTCACCAGAAGGGTTACCTCATGGCTGAGCGTCGCGTCACCGTTGGCTGGCCCGAAGGCCTGCATGCCCGCCCCGCCTCGATCTTCGTCTGCGCTGCGACCGCCGCAGGCGTTCCGGTGACAGTGGCCAAGGCCGACGGCAACCCGGTCAATGCTGCATCGATGCTCGCTGTGCTCGCGCTGGGCGCCAAGGGTGGCGAGGAGATCGTACTGGCATCGGAACCGGAGCCGGAGAACTCCCAGAATGCTGCGGATGCGGCAGTGGTGCTCGACCGCCTGGCGAAGCTGGTTGCCGAAGGGCTCGACGAGTTGCCTGAGAGCTTCTGACATCTCTCACCGGTCGCACAAACGTCACAGCTTCGATATCCGCAGGAAATTACAGCAATAACTCTCCACGGCTCACATATACTATTTTACAGCGCATTCATTAAGAATGCACGCCCAGAACGTTTACCATAGGTTTCGGAACCCTCACACCCGTTCTCGCTCGGTGGCACCGGGAATACGCGGCACTCTGCGCAATCGGTGTGCAGCCGTCCATCGCTCAATGTGTGCTGTGGTGAGTCTGCGTGCCCGTTCGGCGTCGTTGCGGGCCACCGCGTCCGTGATCGCCCCATGTTCCTCCCAGGCCGCCATCCACCGGCCGGGCGACTCGACGGCGTATATCCACGAGATTTTCTGACGCAGTTGGATGAGGAGCGCCGCCAGGCTCGGGCTGCCCGAGGCCCGTGCCAGCGTCTGGTGGAACCAGCCGTCGAGCGCCGGGAGGTCGGAGAATTGACCCTTCTCCGAGCGCTCCTGTCCGAGCTTCACCAGTCCTCGCAGCACACGGAGATGCTGTTCGGTGCGGCGTTCCGCGGCCCGTGCGACGCCCAACGGCTCAAGCAGCGCACGGATCTCCAGCAAATCGCCGGCCTCCTGCTCGCTCGGCTCGGCGACCGAGGCACCGGCGTGCTTGCGGGTGCTGACGAACCCCTCGGACTCCAGCGTGCGCAGTGCCTCACGTACTGGGACCCGGGAGACCCCGTACCGCTTGGCAAGCTGCTCCTCAGCCAGCCGATCGCCCGGCGCGAAGTAGCCATTCACGATGTCGTCGCGGATCGCGGAGCACACCGTCTGTGCGGACAGCCGCCGTCCGGCATTCACCACGCCATCCACCCCGTTCACATCCAATCCCGCATCGCCAGTCCTCATTTCTGGTACACAGTCGTTTCGTACAGCAACTGTATTCCAACTCAGGACGCTTTCTTGCAACAACTCCTGGGTTCACGGAATTCTTGGCCAGGAACGAACGGTACGCATGAGGGTATGCCGAAAGACCGCGGCTCCCCGATTCGGGGAGCCGGAGTCCTTTTGGCCTGACCTTTGAAGGTCAGCTGCGGACCACCCTCACCGGGCCGATGCCGAGCTTGCCGACCGGGGCCTCGATCTGCGACGCGTCGCCGACCAGTACGGCGACGAGGTGCTCGGGCGCGAATGCGTTCACCACCGCTGCTGTCGCCTCGACCGTGCCGGTCTGGGCCAGGCGCGCGTACAGTCCCGCCTGGTAGTCGTCGGGGAGATGCTGCTCGACCTGGTCGGCAAGGGTCCCGGCGACGGCCGACGCCGTCTCGTACTTCAACGGCGCGACGCCCACCAGATTCTGCACGGCGACATCGCGCTCGTCGTCGGTAAGCCCACCCTTGGCGAGCTCGCGCAGCACCTGCCAGGTATCGGCGAGCGCTGGAGCGGTCACATCGGTGGCGACCGATCCACTGATCGCCAGCATGGAGGCGCCCGTGCCGCCCGGTGCCGAGCGCAGCACTTGGGCGAACGCCCGCACGCCGTAGGTATATCCCTTTTCCTCGCGCAGCACCCGGTCGAGCCGCGAGGTCAAGGTGCCGCCGAGACAGTAGGTGCCGAGCACCTGAGCGGGCCAGACCGAGTCGTGTCGATCGGGGCCGGTGCGGCCGATGAGCAGTTGCGTCTGCACCGAGCCGGGCCGATCGACGATCACGATACGTGCGGTGTCATCGGCCATCACAGGCGGGACGGGACGGGGCTCGGCACCGCCGCCGGTCCAGGCGCCCAGGGTCGCGGCGAGCAGCGCGTCGAGATCGACACCGGTCAGATCGCCCACGACGACGGCCGTGGACGTGGCCGGACGCACATGCGCCTGGTAGAAGGCCCGCACCGCAGCCGCGTCGATCCGGGCGACGGTCTCCTCGGTGCCCTGCCGAGGCCGGGACATCCGGGAATCGGCGGGGAACAGCTCGTCGGAGAGGGTCATCGCGGCGCGGCGGGCCGGGTTGGCGAGTTCATGGGGGATCTCGTCGAGCCGGTTGCGGACCAGCCGGTCGACCTCGCTGTCGGGGAAGGCAGGGGCACGCAGCGCGTCAGCGAGCAGGCCGAGCGCCTTCTCCAGGCGGGAGGCGGGCACTTCGAGCGACAGCCGGACGCCGGGGTGGTCGGCGTGAGCATCGAGCGTGGCGCCGCAGCGCTCGAGTTCGGCGGTGAATTCCTCAGCAGTGAGCGTGTCGGTGCCTTCGGAGAAGGCCCTGGCCATGATGGTGGCCACGCCGTCGAGACCTTGCGGCTCAGCGTCGAGCG
>JAFAUH010000181.1 GCA_019243445.1 Streptomycetaceae bacterium | reverse complement strand
ACCGTGTCCGCGGCGACCGGCGCCACATCGAAGCGCGCCATCGCGTGGGCCGAGCCCTCCAGCCGGTACGAGAGCACCTCGCGCTCGGCGTCGTCCCAGGTACGGCCGACGACTGCCTTGAGCCCGTCCATGGTCTGCGGCGCGTCGGACGGCCAGTACTCGCGGGAGATCCAGCGGTGCTGCTCGTCGAACACGGTGTGCAGCCCGCTCGCCTGATGCTCCAGCAGTCGCCCGCCGTCCGGGAGGGGAGTGATCGTGAAACCGAGGTGCTCGGAGATCTCCGCCGGGGCCGGACCGGCCTCGTGCAGCAACAACGCGGTTTCCGCGTCCTCCCACAGCGTCTCGTAGGCCTCGCGCCGCTCCGCCAACGGCAAGCGGTACAGGCCCTTCAGCGCGTCCAGCCGATCCGCGCCCAGGAGGCTGACGAGGTTGGTCTGAGTGAGCCTGCCCTCGGAGTCGAAGGAGTGCCGGAGGCCCTGCTCGGTGTCAGTGATCCAGAACGCCGGCACGGGCCTGTCCATCTCCCGCGAGCTCGCCGCGAACTCGGGATCGACGGAGGTGAGGTGGAAGCGCTCGATGAAGCCGGCATCACCAGTCCGGTGGACCAGGGAATAGGCCAGTTGGTCGTCGGGAGTGAAATCGTCGCCGCGAACGTGGACCTTCAGGCCCTTCATCTCCTCGGGGATCCCGTGAAGGAAGAGGTCATGGGCGATTTGCAAGCCTTCGTGATACTCGAAGCCGAGGCCGGTGTCCCCTTCAACGATCAGGTGGACGCCCTCCTCCTTCTCGATGATCTCGAAGGTGAGCCCGTTGGTGTCATGGACGGCCAGGTGGCCGCTCTGTGTCTTCTTGAGGGTGAAGTGGCCGAGTCCATCGACGTGGAGCTTGCCGCCGCTGGTGTCGTGGAAGGCTGCGACAACAAGCTCTACGGAGTTGCCGATCGCGCGGTTGATCTGCCCGTCGGCCTCGATGTGTGCCAGGGCCTCGCGGCGGATCGCGGCCATCTGCTCAGGAGACGGTTTCGGCTCCGCCGACTCCTCGTGAGGCTGCTCCGGCCCGACCAGTTCCTCGTGAGGCTGCTCCGGCTCCAGGCGGGTGCCGCGCATGGCGCCGCGGGTGTCCGCGATGACCTGTTCGACGTCGAATTCCTGCGAGGGTGACCACTGGAAGGTCTCGCTGGTGTCCGGCCCCAGCGCCCCGGTCTCCTCCTCGCTCCCAAACCGGTCGCTGCCACTGGCGGAATCCAGCGAGGTCACCTGGATCTCGTCCGACGCGGAATCGTGAAGGGAGCTCTCGGTCCTGGGTTCGAACGCAGGCTCCATCGCCAGCTCATGCCAGGCCTCATTGACCTGGCCGCTGTCGAGCAGGATGCTCCCGTCTTCCTTCTCCAGCCACCAAGCCCTGCTGTTCTGCTCCACCTTGATGTCGGCTGTGCGGACGACCTCCCCGCTCATGTCCTGCAGTTCTGCCCGGGACAAGACGAGGTCGAGGTTCCAGGTGCCGAGGTGCTCACCGTCCTCGGCGAAGACCGGGAAGGTCTCCATCAGCCGCCGTCCGTCCTGGAGGTCGACCACGGTGCCCATCAGCTGCTCGTGCGGAGTCCACGTGGGCACGATGGAGGCTCGCCCGCGGGTCAGCGTGACCTCCCAGTCCTCCCGCACCCGGCCGGCAGCATCGAGCGCCTGAAGCGGCGCTCTCCCGTCGCGCATGTCGTGCCGCAGGTAGCCGAGGCCGCCCTCAACCCAGGTGTCGGTGTGGGTGGACGTGCCGCCGGAGGTGAAGTGGTACCGGTGGCGGAGCTCGCGGTCGATGATCTGGAATTCCGGTACGGGCCTGCCGGCAGCGCGCGTGCTCTGTGCCAGCGCAGGATCGGCGAGGGCGATGTTGAAGTGATCGAGGAGCCCGGAATTACTCCGGTCCTCCAGGTGATAGAAGGGCACGCCGTCGTCGGCGGTGAATTCCTCGCCGTAGCGGAGGTGGACCTGCAGGCCCGCCATCTCCTCGGGGAGATCGTGGAGGAAGACGTCATAGGCGACGAGGGAGCCGTCGGCGTTGTGCTCAACGCCGAGCCCGGTCTCCTTTTCGACGACCAGGTGGCCGCCCTCTTCACTTTCGGTGATCTCAAAGGTGAGCCCGGTGCTCCGGTCGAGGACCAGGTGGCCGTCTTCCGTCTCGGTGATCTCGAGAGTGAGCCCATGGGGCTCGTAGTCGACCAGGTGGCCACCCGTCTCCATGACGGGGAAGGGGGAGTGACCGCTGTCAAGGGCGTGGAGGTAGAGGTCGCGGTAGGCCCCGAGGATCTCGCCTGCCTTGTCACGCACCTTGTAGGTGACAAGCCCCTCTTCCTCCAGGTGCGCCAGGTGTTCGCGGCGCACCTCGGCCCACGCCGGCTCCTGCCAGGCCCGTGCGACCTGGAAGCTGTCGAGCGGGATGCTCCCGTCCGACTCCACCAGCCGCCAGGACCTTTCGTCCTGCTCCACCGTGACCGAGCGGACGAACTCACCGCTGGGGTCCCGCAGTTCGGCCTGGGAGCGGACGAGGTCGATGCGCCAGGAGCCGATATGCTCGCCGCCTTCACCGAAGGCCGGGAAGAGCTCCTTCAGCCGCTGCCCGTCCCGGATGTCGACCGTCGCGCCCATCAGCTGCCCGTGCAGGGTCTGCGCGGGCGCGATGCCGGCCTGATACCGGCCCCGTCCGTGGCCCAGCCCAATCCCCCAGTCCTCCCGCACCCGGCCGACGGCGTCGATCGCCTGAAGCGGCGCTCCCTCATCGCGCATGTCGCGCCGCAGGTAGCCGAGGCCGCCTTGGACCCGGATGTCGCTGTGAGTGAACGTGCCGTCAGAGGCGAAGTAGTGCCGGTGGCCGAAATCGTGATCAATAATCTGGAACGCAGGCTCGGACATGCCGGCCTCGCGCATGCTCTCCACGAGCCCGCCATCGGCCGGGGTGACCTCGAAGCGCTCGAGGAGGCCGGAATCACTGCGGTCATCCAAGCGGTAGGAGAGTTCCCCGCCCTCGTAGCGGATATTGACCTGCAGGGGCGCCATCTCCCCGGGGAGGTCGTGGAGGAAGACGTCGCGGGCGACAAGGGAGCCGGCGGCGTCGTACTCGAAACCGAGCCCGGTCTGTTGCTCGGCGACCAGGTGGCCCTCACCTGCCCGCTCGGCGATCCCGAAGGTGAGCCCGGTGTCCCGCTCGACGACCAGGTGGCCGCCCTCCGTTTCCATGACCTCGAAGCTGCCGAACCCCTCGACGTGGGGCTCACGGCCGTTGAGGGCTCGGGAGTAGGCCGTGAGCGCCCCATGTGCCATATCACTTATCTCGTCGCGAGGCAGGACCGACTCCGGGCCGGCCTCGTGCACGGAGGCATACATCTGAGCGAGGATGTCGTCGACGCCACCGGCGGGATGCGGCGACTCCGCCGGAGTCTCGACCGGCACGGATTCGTGAGCCGACATGGATTCGTGAGCCGGCGCGAATTCGTGAACGGATCCCTCGAAGCCGGAATCGAGTGCCAACTCCATCCAGTGCGCTTGGACTTCGTTGTTGTCGAGCGGGATGCTCCCGTCCGCCTCCACCAGCCACCAGGACCTTTCGTCCTGCTCCACCGTGACCGAGCGGACGAACTCATCGTTGATGTTCCGCAGCTCCGCCTGGGACTCGACGAGGTCAATGTGCCAGGAGCCGATGTGCTCACCGTCTTCGCCAAAGGCCGGGAAGATCTCCTCCAACCGCCGCCCGTCCCGGATGTCGACCGTGGTGACCATCACCTGCCCGTGCAGCGTCTCCGTGGGCACGATGGCGGCGCGTTCCTGGACCAGCGCAACCTCCCAGTCCTCCCGCACCCGGCCGCCGGCGTCGAGCGCCTGGACCGGCACTCCCCTGTTGAGCATGTCGCCCCGCAGATAACCAACGCCTTGGATGGGGATGTCGGTGTGGGTACGGGTGCCGTCGGAGGTGTAGTGGTACCGGCGGTCGAGCTCGTCATCGATGATCTGGAACGCGGGCTCGGGCATGCCGGCCTCGTGCATGCCCGCCATGAGTTCGGGATCGGCGGCGTCGAGGCGGAAGCGGTCGAGCAGTCCGGAATTGGCCGGTTCGTACAGGTAGAGGTTCCCGTCGTCGTGACGGATGTGGACCTCCAACTCCGTCCTCTCTCCGTGAAGATCCACGGGAAGATCGCGGAGGAAGACGGTGTGGGCGACGACCGCGCCCTCGGCGTTGTGCTCCTCAAGAACGAGGTTGCCGGCCCTCTCCGGGAAGTACCCCGGTGCGTCAGCCCTCTCGCCACGGAACAGGCCCAGCTCCAGGCCGGCACCGGTCAGCGGAGCCTCGCCGCTCTCGACCTCCTTCAGGAACTCACCGGAATGGGCATCGAACTCCAGGCGATCGAGGGAGTCGGCCGGTGCATCGGAACGCACCAGCTTCACCCGCCCCTCGTCTGTCAGCCACGCGTTCCAGTCCTGCGACGGCTCGCCGTTCGGCTTGAGCACCGGCAGTTGCTCTCCCGGGCGCGCCGTGCTGTCGATCCGCGCGTAGCGGTCCAGTCCACCACGCAAATGAATCTGACGGGACGTCACTACTGCGTCCTGACCGAAGACATACCGGTGGCGGTGCATCCCGTCAACGATCTCGAACTGCTCCGGCCGCCTCCCCGTGGTATCCAGCGTCCGGATCTCGAACCGTGCTGTGGTTCCCGATTCGGACACATGCGCCAACCGGTACGACAGTGGCGCACCCTCCCGCTCGCGGGTGGCAGCCACCTTCACCGCGCTCATCTCCGGCGGGGCCTGCCCCAGCAGGAACTCACGCGAGGTCCAATTGAGCTGCCGGTCGAACTCCATGCGCAGTCCGGTCGCTTCATGGATCGTGGCAATGCGGTCGTTGGAGAGCGACTCGATCGTGAAGCCTTCGATGTGTGCGCCCCGCGACGCCCCCTCCGACTCCCTCCATCCCATCACCGCAGCAGCCGCATGGTCGAGCAAACGGTTGTGATCCAGGTTCTGCGGGGCCTTCCCCCGGAGTTGCGGATGCGCGGGTGCCGGGGAGACCGGGCTGCCCAGCTCCTCGATCCGATGTGTGCCGACCGGGTGGATCTCCCCTGCGGTCTGCGGTGCATGCAGTTCGTCAGAGATGATCGCGGAGACTGCTTCGGGCGTCTCCAGTCGCACCGATTCTGCCTGCTGGGATGCCAGGTCGCGCCAGAGCTGTTCCATCTGGGAACTGTCGGCCAGGACGTTCCCGTCCTCACCGCGCTCCACCAGCTTCCAGGTCGCGCCGTCCTCCCCGACGCCGACCTGGGCCGTGCGGACGACACCACCGCTCATGTTATGCAGTTCGGCCTCCTGCCGGATGAGGTCGACGTGCCAGGAGCCGATGGGCTCGCCGCCCTCACCGAAGGCCGGGAAGTCCTCCTGCAACCGCCGCCCATTCCGGGCGTCGAGAATGGTGCCCATCGGCAGCCCGTGCGGCGGCTCAAGGGGCGTGATGGCGATCCGTGCGCCATCCAGTGGCTCAGCCGCCCAGCCCTCCCGCACCCGGCCGGAGGCGTCGACCACCATCAGGCGGTCCTTCGCGATCAGCAGGTTGTGCTCCGCGTTCAGCGGCAGCGAGGTGTGCAGCAGCCCGACGCCGCCGTTGCCGAACCGGTACTCCGCCGGGGCATGGCCCGGCATGCCGGCCACGGGCACTCGCACTGTCAGACCATTGGCGTCCCTGGTGAACTGGCCGGGCACAGCTACGGTGTTGCCGTCCTTGTTGACCAGCCGCAGGCCGGGGGCGTCGATGGACCCTTCGAGTCGCAGATCCTGCCAGCCGTCGGAGAAGCGGTACCTGCTGGGGGCGAGCGCCGGGTGGGGAGCGATCTGCCAGTCCATGTTCCGCACCCGCAGATCCCGCAGGCTCCCGTCGTGCACATTGGCCACCAGGTGTACGTACTTCGCGTCCTGGCCACTGGCCGGTTTCAGCTCGACCCAATCCTTGCCCTGCGGCTTGGCACGCCAGCCCTCCCGCATCTGGCCGCCTGCGTCGACAAGCTGAAGCGACGCTCCCGCGTCGCGCACGTCGCGGCGTATGTAGCCGAAGTCGCCGTGGATCCAGGTGTCGCGCACGGTGTGCGCGAAGTCGGCGTTGAAATAGAAGCGGTGACCGTGCACCACGTCCACGGCGGCGAAATGGCCGAGCGCTGCCTCCGGCGTGCCCTCGGGGACGACCGTCACGTCGAAGCGCGCTTCCGCGCCGGGCCTGCCCTCGAACCAGTGCGAGAGCACCTCGTGCCCGGTGTTGTCCCAGGTGCGGGTGATGACGGCCTTGAGCCCGTCCATGATCTGCGGCTGGTCGACCGGCCAGTACTCGCGGGAGACCCAGCGCCACTGCCCGTCGAACTGTTTGAACTCCGTGTGCAACCCGGTCGCCTGGTGCTCCACCAGACGCCCGCCGTCCGGAAGGGGGGTGACCGTAAAGCCGGCGTGCTCGGAGATCTCTGCCGGGGCCGGACCGGCCGCGTGCAGCTGCACCGCGGTTTTCGCGTCCGCCAGCAGCGCCTCGTACGCCTCACGCCGCGCTGCCTCCGGCACGCGGTACAGCCCCTTGAGCGCATCCAGTTGGTCCGCGCGCAGGCGGGTCTGTGCGACCGTCGCGACCGCCACCGAGTCGGAATGCGGGAAGAGGATGCGGTTGTCCTGTGTGCTGCGCAGGATGATGCCGCCGTCCTGCTCGGTTTCGACGCGCGCGGTGTTGAGCTCGCCCTTGAGCAGGTACTCGATCTCCTTTTCCTCGCCGGTGAGCGAGTTCTTTTCGATACCGACGTCAAGACGGACGGCGGTCTTCGTCTCGTGGTCGATCTTCCAGTACGCGCCGAGCAGGTCGCCGCGCTCGCCGGGCACGCCCACGCGCTCTTCGACGACGCGGCCGGTGCGGGAGCTGACAACGGTCCGCTCGAAGGGCCGCCCCGGGGTCGGGTACACCGAGATCAGGGCGACACGGTCGCCGGGGAGGAGCTCCATACGGCTCCACATGCCGTCTTCTCCGACCGGCGTACCGAAGGCGTCGAAAAGCTCGGGAGCGCCGCCCACCTCGCCCGCGTCATAGCGCAAGTAGCCCAAGCTCGCCTCGAGCCGCAGGTCGGTGTGGGTGTGTGTGCCGTCGCCGGTGAAGTGGTAGCGGTGGCCGAGCTCGGGGTCCTTGGCGTCGACGATCTGGAACGACGGCTGGGGCTTGTTGGCAACCGCCGACCTGTCCACGAGCTCGGGGTCGGGAGCGGCGATGTGGTAGCGCTCGAGGAGTTGGGGATCGCCGGTCGGGTGGTAGGTGGGGATCCCTTCGCTGTAGTGGATGGTGGCTTGCAGACCGCTCATCTCCTCGGGCAGATGCTCGTGCTCGAGAAGGATGTCGCGGGCGACCAGGTAGTGCTCGTGGTCGTACTCGACACCGAGTTTGGTGTTGTCCTCAACGACCCGCCAACCGCCGCTTTCCCTGTCGGTGACGGTGAAGCCGAGCCCGGTGATGTCATCGACGATCCGGTGACCGCCCTCCTCCCTGCCGATGACGGTAAAGCCGCTGAGCGCAGGCAGACGGGAGTCCTCACCGGCAAGCGCCGCAAGATGGGCATCGAGAACCTGGCGTGCCAGACCACCGACGACACTGTGACCGAGCCGCTCGGAATCCAAAGCCGCCAAGGCCGCACGCCGCACATCGGGCAGACCCTCTTGAAGCAGATTCGGATCCAGATTGCGGCTGAACACAGCACGACGCGCATCCGCGATGAACTGCTCAGCATGCAAAGGGGTGAGCCCCTCCGGAGTGAGCCGGTGCTCCAAACCGGCGAGAGTGTCAAGGAAGTGCTTCAGCTCATCGAAGCCCTTCATCAACGACATATCGACGGTTTCGCCACTCCTCGCCAGCTCGGACTCCGCGCCGAGCCCCGACATCCGGCTCTCCCGCAAGAGCGCCTCGAACTCCTGCCGGGCATGCAAACTCAACGGCAGCGACTCAAACCTCACCTCCTGCCCGCCCTGCAAACCACTCAGACCCAAACGCGGCGCATCACCCTCGAACGGCAGCTTCTGAGAGACCTCCGCATGGTCAGCAACCCCCACACCGCTGTCGACCGCCTCGCCCGGATGGGCAATATGGGCATCACCATCCGCCACCCAGCGCAGACCGGTCACAGGATCGGTAAGAGCAAAGCCACGCGGCAGACCAGGCGCGATCCTCTCCGCCAACGGCACGACAGCAAAGGAAGCATGGGAAGCACCCAGGAGTTCGACAGTGAGCTTGGCAGACCCACCCTCAACAGCCGACCCCTGACGGAACAACACACTCAGACCCTGCATCGACCACGCAGCAGCATCACCGGTAAGCAGCAGCGGCCCGGCCTCAAGCAAATCACCATGCGCGTCATAACGCCAAGTGATCACACCCTCACGCAAACGCACCACAACCTCGGCAAGCACCCCGGCCTCGTCCCGGACATGCTCAACAACCAGCGTGCCCTGCGCCAAAGCACCATCGTGAAGAACAGGAAGCTCCCGCCCGGTCAGATCAAAACGCAGATACTCTTCCTCCATACCGAAACCAGGCAACCGCACCTGCCGGCTCTCGCCCCGCAACTGCGCATCCAAACTCCAACTGTCGCCCCAGGAATCGGTGATGGTAAAGCCACCGTCCTGCCGCAACACCACCTCACTGTCGGTCAGCGCCACCCCACTGGCCTCGTCCATCAACACCGCATGAGAGTGCTCCGACAGCCTTCCGGCATCCACCCCGGCCTGCGCCTCGGGCACACCGATCCACATCCGCACCCCCCGCAACCCCGGCACGCTCAACCGCTCATCACGCAAAACCACCTCCTCCCCGATCACGGTCCCAATGAGCTTCTCCGGCCTCCTGCCACCAGGAACATCCGGCGACAAGTCCGTCAACGACTGACCGGACTTCTTGTCCCGGGCATAAGCCGCCATCTCCCGCCGGTACTCCTGAAGAGCCTTCCCCCTCAGCCCCACAGGCCCGACCTCACCCTGCGGCATAAACGGCGCATGCAACCCCTCGTTCTTCATCAAAGCCGCAAGCTCCGGATCCAGCGCCGGCCCACCCACCGACCGCTCGACACGCTCAACCTCCAGCACCCGATGATCCTGACCATCGAGCACAACCCGCGCCGGCATCTCCTCCTCAGCATCCACACGCCTCAAAACAACCCGGCCATCACCCAGCTTCTCCGCCAGCAGACCCTCCAGCGCCCTGCCCCTCGCATCAACCACCTCAATGCCATGACCACCAACAGCCTCAATACGCAAATCGGTACGCAAGAAAGCCACATCATGATTGACCAACTCGAGCAGATCCCGCTGCGCCAAGGACAACGGCACATCCCGCGACACCAGGCGCGCCTCGGAGCCTGCGCCGAGGCTGTAGTGGAAGCGGGCTCCCGTGCCCTGATCGACAAGAGTGAAGGCCGGCCGCGACTCCCCGGCCATGCCCTCGGGCACCCGCCCGAGACCGAACCGCCGCAGCGCGGCATCCGTGCCGTGCAGCGTGTACTGCGCAGCTTCCGATCCGGGTCGCGCTTCGACCCGCAGCTCACGCAGCAACGCCTCCTCACCCACACCCTCGCCACCGGCCAGCCCCAGCATCCGCTCCTCGGAGACGTGCTGCGGCACGTCCTCGGGAAGTCGCAGTACTTCTTCCGGCCGTCCC